>CALZIZ010000114.1:0-10386 GCA_945787465.1 uncultured Desulfuromonadales bacterium
GATCGCCCCGTTGGCCAGGGCGGCGGCCAGGCAGGCGAGGGCGATCAGGCGCGGCGTCGCAATCCGGTCGGGCAGGGTGAGCAGGGCACTGAGCAGGGCCCCGACCACAAAGCCGAGCTGCACGCTCATGGTCAGCCAGGCCCGAGCGCCGTCGCCCAACTGCCACTCGGCACCGAGCTGGGGGATCACTGCCGAGGCGGAGAACCACAGGGCCATGGCCAGCAGTTCGGCCAGCGCCAGCAGGGCAAGGTTGCGCCATTTACCTGGGGGGGATGCTTCAGGCGTTTGTGAGGTCTCGGTCATGGTCGATTTCGGTTTGAAATTTTTGGTGGGGCAGGTCCCACCCTACAACCCCTGGACGTCGTTAAACCCGGAACAGGGTGCGATACATACCTTCCCGATTAAAAACCTTTCCCCCACAACCTGTCAACGGCCGGACTCCCTGCCAACCGAAATCTTCCCGGCACCCGGATGCCGAATCGGAGGATTCGAGGTACAATTCTGTAGCCTGCCGCTCTGGATCTGGGAAAGACCATGCCCTACGTCATCGAAAGCGAAAACCTGCGCAAGACCTTCGGTGATTTCGCTGCCGTCGACGGTATCTCCTTCGCGGTCGAAAAAGGCGAATGTTTCGGCCTGCTCGGCCCCAACGGCGCCGGCAAGACCAGCACCATTCGCATGCTCTACGGCTACAGTCCGGTCAGCGGCGGCAAGCTCAAGGTCTTCGGTCACGACCTGGGCGAACATCTGCGCCAGGTCAAGTACCGCATCGGCGTCTGCCAACAGGAGGACAACCTCGACCCCGACCTGAACCTGCTCGACAACCTGCTGGTCTTCGCCCGCTACTTCGACATCCCCAGGGCCCAGGCCGAGCGGGAGGCCTGGAGCCTGCTCGAGTTCTTCGCCCTCGACGGGCGCGCCCAGTCCAAGATCCAGGAGCTTTCCGGGGGGATGAAACGGCGCCTGGTGCTGGCCCGCGCCCTGATCAACAATCCCGAACTGCTGATTTTAGACGAACCGACCACCGGGCTCGACCCCCAGTCAAGGCACCAGGTGTGGCAGCGCCTCGAAGATCTCAAGGCCCGCGGCCTGACCATTTTGCTGACCAGCCATTATCTCGAAGAGGCCTCGCGGCTCTGCGACCGGCTGATCATCATCGACCGGGGCAAGATTCTGGTCGAAGGGCAGCCGCAGCAGCTGATCCTCGGCCATGTCGGCCGCGAGGTCATCGAGGTGGTTTCGCCCAGCGCCGAGATGCGCCAGTATCTGGAGGGGCAGGGGGTGGCTTTCGAAGACCTGGGGCGCCGGCTGCTTATTTACAACCTGCCAGGCGACGATCTGTTTATCCACCTCTCCCGCGACTTTGCCCGCCAGGGATGCACCTTGCGCCTGGCGAGCCTGGAGGATGTTTTTTTAAAGCTCACCGGACGGGAGCTTCGCGAATGAAACGGCGAATCTCGAGACGCTTTCTGCGGGTGTGGCAGCGTAACTTCAGTGTCTACCGGCGCACCTGGAAGATCAGTTTTCTGCCGCCGCTGCTCGAGCCGATGCTCTACCTGCTGGCCTTCGGCGTGGGGCTCTCGGCCCTGGTGGGGGAGTTTGCCTGGCGCGGCACCGAGGTCTCCTACGTTCGCTTCATCGCCCCGGCGCTGCTTGCGGTCACCATCATGTATAATGCGTTTTTTGAGACCTCATACGCCTCCTTCGTCCGCATGTACTACCAGAAGACCTTCGACGCCATGCTCGCCACTCCGCTGACCCTCGACGAGATCATCACCGGCGAGATCGCCTGGGCGGCGACCAAGTCGGTGATCGCCGCAGCCCTGATGTTGCTGGTGATCAGCCTCTTCGGGCTGGTGAGTTATCCGGCAGGGGTGCTGATCCTGCCCCTGGCCTTGCTTGGCGGTATCGCCTTCGGCGCCCTGGGGATGCTTTTCACTTCGCTGGTGCCGAACATCGAAACCTTCAACGTCCCGATTTTTTTGATCATTACCCCGATGTTTTTGTTCAGCGGCACCTTCTTTCCGCTGGAAAACCTGCCTCCCTGGGCGCAACTGGCCGCCCAGGCGCTGCCCCTGACCCACCTGGTCGGGCTGGCCCGGGCGATGACCATGGGCGCGCTGCACGCCGGACTGCTCTGGAGCTTGGCCTATCTGGTCGTCTTCGGAGCGATTCTGTGTCCGCTGGCGGTGCTGCGCATGCGGCGGCGGTTGATCAAGTAGGATGATTTTTGAAACCTTTTGGCTCTCAAGTCGTAAAAAATTCAGGATGCAACATCCTTCAAAAGCCGCCTTTTGTTTATCCTATCTCTTTCGTCTTCGAAAAGGGCATTCCTGTAATGGAGGAATTTCCCTGTAAGTTGCCCAGTGGCCCTGCTCGTCTTGCTCAGCAGTTGCTGGGTGTGGTGCCAAACGAGGCCGGGAGACCGGTTCTTGCGAGGCGGAGAAAGGCCTGGCTGATGTGGTTTTCTTTAGTGCTTGTGCTTCGGATAGTAGGGCGCCAGCGCCTCGATGGCCTCCCGGAGGGTTTTGGCGTATTTGGCATCAGCATTCTGCTTGGCCTGCATGGCTACGACGATCACCGCGTGATGTTTTTGCAGCCGCTCGGCGTAGTCTTTCTGGCTTGGTTTGACCCGTTGGGTCAGAAAGTAGTCGCTGATGGTCGCGATGATCTTCTGCGCATGGGTTTCTTTGTTCATGACCCAACGCACCAGCTGGTTTTGCGACAGGGGGTCGGACTTTCCTGCCAGATCGCCAATTTGTTTGATGGCCTTTTCGACCGTTGCGATGTCTTCGAGCATAGACTGGACCCGGGCATAATCATCATAGATCCCGCAGGGGATCTGGCAGTGGGCGTGGGCCAACTGCAGCGAAAACAGACTTATCCCAACCAGCGTAGCGGACAGCAACAGCATGGCTTTTTTCATGGATGTCATCAGGGTCTCCTCCTTGGTTTGAAGGTAATCTTGGGCCTTGTTGATGCAAAGAGACGGCTTTTTCATTGCCTCAGCTCTGTCAACGATCTCCCTGTCTCTTGTCCCCGGCCCGCTCTTGCCCCGATCAGGTCAACCTGAGCCGGGAAATCTGTCAGATACAAGGGGCTTTCCGCCGGAACTTCGGAATCTCTATTGAGGCGTGGCGGGGTATAACCAAAGGATAGAGGGACTTGCCAACTTTTCAACAAGGCACCTTTTGGTTTTTCGAGGTGTCATGTTGTGGGCGACCAGCTATCTTTCGGTGCCGACCTGCGGTGAATGCTGAGGGTTTGGATCGCTTGCCTTGGCTGTTTGGTCGGGTAGACTGGGGGTGAAAAGCTTTGGTCCATCCTGCTGTTTTCCTGATCTCTGAGGGAGGCCTTAATGTCCGAAGGTCGTGTCGTTATCATAGGCGGGGACGCTGCGGGAATGAGTGCCGCGGCAAAAATTCGCCGCGAACAGCCTGAACGAGACATCCTGGTGCTGGAGAAAACAGCCCATACCTCCTACTCCGCCTGTGGCATGCCTTACTATATCGGTGGCCTGGTCGATGATGTCGACAGCCTGGTGGCCCGTACCCCCGAACGGTTCCGGGAAAAATACGCTATCGATGTTCGCACCGGGCACGAAGTGACCCGGATCGACGCTGTTGCCCAGCGCGTCGAGGTCCGTGCCGGCAACGGCAAGATTATCTATGAACCTTACGATCAACTGTTGATCGCCACCGGTGCCCGCCCTTTTTGCCCCGATGCGCCCGGGGCCGGCGCCGAGGGGATTTTCGGGCTGTCGACCCTGAGCAGCGGCATTCGGGTGAAGGAGTTTCTTGCCCGGGAAAAACCTCAACGGGCGGTGGTGGTCGGCGGCGGGTATATCGGGTTGGAGATGGCCGAAGCACTGGTTCGCCAGCAGGTTGAGGTTTCACTGGTGCAGCGCGGTCAGCAGGTCATGAGTACCCTCGATCCGGACATGGGCGCGCTGGTGTCCCAGGCGCTGCGGGATATCGGCGTTGATCTACTGTTGTCCGAGGAGTTCCGGGCGTTTGAGGTCAATGGCGGGCGTGTCATGGCGGTCATCACCGCCCAGCGCAGGTTGCCGGCCGATATTGTCATCCTGGGTATGGGGGTTCGACCCAATGCGGAATTGGCCGAGGCGGCCGGCCTGGAGCTGGGTGCCAAGAACGCCATCAAAGTCGATGGCCGAATGCGAACCAGCACCCCCAACGTTTGGGCAGCAGGCGATTGCGTGGCCACCGTTCACCGGCTGACCGGTCAGCCGGTGTATATCGCCCTCGGTACGGTGGCCAACAAGCAGGGGCTGGTGGCCGGAACCAACCTCTGTGGCCGTCAGGCCTGGTTTCCGGGGGTTGTCGGAACGGCGGTCAGCAAGATCTGCGAGGTCGAGGTGGCGCGCACCGGCCTGCAGGAAAAAGAACTGCAAAGCCTTGGCTGCCGATACGCCTCAGCGACCATCGAAACCAGAACCAGGGCCGGCTATTATCCGGGCTCGGGGCCGATCACCGTCAAACTGATCGGCGAGCAGGGCAGCGGTCGTCTGCTCGGGGCGCAGATCGTCGGCATGGAAGGGGCAGCCAAGCGCATCGACATCATCGCCACCGCTCTGACCGCCGCTATGACCGTGGGCGACCTGATCGATCTCGACTTAAGCTATGCACCGCCTTTCTCGCCGGTGTGGGACCCGGTGCAGACCGCAGCCCGGCAATTGGTCAAAAAGCTTTGAAAGATTCTGGTTTTTGACTCAATGACAAGGCATGAACCGCCACTTGCAGCCGAAACGGAGCAAACCATGAATAAGAAACAAGCCTATGAAGAGAAATTAAAAGCGCAGCTGGATGAATGGAATGCCAAGATCGACACCCTCAAGGCCAAGGCGTCCAAGGCCGAAGCCGAGGCCAAGGTCAATTACTATGAAATCATAGAAGATTTGCAGGAAAAACGCGCCTCGGTCAAAAACAAGCTGCAAGAACTTCGTGGAGCCAGTGACGATGCCTGGGAGGATCTGAAAGAGGGGGTGGAGCAAGCCTGGTCCAGATTGGAGGCTGCCATCAAGTCGGCGAGCTCCCGCTTCAGGTGATTTCTGGCGGCAGGCCCTGGGGCAACCGGCTGTATTTTTAAGGAGTTGGGATTTGACAGAAGGGCAATGGTGAAGTATAAATTTTAGAACGGCGTTTTTTGAATTCTCTTCACAGTTCACGCCTCACCCCAAAGGATTCCAGGACGATCGATATGGTCGGGCTCTTTGTTTCACACACCCCCATTCAATGCGAAGGAGTAAACGAATGAGACTCAAGAGGTTGATGACTTTGGCCGTAGGCATGTCGCTGTTGGCGGTGGGTTTTGCCCACGCCGGAGCTGACCTGGATGCGGTTAAGAAAAAGGGATTTGTGCAGGCCGGCGTCAATGGCGGCGTCTTCGGTTTCGGCATGCCCGATGAAAAAGGGGTCTGGAAAGGGCTGGATGTCGACACCGCCCGCGCGGTCGCAGCGGCGGTTTTCGGCGATGCCAAAAAGGTCAAGTTCACCCCGCTGACCGCCCAGCAGCGCTTCACCGCCCTGCAGTCGGGCGAGATCGATCTGCTCACCCGTAACGCCACCCGCACCCTGAGCCGCGAAACCTCCTTGGGCCTCAATTTCGTCACCGTCAATTACTATGACGGCCAGGGCTTCATGATCGCCAAAAAGCTCGGCGTCAAGAGCGCCAAGGAGCTGGGCGGCGCCACCGTCTGCGTACTGCCCGGTACCACCACCGAGCAGAATGCCGCGGACTTTTTCCGCAACAACAAGATGCAATGGAAACCGGTGGTCATCGAGTCGACCACCGAACTGGCCAAGACCTTCTTCGCCGGGCGCTGCGACGTGCTGACCTCCGACGCTTCCCAGCTGGCCGGCACCCGTGCCGTGGCACCGAACCCGAAGGATTACATCATCCTGCCCGAAATCATCTCCAAAGAGCCTCTGGCGCCGGCGGTCCGTCACGGTGACGACCAGTGGCGCGACATCGTCGACTTCTCGGTGCTGGCGATGATCAACGCCGAAGAGCTGGGGATCACCTCGCAGAATGTCGACGAAAAGCTCAAGAGCAAGGATCCGATTGTCCAGCGCTTTCTCGGCGTCACCGAAGGCAACGGCAAGGCCCTGGGGCTCGATGAGAAATTTGTCTACAACATCATCAAGCAGGTGGGCAACTACGGCGAAGTGTTCGAGCGCAACGTCGGGGTCAACACCACCCTCGGTATCGAGCGCGGGCTGAACGCCCTGTGGACCAATGGCGGGTTGATGTACTCGCCGCCTTTTAAGTAAGTTGATACGATGGCCCCGGGCGGTTGGATTGGCCCGGGGCAATGGGTTTTAGGTTTTAAAGACAAAGTCAAAACCCTCGGGTCCCGGCCCGAGAGCCGGGTTCATTTTCTTTGGAAAGCCGCAAAGAAAACGAACCAAAAGAAACGGCTTCTTATGATCAGTTTGGAAGGGTTGTGCCCCGTGGTTGTAGCACAGGAATCAACCGCATTGTTTCGTTGTTGAAACGGCAGGCAACTGCCCCCATGCTCGCAGGCTCACAATGGGTTAGATTGGGCCGACGTTTCTTCGTAAAGGTTCGGCGTTCGAAGGGACAAAGGGGTCGAAAAGATTTTAGAACCGCTGGTTTGACCTGGCCCGTGACTTGAAGACCCACCGCCCTCACCGTTTAACCCATTGCGAACCTGTGAGCATGGGGCCGTTCGCTTTTCGTTGCTACGCAGCAGTGCTCTGGTAACCAGGAAGGCCGTTGGGTAAGTCCTCTGAAACCCGGCGAAAGAAATGCCCCCCGCAGGGGAAGCCGTTTTTTGCTTACTTTTTGTCGGCTCTTACAAAAAGTAAGGCGTCTGGCGGGACGCGACCCGCCGGTTTTGCTTTGGTTTTTCAGGTGTTTTTTGCCATGACAGGCGATCATTGTGACGACCAAGACCCCATCGTCAACCCTGCCCAAGGTCCCCTTCTGGCGCGACCCGGTCAAACGCGGCATCGTCTTTCAGGTCGCGGCGCTGCTGGTGGTCGGCTTTGTCAGTTATTACCTGTTCTCCAACACCCAGGCAAACCTGGCCCGGCAGAATATCGCCACCGGCTTCGACTTTCTCGCCAAAGAGGCGGCCTTTGAAATCGGCGAGTCGCCCATCGCCTATTCGGCCGCCGATACCTACCGCAAAGCGTTGCTGGTCGGCGCGCTCAACACCATTAAAGTCGCCTTTCTCGGCATCATCATTACCACCATTCTCGGCACCATCATCGGCATCGCCCGGCTTTCGCACAACTGGCTGGTGGCAAAACTCTCCGCCTGGTTCATCGAGCTGATGCAGAACATCCCGGTGCTGCTGCAACTCTTCTTCTGGTACGCGCTTTTTTACGAGGCTTTTCCCGCCCCGCGCCAGGCCCTCAACCCCATCCCCGGAGTCTTCCTCTGCAATCGGGGGTTGATTTTCGGCATTCCCGAAGCCCATGCCGCCCATTCGCTGATGGCCTGGGCGCTGCTGGTCGCCGTCGCCCTCTGGTGGGGGCTGGCCCGCTGGGCGCACAAACGCCAGGATGCCACCGGGAAACCCTTTCCGGCCCATCGTCTCGGCCTGCTGCTCTGCCTGTTGCTGCCGGCGCTGGTCTGGCTCGGTTACGGCGCGCCGACGGCGATGGACCTGCCGGTACTTCGCGGCTTCAACTTCATAGGCGGGCTGACGGTCAGTCCCGAGTTCGCCGCCCTGCTGATCGGGTTGGTGCTTTATACCTCGGCCTTTGTCGCGGAGATCGTGCGCGCCGGCATCCAGTCGGTCAGCCGAGGACAGGTCGAAGCGGCCATGGCGATCGGTTTGAGACCGGGGCAGGTGCTGCACCTGGTGATCCTGCCGCAGGCGCTGCGGGTGATCATCCCGCCGCTGACCAGCCAGATGCTCAACCTGACCAAAAACAGTTCGCTGGCGGTGGCGATCGGTTATCCCGATTTCGTCGCCGTGGCCAACACCACCATCAATCAGACCGGCCAGGCGATCGAAGGGGTGGCGCTGATCATGGTGGTCTACCTGTTCTTCAGTCTGTCGACCTCGGTGATCATGAACTGGTACAACAAGAAGATGGCTCTGGTGGAGAGGTGATGCGATGAGTGATGCGACCCCCTCTCTGCAGCGAGAAGTCCTGAAGCCGCCTGTCACCCAGGTCGGCGTGCTCGGCTGGATGCGCGAGAACCTGTTCAACAACTGGTTCAACTCGCTGCTGACCCTGCTGGTGCTCTACGGTCTCTGGCTCAGCGTGCCGCCGCTGATCAAATGGGCCTTTATCGACAGCCTCTGGATCAGCAGCAGCGAGGCCTGCCGCGACATCGACGGTGCTTGCTGGTCGATCATCCCCAACAACATCAGCTTCATCCTGTTCGGTTTCTTTCCCGACGGTGAGCAGTGGCGGCCGATCACCAGCATCATTATCCTGCTCTCGCTGGTCTTCTATTCCAAGGAGCGCCACCGCTGGAAACGTTCGCTGGGCCTCTACTGGCTGGTCGGCATGATCCTCATGGCGGCGCTGATGCGCGGCGGTTTCTTCGGTATGACCCTGGTCGAAACAGCCCAGTGGAGCGGGCTGCCGCTGACCCTGATGCTGTCGCTGTTCGGCATGGTCTGCGCCTACCCGCTGGGGATTCTGCTGGCCCTTGGCCGCCGCTCCAGGCTGCCGGCGATCAAGTCGCTCTGCGTGGTCTACATCGAACTGATCCGCGGAGTGCCGCTGATCAGTCTGCTGTTCATGTCCTCGGTGATGTTCCCGCTGTTTTTGCCCGAGGGGATCACCGTCGACAAGATCCTGCGCGCCCAGGTGGCGATCATCCTCTTTACCGCAGCCTATATCGCCGAGGTGGTGCGCGGCGGGCTGCAGGCGATCCCCAAGGGGCAGTACGAGGCGGCCGACTCGATGGGGCTCAACTACGGCCAGGCGATGCGGCTGATCATTCTGCCCCAGGCGCTCAAAATCGTCATCCCGCCGAGCGTCGGGATTCTGATCTCGGCCTTCAAGGACACCTCGCTGGTGGTGATTATCGCCCTCTACGATGTGCTTAAAACCACCCAGGTGACCCTTTCCAACCCCAAGTGGATGGGCTTTTCCACTGAGGCCTATATCTTTTTGGCGATGCTCTATTTCATCTGCTGTTTCGCCATGTCGAGCTACAGTCGCAAGCTGGAAAAAGATTTGCACACCGGCCGCTGAAAAGGGCCGAATCCGGTGAGAATGCTATGAGTGAACAAACCACGGAAAAACGTTTGAGCCCTGCCGGCAGTCCGATTATCGAGATCGAGGGGATGCACAAGTGGTACGGTGATTTCCACGTGCTCAGCGACATCAACCTGCAGGTACAGCCGCAGGAACGGATCGTCGTCTGCGGGCCGTCCGGATCGGGAAAATCGACCATGATCCGCTGCATCAACAGGCTCGAGGAACATCAGAGGGGGCGGATCGTCGTTGACGGTACCGAACTGACCAACGACATCAAGAATATCGAAAAGGTCCGCGCCGAAGTGGGGATGGTCTTCCAGCACTTCAACCTCTTTCCGCACCTGAGCATCCTTGAGAACCTGACCCTGGGGCCGATCTGGGTACGCAAGACCGCCAAGAAAGAGGCCGAAGAGGCGGCGATGATGTACCTGGAGAAGGTGCATATCGCCGAGCAGGCCAAGAAGTTTCCGGGGCAGCTCTCCGGCGGGCAGCAGCAGCGCGTGGCGATTGCCCGCAGCCTGTCATGATCGAGCTGGCGCAGGAGGGGATGACCATGCTGGTGGTCACCCACGAGATGAATTTCGCCAAGAGCGTGGCCCACCGGGTGATGTTCATGGACGAGGGGAGCATCGTCGAAGAGAACAACCCCCACGAGTTTTTCGAAAACCCCCGTAACGAACGCACCAAGCTGTTTCTCAGCCAGATTCTCTAGGGACGCTGGGTGAAAGCCAAGCGCACGCCGAAGCTCAGAAAAAGGGTTCCGGCGGCCCAGCGCATGACCCGCTGCATGCCTCCGGAGCTTTTGAGGCGCCGCGAAATCTCCCCTGAGAAACCGACCACCAGGGTGTGGACCATTCCGGCGATAATCGCGTGCATGGTGCCCATAAGGGCGATCTGGGTTTCGGGGTGGGCCGCTGCCGGGTTGATAAACTGGGGGAGCAGCGCCAGCATCAACAGCGAGATCTTGGGATTGGTGAGGCTGACCAGGGCGCCGTTGCGGTATATCTGGCGCAGGGATCTGGTTGTGGACTTACCCGGCGCGCCGAGCGCCGAGGCGCTGCGAAAGGAACGCATTGCCAGGTAGACGAGGTAGGCGACGCCCAGCACCTTGAGGGCGTAAAAGGCCATCGCAGAATATTGCAGCAGGGCCGAAAGCCCCAGGGCCGTTGCTGCC
>CALZIZ010000114.1:10454-11635 GCA_945787465.1 uncultured Desulfuromonadales bacterium
GGCCCCGGCGAGAGGGCAACCATCAGGCTCACCGAGGCAAATCCCAGATAGGGGGCCAGATCGTTCATTTTGTCCTCTTTGAATTTGGAACAAACCAAAACCGGCGGGTCGCGTCCCGCCAGACGCCTTACTTTTTGTAAGAGCCGACAAAAAGTAAGCAAAAAGCGGCTTTTTTATTTCTGTAACGGTAGGTTCTGTATCCCCTTCGATCGTTGCTGCTGGCGAAATCCCTTCGAGCTTCGGCCAACCTGAAAGCGACAGACCCCATGCTCGCAGGCTCACAATGGGTTAGGTTGTGCCCACGTTTCTCCGTCATGTCCCGAAAGCAGAAGAGACCAACGGAGCCCAAAGACTTTGGGGTCCAAGGGGCGGTAGTCATCTGCAGCCTGCTACACGAAGCCCCACCGCCCTCACCGTCTTACCCATTGCGAACCTGTGAGCATGGGGCAGTTCGCTTTTCGCTGCCACGCAGCACCGCCTTGCTCTATGGGCAACAACATTAGAATAGAACTCTGAAACCATGCGAAAGAAATGCCCCCCGCAGGGGAAGCCACTTTTTGCTTCGTTTTTGGTGGCTTGCAAAAATGAAGGCGTCTGGCGGGACGCGACCCGCCGGTTTTTAACTTGGGCTGAATTAGTTACGCGAAAGCCTAATGCCCCTTGCCCATTGGGCTTGTAGCATGTGAATTACTAGCATGGTCGGCATGGGCATCGTGTTACTCTGCCCATCCTACAAAATCTGCGTCCTTGGTTGCCACTCCTTAGTCACGCTCCTCAAAGCTGCAGCGACTTGACCTCGAGATACTCCTCCAGCCCGAATCTGCCGAACTCCCGGCCATGCCCCGACTGCTTGAAGCCGCCGAAGGGGGCCATCAGGTTGAAGCGGCCGCCGTTGATGTCGATCTGTCCGGCGCGGATCTTTCGCGCCAGGCTCTTGGCCCGCTCGGCATCGGCGGACCACACGGCGCCTGCCAGCCCGTAGATGGAATCGTTGGCGATGCGCACCGCCTCCTCCTCGTCCCGGTAGCTGAGGATGGAGAGGACCGGCCCGAAGATCTCCTCCCGGGCGATGGTCATCTGCGGGCTGACCCGGCCGAAGACCGTCGGTTGCACGTAATACCCCTTCTGAAGGCCCGCAGGAGGTTCGCTGCCGCCCAGCAGCAGTTCGGCTCCCTCCTCGA
>CALZIZ010000115.1 GCA_945787465.1 uncultured Desulfuromonadales bacterium
CCGGTACGGTCGACGTCCATGTGGCAGAGCCAGGACTTGGCCGAATGGATCACCCGCCCCGGGCTGAAGGCCATCTGGGCGCGGGCGAATACTCCCGGAACCCAGCCCTCCAGGGGCGATGCCGGCGGCCCGCTGTCAGAGCTGAAAGCCCCCTGGCGCTCGGCGGCCGAGAGGCAGTAACTGAAGGAGGGCAGCAGCTCGTCTTCGGTCGTGCTTCCCGGCCCCTCCCACTGGGGCACCGGCAGCACCTGCAGGCCGCGCTCCGGGCGGTTGCGATCGAAGTAGGCCAGGACGCTGTTGGTGGTACCGAGGTCGATGCCGATAAAAAAACGGGGCTGAGACTTACTGGGGCCGGACATTGAACTCCACCTTCCACTGCTGGCCGCTCGGCTGGTGACGCATCCATAACTCCAGGGTGCCCAGCTCGGTGACGACCGAATGCAACTCCACCGGCACCACCTCGCCTGCGCCTTCGCCCTGGGCGGGCAAAGTCACCTCGAGGCATGCGGTTTCTTCCAGATCACTTTGGTCATCGACGATGGCACCGACCTCGTCGCCGGCACGCACGCTGGAGCTGAAGAACCGAAACTCCACCGGCTCGCCGGTGACCAGCCCGAACTGCTGACCTTTCAGGGCCGCCTCGGTTCCCTCCTCCATCCCCTGGGGAACTACGCAGACCGCCTTGATCGGCGGCACCAGGCCGGGAACCGCGGGCATGGAGGTCTCCAGGCCGATATAGTAGGAGCGGGCGGTGCCGGACTTGATGCGGATCCCCTCGCCGGTCATCAGGGTGCGGGCGTAGTGGGCCGCGCCTTTGGAGACCGCCAGGTCGAAATGGGTGCCGGTCAGCTCCTGAATCGGGTCACCGTCGTTCCACCGGGCGAACAGGTCAAGGACCCGCTGCCGCACCGGGTCGGCCTTGAACACCCCGCCGTTAAACAGCACAGCGGTGGGGCAGATAAAATGGGCCCCCTGGCTTTCGCGCACCCGCTCCGAGGCGAGGGCGGAAATCTCAGGGTTCGACTGGGCGTTCTGCCAGCTTCGGGCCAGGAAATAGGCCAGGTGCTTGCTCAGGCAGGCGTCGGCGGCGTATTCCAGGCCGAACTCCTGCAGACCGACCTGGCGGCGGCGCTGGGGATGCTCATGGACACCGACGGCGGGAAAGAAACCCTCGAGCACCACCTGTTGCAGGGTCTCGCGGCGCAGGGCCGCGCTGATCATGCCGGCAAAGAGGCCGGAACCTCGACTCGGCAGGGAAATGGGGAACTCCTCCAGAGAGGGGTCGGCAAAGAGTTTTTCCTTGCCCAGGCGACTGCCGTGGATCAGGGAGAGAAACTGCCAGTTATCGATCTTCTGCCCCCGCCCCTCCAGCTCGGCCCGCACAGCGTAGGCCAGGGCCAGGTCCATGTTGTCGCCGCCGAGCAGGATATGGTCACCGACGCTGATCCGCTCCAGGTGCAGCTCGCCCTCGCGCTCGGAGACCGCCACCAGGCTGAAGTCGGCGGTGCCGCCGCCGACGTCGCAGATCAGCACCACGTCGCCGGGCTGCACCTGCTCGCGCCAATGGCCCTCAGATTGGGAGATCCAGTGGTAAAAGGCCGCCTGCTGTTCTTCGAGCAGGGTCACCTCGCCGAGGCCTGCGGCCTCGGCCGCCTCGTGGGTATGAATGCGCGCCACCTCGTCGAAGGAGGCCGGAACCGTGACCACCACCTCGCAATCGGCCAGATCCAAGCCGGTTTCGCGCTCGCGCAGGCCGATCTCCAGTGATTTGAACAGGTGGTTCAGGTAGCGGGTCGAGGCCCCGAGGGGGGAGACCATCCGCTCGCCCAGATCGGACTTCCAGGGCAGGATCGGCGCGGCAGGATCGACGTGGGGATTGCACAGCCAGGACTTGGCCGAGGACACCAGGCGGTCAGGCACCAGGGCCCCGTGGTCGCGGGCGAATTCCCCCACCAGTTCGGCAGTGGCGGCCGCCTCATCCCAGGGCAGCCGCGCTGAAATACTTTCAGCCTCGCCGGCCGCCGGAAGGTAGAGGGCCGAGGGCAGGGTGTCCCGCTCGCCCAGCGCCTGAAAGGACAGCAACTGGGGGACGGGCAGAACCTCGATAGCCTCATCTTCGGCTGCACCGGTCAGGGCGATGGCCGAGTTGGAGGTCCCCAGATCGATACCTACGGCATAACGTTTTTCCATCGTCTTTTGCTCCGGAATGTCGGTCAGCTGATTTCGATTTCTGCCGGCGCGATCACCTCGCGGGCCGAGCCTTCGATGGCTTCGCGGGTCAGGCGCGGCAGGTTCACGCCGGTGGTCTTCCAGCCGCGGTGCAGCACCGTGCCGTTGTAGGGGGGCTGCTCGGGCACCTTGCCGACCAGGCGATAGGCGGTTGCGTCGAAATCCCCGGCCAGGCTGATCCCTTCCTGCTCGGCGCCGCCGTGAACCGGTGCGATCTCGAAACAGCCCTGCAGCACTTCTTTGCATCCCTGATGCACGACCCGGGCTGCGGCGCCGATCTGCTCGTTGGAATAGGGGGTGATGTCGTCCATCACGAAATCGACCAGCCGCCCCTTCTCCTGAAGGCGGGCCAGAAACTGCACTACCTCGGCATCCACCTCAACCTGACGGGAGGGCCCGGGGAGTTCTTCCGGCTCGGCCTTGGCCGACGCGGCAGGAGCCTCGGCCGATTTGGCGGAGCCGCCGCGAAACAGGCCCACAAGCTGCAACAGGGCAAGCAGCCCGGCGACGGCCAGCGCGGCAATCTTCACATTGGGAATCAACAAAGGGTCGATGGGATAGTAGAAAAGCGCCCCCAAAAGCCCCAGAACAATCAACGACAGCAGAAAACTCATGGCGATTCACCTCATTTTAAATCGTGTTTATTGGCTTTTGACCAGGCTCCAGGAATCCGGGACCGGGAAGTTTACCACAAATAAACGCAACCTAACCCAGAAAAAGGAAGCGACCCAGCCGCCAACAGGTAACCATCTAAATTCACGCCTCTTTCCGGGTTAGATCATGAATATCTGGTAAACTTAAAAAATGACCCGTTAGGCTTTAAGCCTCAGCCAGCCAAATGAACAGCCTGGCAAACCCGGCAAACCGTCATTCATGCAGAGTTCTTGGGCGGGAATCCAGCCTCTAATCTCCTGAAATTCTGGTTTCCCGACAGAATCCCTCGGGGAAGATACATAGGCGGGTTTGAATGGAATAGCTGAGCTTTCGCCGGAGCCCCATGTTCAACCAAAGGATGCCGATGATCGAAGACCTTCCTGAAAAGCCCCACGAGCCATGGCGCCAGCGCCTGATCGAACGTCACAGCACCAGCAGGCCGGCCATTGCGGTTGAGATCCTGGTTGCCATTCTCTGTTTCGGCACGGTCATCACCCTGCCCTTCGTGATCCGGGGGTTCTGGGTTCACCTCCTCTTGCTGGCCCTGTTTTTTATCGGCCTGACGGTCTTTATCTGGCTCAGCAAGGGCAGTTGGCGTAGCTATGGGCTCAGCAGCCCGGGGCGCTGGCTGCGCACCATCAGCCTCGCCCTGCTGCTGGTCTTTGCCGTGAACCTGCTGGTCAACACCATCGTGCTTCCGGCCGTGGTGGCGTTTGCCGGGGCACCGCCCGACCTGAGCATCTTCTACGAGGCCCGCAGGAGCCCCGTCTCCCTGACCCTTCTGCTGGCGGTGACCTGGACCTGGGCTGCCTTCGGCGAGGAGTTGTTCTTTCGCGGCTACCTGCTCAACCGCCTGGCCGACCTGCTGGGCCGCTCCAGGGCCGGCTGGGCCCTGGGACTGCTGGGAAGTTCGGCCCTCTTCGGACTCTGCCATTTTTACCAGGGGCTGGCCGGGATTCTGCTGACCGGCATCGTCGGTCTGCTCGCCGGGCTGATCTACCTGGCCATGGGGCGCAATCTTTGGGTGCCGATCCTCTGGCACGGCCTGACCGACACCTTTACCCTGCTGATCATCTTTATCGACAAGATTGACAATATCCCTTGACCCTTTGGACGATCGACCCATGGCTATCAGAATTATTACCACCGGCGGAACCATCGACAAGATCTATTTCGACCAGAAGAGCGCCTTCGAGGTCGGCGAGCCGCAGATCACAGGGGTTCTCCAGGAGGCCAACGTCAGCTTTGCCTACCGGGTCACCTCTCTGCTGCGCAAAGACAGCCTGGAGCTCACCGAGGCCGACCGTCACCTTATCCGCCAGGCCATTACCGAGGCTGACGAGCAGCGGGTGGTGGTCACCCACGGCACCGACACCATGGCCGAAACCGCCCTGGCCCTCGGGGGAATCCCGGATAAGGTTATCGTGCTGACCGGGGCCATGCAACCGGCCCGCTTCCGGCAGACCGACGCGGTGTTCAACATCGCCGCCGCCCTTACCGCCGTCCAGCTGCTGCAGCCCGGCGTCTACCTGGCGATGAACGGAAGAATCTTCGACCCCGCCAGGGTGCGCAAGAACCGCGACCGCAACTGCTTTGAAGAAATCGGCTAAACCTGAATCCGTGAGGAGTGAAGCGTGAGGCGTAAGAACAAAGCTTTTCGTCTTTTCTCCTCACACCTTACACCTCACTCCTCACGGATTCAGGAAGTTACTTGGGCTGCTTCTTTTCGATCTCTTCCATGCGGATGGCGAAGGTCAGCTCCTTGCCGGCCAACGGGTGGTTGCCGTCCAGGGTGACGGTTGTTTCATTTAACCCGGTGACCATCACCAGAAGGATATTGCCATCCTGTCCAGTAATTTCAAGTTGTCCGCCGACCCGAAGCTCAAGATCATCGGGCAAATCGGCCAGGGGGATTTCTTCCACCAGCTTCGCATCCTGCTCGCCGTAGGCATAGCAGGGGGGGATGGTCACGGTCTTTTCTTCGCCCATGACCATGCCGGTGCAGGCCTGTTCAAACCCTGCAATCACTTCCTTCTTGCCGATGTTGAAGGTCAGGGGCCGCTTGCCCTCGGATGTGTCGAAAACCGTGCCGTCAGCCAGCTTTCCCGTGTAATGAACCTTTACCGTATCGCCGCTCTGCGCTTCAAACATGGGTAAATCCTTTCCTTATCAGAAATTGTCGGATACCTGAATTTAATGGGTGGCATTTTTAAGACGTCCTTAGATACCGCGCCGGCCCTGTCCCTGTCAAGTCGCCGTATACCGCTGGCCACTGAACGGAAAACTCATTCGGGGTATAATTTCTATGGGAGAAGAACCGATAACCAGGTACTTTTCCCGAAAAGCTGAAAAAACCATTTCTTGGCCACCAAGACTCCAAGGCACCAAGAACAGCCAAAAGGCCTTTATGGGTTCGAGATTCTTGGTGTCTTGGTTCCTTAGTGGCTAAAGGCCTTATGTTTTGGTTGTTTAATCCTTAATTATTGAAAGAATAGACCTTTTTACTCCTTAAGAGAAGGAGCAATTCATGGACAAGGCCACCTTTGCAGCCGGATGTTTCTGGGGGGTTGAATCAGCGTTTCGGCGGGTTCCCGGCATCCTTGACACTGCTGTCGGCTATACCGGCGGCACCACCGAGAACCCGACCTATAAGGATGTCTGTTCGGGGGCCACCGGCCATGCCGAGGCGATAGAAATCACCTTCGACCCGGCGCAGGTCAGCTACGATGAACTGCTCGAGGTTTTCTGGCAGATCCACGACCCCACCACCCTCAACCGCCAGGGCCCCGATGTCGGCACCCAGTACCGCTCGGCGGTCTTCGTCCACAGCCCGGAGCAGGAGAAGGCCGCACGGACCTCGAAAGAAAAGCAGCAGAACTCGGGAATCCACCACGGGGAAATCGTTACCGAGATCACCCCCGCAGGGCCTTTCTATAGGGCCGAGGAATATCACCAGCGTTATATTGAGAAATTGTGACACCTGCCAGTAAGGCACAAAAACACCCAAAAGGAGCACCTGTAGGAGCGACTTCAGTCGCGAATGACTCGGTTAAAAGCAAGAGCTTCGCGACTGAAGTCGCTCCTACAGTAGGTTGGGTCAAGGAGCGAAGCGACGGACCCAACAAAGTTTAAAAAGCCACCTGCCTCGGCTGAAGTGTTGGGTTTCGTTCCTCAACCCAACCTACATTTCTTAAACTGTGTTCTTTGTGGCGACAGTTTTTTTAGTTTCTCCCGCTTTTTCTTGCATTTTTTCATGCAAAGTGGTTGATTAATCCTGCGTTAACGGCCGGTTTGATGGTTTTCCCTTCTGCCTTGAAGCACCCCGATGAATCTTAAAGACCAGCTCAAAACCATCCTGCGGGCCATGGATGTCCGCACCATGGGGCGACCTATTGCGTTGAGCGCACTGGTGGGCCTGGTCGCCGGAGTCGGGGCCCTGGCCTTCTACTTTTCCGCCAACGCCGTCGACGCCTTTTTTCTCAAGGGCCTCGGCGGGTTCCATCCCCCCGAAGAGGGCGCCGGGGCCATTGCCAGGCTCGGTGAGGGAATGATCGATTCGCTGGAGATGCACCATCGCTGGTTTCTGTTTCTGATCCCGGTCATCGGCGGCCTGGTCTCCGGCTTTCTTGTTTTCAAGTTCGCCCCCGAGGCCGAGGGACATGGCACCGACGCTGCCATCGACGCCTTTCACAACAAGGGCGGCTTTATCCGCGGCCGGGTGCCGCTGATCAAGGCCGTCGCCTCCATCGCCACCATCGGCACCGGAGGCTCGGCTGGGCGCGAAGGCCCCATCGCCCAGATCGGCGCCGGCTTCGGCTCGTTTCTGGCGACCAAACTCCATCTGTCGGCCGCCGACCGGCGGGTCCTGCTCCTGGCGGGGATGGCCGGCGGTATCGGCGCGACCTTCCGCTCCCCCCTCGGCGGCGCCCTGTTCGCCGTCGAAGTCCTCTACCAGGACCCCGAGTTCGAGCACGAGGGGATGATCCCCTGCATCATCTCCTCCATTGTCGCCTACTCGCTGTTCGGCGCCGTTACCGGCTGGCAGCCGCTGCTGGCCACCCCCCACTTCAGCTTCGAACACCCCCGGGAGCTGGTCTTTTTTCTGCTGCTCGGCATCGCCTGCGCCTCCCTGGGCAAAACCTACGTCCATGTCTTCTATGGCATCCGCAACCTGTTTCGCCGCTGGAACTTCCCCCAGGTGCTCAAACCTGCGGTGGGCGGCCTGCTGCTCGGCCTGATGGCGATGGCCATCCCCCAGGTCCTCGGCTCGGGCTACGGCCTGGTTCAGGCGGCCCTCTACGGCAAGGTCGCCCTGTGGGTGATGCTGGCGGTTGCCCTGGCCAAGATCCTCGCCACCAGCCTGACCATCTCCTCCGGTGGCTCGGGCGGCGTTTTCGCCCCGAGCCTGGTGATCGGAGCCATGCTCGGCGGAGCCTTCGGCGCCACCGCCGAAGCGCTCTTTCCGGCCATGGTCAGCGACCCGCGGGCCTACGTTCTGATCGGCATGGCCGGCTTCTTCGCCGGGGTTTCCAACACCCCCATCGCCACCCTGATCATGGTCAGCGAACTGACCGGCGACTACGGCCTGCTCGCCCCGCTGATGCTGGTCTGCGTGGTGGCGATGATCGTCTTTCGCAAGAACACCATTTACGAAAAACAGGTGGCAGGGCGCATCGACTCACCGGCCCACCTGGGCGACTTTGTCATCGACGTGCTCGAAGGGGCCAAAGTGGCAGACCTGGCCGAACACGGCCGCAAGCCGACCCTGATCCCCGAGCACATGCACCTGCCCGAAATTCTCGAAAAGATCGCCATCGCCGAGGGGGCGTATTATCCGGTGGTTGACAGCGATGGAAACATGACCGGCATCTTCTCGGTCAACGATATCCGCCGCATCCTCGCCGAGGAGATCCCCCCGACCCTGGTTCTGGCCCGCGACATTGCCATCTCTCAGGTGGTGACCATCCGCCCCGACGACCCGCTGCCCCAGGTGCTGAAAAAGCTTGCCAGCCGCGGCCTGGAGGAGATCCCCGTGGTCGATTTCACCGACCCGCGAAAAGTCCTGTTCATGCTTTCGCGCCGCGCGGTGCTGGCCCGTTATGCCAGCGAACTCGAAAAGACCAAGAAGGCCTATCAGGACGCCTGATAACGAAAGAGGCGGAACCACCTGGCCCCGCCTCTTTCGAAAAGATCATTCATTTCACCTTTACCCAGGCCCTCTCCCCCAAGGGAAAGAAGTCCCTGTTTCGGCCGTTTCAAACGTCCTATTCGTACTGCCCGACTTTGTGGACGTTTTCTTCCGACCTCCAGTCTTCACCATTGTGGACGATATAGGGGGTAATCAACACAACCGTCTCGGTATCGATGGTGATGTCCTCGATATTTGTGAACAGGTGCCCCAAAATGGGTATGGACCGCAGCACCGGAACGCCGCCGCGACTGGTGCTGGCCTGTTTTTTGATCAAACCGCCGATAAAGATCGGCTGGCCGTCCTCAGCAATCAGATCGGTCGTCACCTCAGTGGTGGTCTGGGCGGGGATACCGTCCTGGATGGTGCCTGTGCTGACCTCCGGATGGATCCGCATCAGGATGCGGCCCTGCTCGTCCACCGAAGGGGTCACGGTCAGAATGACGCCTGATTCGAGAAACTCGATGCTCTCGGTGGTCACCTGGTTGATGGTTGTGGTCACCTTGTAACCCTGGCGGTCCCCGATGATCACCGAGGCCTCCTGATCTTCCAAGGCCAGCAGCTTCGGGGTCGAAAGGGTGTGGACCTTGCCGTTCTCGCTCAGGGCGTTCAACACGAAGCGAATGTTTTCAGCATCCTGCAGGGTTGCGAAAAAACCAGTTGCGCCGGGAGAGGCGAAACCCTGCACCCCGAACTCCCCTTCGCCGCCGTCGGCTTTGAAAAGCGTGGCCCAATCCAGGCCGAAGGACTCCGATTCATCAAGGGTGACCTCGAGGATCTTCGCTTCGATCCGGATCTGCCGCGGAACCCGGTCGATCTCCATGATAAGGCTCTCCAGGCGGGCGATGGACTCGGGCAGGTCTTCGATGACGATCAACTTGCGATCATCGATCGTGGTGATTTTGCCATAACTCGACAGGTGATTTTTAAGGGTTTTTTCGACATTTTCAGGTTCGGAATACCGGAGTTTGAAGGTGCGGATATCGGTATCGACCAGCCCCGGCACCCCTTTCTCGGCCTGGTCCTTGGTCAATATCACATAACCGTTCCGCCGGTTTTTGACCCCGTAGCCGGCCGACTCGGCGATGGCGACCAGAGCCTCCTTAAGGCCTATCTGGTAGAGGTTGACACTGACATTACCTTCCACATCCTTGCCGAGAATGATATTGACCCGCTCCTTTCTCGAGAGCATCTCGCAGGCCTCAGCAATAGGAACCTCCCTCAAGGAGAGGGTAATCAGGTTTTCAGCCGGAGCCTGAGTTTTTGGCAACGGCGCGCCGGCCCTGCCAAGCTCCTGCTCGCAACCCGAATCGCAACTGCGATAGACGGTAATCTCCACCCGGGGCGGGGCGAAACTGACCGGGGTGCGGTGGATGACCTCCGGCAGCGGGGCCCCGGCGCCGCGCCCCACTTCGTGAAACAGCTGTGCCGGCAGGCCGCTTTTGAGCTGCAGCAGGCTGGAGACATTGTGGGCCCGGGTCCGGCTTAAGGCGAAAGGCCTTTGCTCCCCAAAGTCCTGATTGGTGCTGAACCCCTCCACCAGGACCTTGCTGACCTCCCACTCCTGCAGCTTATCGGCAAGAGCCAGGAGGCTCGCCGCCCCCGGA
>CALZIZ010000116.1 GCA_945787465.1 uncultured Desulfuromonadales bacterium
ACCATTGGTCTGATTCAAAGGTATCGTCAAAGATGCTTTTCCAACATGTACAATGGATAGGATAAAAACTGAAAAAAGGCAGTTCTGTACGAGATGGGTCAAAGTGTTTTAGCGCTGAGCTAAGCGCAAGAGGCCCATTTTCACCCCATTTGATATTGTTCCTTTTGTTTCCTAAAAAATATTTCCGGACAAATTTCCTGCGAGCGACCTTACCTGCATCATAGGGGAGAATTTTATTGGGATTTTTGCAGCGGTCCGCAAGATGTCTGAATATTTCAAGATCAACCTTTGCACCGATAACGGCATTATTAATAGTAAAGGAATCTTGCAGCCCGACGATTAAACCCTCTTGCTCCAAATCAAAATCAAACTTCTTCAGGCAGACAACATCCGTATCACACCAGAATCCACCTTTAGTTAAAAGCAACTCATAGCGGAACCAGTCCGAGAATGCTGCATAACTACCATATTTTTTACACTTAAAAATATTCCTAAAGGGCAGAATTTCATTCGCATCCTTTATTATTACACCTTCAGGAATCCCATCGACACTGTCATAAACGTACAGATGGTACGGATTTCCATTTGCCAAAAACGAGGAGATGGAAAGTTTTTCAATTTGAGTCAGGGTAGGACCAATCCATAAGGATTGGACGACGTTAGGCTGGCTCATTTAATTTAACCTCATATAAGAACAAGTTATTTTTCGAATAACTAGTGGCTTAATGTTATCAGGTCCGGATACTTTATTGGGACATGACAGTTTTCATATATCCACAGTGATTTTTGTATAAACACCCTCATCCATTTCTGCTACGACTTTGTAAGCTACATTATTAAAGCCCTCTTCTTCGGGGCGACGCTGTCCACGTAGCAATTTACCTCTAAGGCGCCTGTTTTTCCTGATAAGATTTTCACGATCCGCAACATTGGTCTGATGTTCAGGATTTGCGAACTCACGAAAAATCCCCTGCATATCTTCATGCGGAACCAACCCTTTAAGGACCAGACGGGCAAAAAACTCGTCGTCCTCCTTCCCCCACCCCCAAAACTCGTTACTGAACCCATTAGCGAGGAGAAAATCAGATTTATTAACCGAGACAACTCCTCCGAAGAAAGTGCCCCCAAATTCCTGTGAAGACCGCCAGGTTTCTTCAAACTGTTTAACAAGGCGAAAAGGTGCCGAAGGGCAACGATATTCAGCATGCACAGGGACCATATCGACGTCGTGGAAGCAAAAATAATCACTATTGTCAAATGCGAATTGTACCCCTACATTCATAAGCATGGCCCGGTTGAAGGGCTTTTGGGGAGTTTGTTCCACGACCAAAATTTTGTGCTCAGGAACTTGCTCATCAAGCACCTTCTTCAACATTGGAATGAGTGCCTCAAGATGTTTTTCCCGATCCCTATAAGGGATGATGACTGTCAAGCGTAAGTCACTACGAAGTTTAAAATCATGGGGAGCACGATTTCGCAGTATCTCACGACGCATGAAGGGAGGAACCCTTAATCGTGTAAGCGGGATAGGTACAATTCTACCAGACCATGTCCCAATAAGCGGGTCACATCCCATGCGCAAAGATGGCGAAATTCGATCAATAAAGCGTTTATAAACCAATGGAATCATCTCCCAGAACTCCATATTCTATGCCAACAGCCATTACCTTTAGCGGTTTGGCGCCTTCGGTTGAGAACGCAACCAGAGATCCGCATATTTTAAAAATTTCGAATAAGCAGCCAGGATACCCAAAAGCAACCCTTGCCTTCCGTCAAGAAACCCTGCCCGCAAAAAATAGCTCTTAAAGAACCCGGCTGTCGCATGAGAGATGCCCTGAAAAAGGGAACTTTTTTTTCCCTTCCGCTCCCTCTCATCCGCCCAGGCTTCTGCATAGGCCGCAGTTTTTCCAATCCAGTGTTTCAGATCCCGAAACGAAAAATGCAACAGGTTCTCTGTTAAACGTATTGTTTCCAGGGTATCGGTTACCTCGACCTTTTCATGAACCAGAGCATCATTGTATTTGGCCTTCTCCCTGGGATATAGCCTGGTGACGTAATCAGGATACCAACCGCTATGACGAATGAACGCTCCG
Organism: uncultured Desulfuromonadales bacterium; assembly: GCA_945787465.1. Classification (GTDB taxonomy): domain Bacteria; phylum Desulfobacterota; class Desulfuromonadia; order Desulfuromonadales; family Trichloromonadaceae; genus CALZIZ01. The sequence goes on from CALZIZ010000116.1 coordinate 2,094, forward strand.
AAACACCATGTCAGACGTGGTATTGCAAAAACCTTGGTCCGGTCATCTTCTTCCACAAAGGATAGGATCTCGGCTTTTAGCTCGGGCGAAACCCGCTCGTCAGCATCAATTGCCAGAATCCAATCCCCTTTCGCCCTTGCCTGGGCACGTTGGCGCTGTATGCCGAATCCTTGCCAATCTTTTTCAAGGTAAATCTTATCGGTATATTTGCCAGCGATTTCCAAGGTGCCGTCAGTGCTACCTGAATCGACAATTATAATTTCATCAACCCATTCCACGCTTTGAAGGCAGGCGTCAATATTCTCGGCTTCGTTTTTTGTAATTAAAACTGCAGAAACCCTAACTCTTTCCACCAGGACCTCCTTCGGGCAAGGCCGTGTAAAAAACCAGTAGGGACATCAGGTAGGTCATGACGAATACAGAGCGAGCCAGCCACCCCTCGGACAAGCCGAAAACCAAAAAGGCGACAACAGTGACCATTCCAGCCAGGGCAGGAAAGGCCTCCCCTGAGAACCTGAATTGGCGCCAGTTGCGATAATAGATGCGAAAAGGAACAATAAACAGAGAGGTTGCCATGGCCAAAACCCCAAAAATCCCAGTTGTAGCAAGATATTCCAAAAAGATATTGTGAGCATGCCCGTGATGATACTTAAGGGCCGTTTCGCCACGATCCATCCTCTGCTGAGTATCGTGCCGGAAATCTCCCAGTCCCGAACCAATAAATGGATGCTCTTTCCACATGTCCAGAGCAATCCCCCACATCAGAAAACGCTGGCCCAAAGAAGTGTTTTGATTCTTTCCTTCCATATAGAGCTCGATACTGGAGGCGGACCGGGAAACCTGGGCACCGAGGGTCTCCTTGAACACGATTGGGCTCAAAATGAGGCCCCCGAGCAACACCGTAAGAACAACCATGGTTGTTCGCGCCTTCAGCTTCTCGCGATAAAGCCAAAGCAGAAGAAGTCCAACAACCGCCAGGGCTGGCCACCCCCCACGAGTCAAGGAAAGAGCCGAGGCGCAAAGAGCACCACCCACAGAAACATAGGCCAGCCCTCTCAACCATCCCCTAAGACCCCCGGACAACAGGGCAACAAGCCCGAGCAGTGCGGTCAGCATGGCGAGGTCGCCAAAGACAATCGGATGATAGAACCCCTTGGCCCGGGGTAATCCATGGAGCTCCACCGATATCCAAGCCACTGCGGCCATCGAAATACCGGCGAAAACCAAACCGGCCGTATAAATACGGGAAAAGTCCCTGCCCAGGCGCGCGAGCCCTATGGACATAGGGACAAAAAGCAACATGCCATAGAGTTTTTCAATCCTTTTGACCCCCTGAGTCAGATCATCAGCATTAATTAGACTCAAAAGAGCTGCCCCGAAAAAAACGGCAAAAGCCAACAACAGGTGCTTCTGATGCCTGTATGATAGGCGCCAGTTTTTACCGAGGGAGACCAGGCAAAGAAAAGCCATCAAATAAAACAGCACACTTGACCAACTCTTGACGGTTGACATCCCTAACGGAAACATAAAAATCACTCCCGTTAAAATCACACCGAGGGGATCTTTTTTCATCATTCCTGATAATTGAGTCAAAGCTTAAGCCCCAATGTATTTTTCAAGTTCATGCAAGGTCACCTGGATATCGAAGAGTTCCTCCACCCGACGACGACCGCTGTTTCCCAAAGATGCCCTTTTCTCTGGATGATTTGCTAGCTCTAGAATGCGCGTTGCGAACTCTTCATAGTTGTTCGGCTGAGCCAACAGGCCAGTTTCGCAATGAACGACAACTTCGGGAGTGCTACTCGACCGGAAGGCGACAATAGGCGTCTCCGTGGCCATGGCTTCAACAAGAACATAGCCAAAACCTTCCCATTTGGAAGAAAGCAAAAATAAATCTATGGAGGACATGAATCTTTTCATCTCCTCAATAAATCCTAAAAAAACAACCTCTTTTTCAAGCCCTTTTTGCCTCGCAAGACTCTTCAGCTCCTCTTCAAGTTCTCCATTACCAGCGATGAGCAACTTGAACTTTAGTCCCTTGCTTTTCAAAATTTCGGCAACTTCAATCAGGAACTTTTGGTTTTTCTGTCGGCACAGACGTCCCGCATTCCCCAAGAGAACCTCATCACCATCTCTAGTGAAGAGTGGTTGCCCTTGCGCTGCGTCAAAAGACTGAAGATCAATGCCGTTATAAATAACCCGAATTCTCTCCCTTGGGAAAAGATTTGGATTCTTCTGGAGAATGGTGCGCTTGGTCTCTTCAGAATTGGCAATCACCCCAGTTACTACCGATCGAAACAAAAACCTGTTCATAGCCGAATCCCGAATGGGAATCGCGCTGCCGCGCCTGTAGATGATCTTTTGGACCCCGGCCAGTTTTGCCGCTAGGCCGGCGGCCTTAAGATCGGATGGCAGATTCAGAATGACAGTCTGCACCTTCTCTTTGCGAAAGAAGAGCACCAACTGTATTATTTTAAGCGGATTAAGAAAGCTTGCGTTGGAGATGCGAACTTCGGTATGGGGGAGCCCTGCCTGCTTAACACGAGAAAAAAGCTCGCTCGCCTTGTTGGTAACCACCAGAACAGGGTAGCCCTTAGCTGCAAGGCGAGAGGCAACATCAAAATGCCACTTCTCCCCCCCGCCCCAACTTTTGTGGCTATTGAAAAAACAAAGCTTACCTTTTTCCATTCCCTGACCTTATTCGCTCAACAGTTCATTCGCTGCAAAAACCACATCATCTGCCGTCACCGCTTCCATGCAGCGGTGGTCGGTGGGACACTGCCGCTTGAGGCAGGGAGCGCATTCGAAGTCCTTGCGCACAACCTTGCGTAAGTCCGTGTAGGGGTAGGTCGTGGTATGGTCGGTGGAACCGAAGATGGCCACAATGGGCACGCCAAGGGCGGCCCCGACGTGCATCGGTCCCGAGTCGTTGCTTACCAGCAGGCGGCAGCGGGCGAGGACGGCCATCATCTGCCGCACCGAGGTTTGGCCGATCAGGTTCAGAGGCCGGCTTTTCATCGCCCCTTCGATGTCCTTGCCGATCTCCTGCTCTCCAGGCCCTCCTGTCAACAAGACCTTGCCCCCGAACTCTTCTGCCAGCCGGTCACCGACCTCGGCGAATCTCTCCGGGATCCAGCGTTTCGCAGATCCGTAGGCGGCACCGGGGTTGATCGCCACCCAATTACCCTCCCCGAGGGTTTGCTCGGCCCAGGCCCTTTCTTCAGTCGAACATTGGAGCAACTGCTCACCATCGCCGCCTTCGATTCCGAACTGGCGAAGCATGTGCAGATAATGCTGAGTGTGATGCTGACAGCGCACCTCTGCAGTCAAAGGGAGACGGTGGGTTAAAAGCAGGCCGCGCCCGTCGGTTGCATAACCGATGCGTTGCGGAATCCCGGTCAGAAAGGCCATGATGGCTGCCTCGACGGCTTTCTGCAGCAGAATGGCCAGATCGAAACGCTCCTGCCGAAGCCTTCTGCAGAAACGCAGCAGACCCCTTATACCCTTATGGTCGCCCTTTTTATCGTAGACCAAAACCCGGTCGCAGTAGGGATGATGGATGAAGAGTTCAGCCACAATCGGGTTGGCGACAACAACTATTTCTGCCTGGGGAAAGGTTGCTCGAATCGCCCCCAAAGCCGGGGTGTTCATCACCCCATCGCCGATCCAGTTGGTCGCGCGGACCATTATCCGATTTATTTTGGCAGGATTGATCTTATTCAAAGGTATATCCATTCAGAAGCATTGGGTTCGCGTTCCCCCTACCCCTCACCGACCGGTTTGGCCTCATCGATGAGCATGACCGGAATACCGTCACAAATGGGATAAACCAAACGGCAACTTTCGCAGACGATGCCCTCCCCCTCTGCTTCCTGCTTCAGGTGCACCTCACCCTTACACTGAGGACAAGCCAGGATTTCAAGCAATTCATTACTCACAGCCATTTATATCTCCTTTTTGAACAGCGATTCGAGGCGTTGCTCCAGGGGCCCCTGGTCCATGAACTCCAGCGAAACCGGGACCTGGTAGCAAGGAATAGAAAATCTATGGTGCTGAATTTTAACCCCGTCCTTCTCGGTCGTAATCAGGCAATCCGCCCGCTGCGCCAACTGCTCAAGATGATCGAGTTCCTGCGGGCCGTAAGGGACGTGGTCCTCAAAAGGTACAGTCTCTACCAGCTCAAGCCCTTTTACGCTCAGGGATGAAAAAAAGTTTTGCGGGTCTGCAATCCCGGCAAATGCCACACATTTTTTCCCAAAAAGATCATCAAGGCTGAGAGTTTCACCACTCAAGGACCGTCCTTCACCAGCCAAAACGTGGCGACAGTGCAGGAGCGGACGAAAAATCGGCAGATGGGGATCTTCGCGCTTCTCGCTGCGGGTCAGCACCAGAAGGTCCGCCCGCTTCAAGGCAGATGGAAACTCCCGCAGCAGACCCGCCGGAAGCAGTTTCTTATTGCCCAGGGGGCGCTTTGCATCAAGCAGTACAATATCCAGGTCCCGTTGCACAGCCAGGTGCTGGAAACCGTCGTCAAGAACAACCACCTGTGCGCCCAATTGTTCAACCGCAAGGCGAATCCCTGTGGCCCTGCGGGGAGCGACAAGCACTAGAGCGTCAGGGTTTCTTTGTGACAGCAGGTAAGGTTCATCCCCACACAGTGAGGCTGGAACCAGTGGCCCGCCTCCCCTGCTGACCACAGCCACAGGTTCGCGGTTGCCACCGCCGTAACCGCGGCTGACCACCGCCACCTTGTGCCCCATCAAAAGCAATCGTTTGACGATGTAATCGACGGCAGGAGTTTTCCCCGTGCCACCAACAGCCAGGTTCCCCACTGAAATGACCGGGACCGAAGGGCGGCAGGAGGCAAAAAGCCCCTTGCGATAGCAATGATAACGCGCCAGGCCAATCAGCCCGTACAGCCAACTGCAGGGGACAAGCATCCACCAGAGCAGGCGCTCAATCGCCCCCCGGGGTCCATGGTCAACCAGGCGCCTGTGAAGGGCGACCAGGCTCACGGCCTGCCCCCGACCAGGCATTTTAGCTGGTTCATGGTAAAGGCGGTAGCCCCGGCGTGCCTGGCGAACAAGTCATGACCACTTGCCCCCATGGTATCTCGCTGCGCAGGGTCGTCTAACAGCATCTGCACATTATGATACAGATCCTCCGCGTCACTGACTTCAAGTCCCCCCTTAACAGACAGGAGCAACTGGGCAATGTCTTTAAAATTTTCCATGTGGGGGCCAAACAACACAGGCTTCTTCAGCAAGGCCGCCTCAAGAACATTATGCCCCCCCACAGGGACCAGGCTGCCTCCTACAAAGACCAGCTCAGCGACCGCGTAGAGGTTCAGCATTTCGCCAATGGTATCGACCAGCAGCACTTCACCGGACTTCAGCGAGCGGTCAAGTTCATCTAATTTGCTGCGCAGGACAAAAGGGATATTTTCCCCGGCCAACAGCTCTCCCGCAGCACGACAGCGCTCGGGGTGGCGAGGCACTAGAACAAGAATCATATCCAGTCCATCGCTCAACAAATGCTGATAGGCATCAAGGACAGTCTTTTCCTCGCCGGCGTGGGTACTCCCGGCAACCCAGACCGCAGAGTCGCCTCCGAGGTGAAATTCCTTTTTAATGGCATCTACGGCGGTTGGTTCGGGAACTTTTGCCGTGATGTCGAATTTAAAATTCCCGCTGACCCTGATCTTCTCTTTTGGCGCGCCAAGAGCCTCAATGCGATGGGCATCAATGTCGCCTTGCATGCAGAAGGCAGCATACTTTTCCAACACGGGCTTAAGCAGGGAACGCGCAAAACGATACCGCGGAAAGGATCGGTCGGAAATGCGCCCATTGACCAGAACCACCGGTACTGAAAGTTTTTCGGCCTGCCTGATAAAGTTGGGCCAGATCTCGGTCTCGACAATGACCACCAGGTCCATCGGGATCTGCTTAAAAACCCGCCGGGTCACCCATGACAAATCGAAGGGAAAAAAGAGACAAAGGTCGACGTCGTCAAGCCCCTGGGCCAAACCATGACCGGTGAAGGTCATGCATGAAAGAACCACCGCAGCTTCAGGGTAGGTTTGTTTGAGGCTGCGCAGCAGCGGAATGGCCGCGCGCACCTCGCCCACAGACACTGCATGAACCCAGAAAACCTGCTTCCCCTGCAACGACGCAAGCCGTTGCCGGGGATAAAACCCGAGGCGTTCGCCGAACTGGGCCAATGTCTGGCCATGGCTGGCCCCTTTAATCACCCCGAAGGGAATCAAAACCAGCGCCGCCAGAGACAGTATCAGGTCATACAGCAGATACACCACGGCTCTCCAGACGGGTTCGGGCCCGCAGGTCATTTTCATCCATAGCCTGTTGCAGCCGGTGCCTGAAAGCACCTGCGTCTTCGCCTTTCTGAAATTCCAACGGGGGACCAAATGCATAGACCCCGCAGGCGAAGGGATAAGGCAACAAAAAGCGGTCCCATGAGGCAAACCGGTGCCCGCGACTGGCGGCAAAGGCCATGGGGACAACCGGCCGCCCGGTCAGCCGGGCCAGCTGGACGACCCCCTCTTTCACCTCATGTCTGGGCCCTTTGGGGCCGTCGGGGGTGATCACCAGATCGATGGGTTCTTTGCCCAAAGCAAGCAGGTGACGAAAGGCGCTACGCCCACCGCGGGACGAGGACCCCCGCACCGCCCCCTGACCAAAGTAGGCCATGGTCCGGGCAATGAGTTCACCGTCCTTGGACGGGCTGATCAGGATTTTTGAGCCTGGCCCGCGATATCCCGGGGCCATCAAAAGCAGCTGATCATGCCAGAAGGCAAGGATGACCCGGTCGCCCTTCTTCCAGAGAGAATGAAGTTCTCCCTCGCCGACAACCTCCGCCCGGATCGACCAGCTTAGCAGACGGATCACCCCAAAGGCCGCCAGCGGCGCCAGCCCAAAAAGCAGTTTTTCTTTAACCTTCTTGAACATAGATTTAAGCTTGAAACTGCATATTGTAGAGTTTTTTATAGAGCCCCCCAAGGCGCAGCAACTCCTCATGCTCCCCGACCTCGGCAACCCGTCCCTGGTCAAGGACAACGATTTTGTCGGCATGCATGATAGTCGAAAGCCTGTGGGCGATGACAAATGTGGTCCGGTTTTTCATGAGATTTGACAGGGCCTTTTGCACCATGGCCTCGCTCTCGGTGTCCAGAGCACTGGTCGCTTCATCGAGGATCAGGATCGGGGCATCCTTCAAAATAGCCCGGGCAATGCATAAGCGCTGGCGCTGGCCGCCGGAGAGCCTGAGCCCACGATCCCCGATTTCGGACTCAAAACCCTCGGGGAGAACCCCTATGAATTCATCGGCAAAGGCTTTGTTGGCGGCAGCCTTCACCTCTTCGTCCGTCGCACCGGGGCGCCCATACCTGATATTGTTGCCGATGGTGTCATTGAACAGGAATGTCTCCTGGTCTACAAGGGCAATATT
>CALZIZ010000117.1 GCA_945787465.1 uncultured Desulfuromonadales bacterium
GGCGACTTCCAGGGACGCCTGCTCGACCCCTTGGGCAGGGCGACTTCCGGTTATATAGTGGTCAACACCGCCGCGGGGCAGCCCATTGGCCATCGGGTTTTTACTGACCGTGGAGGCAACTTTACCATCAACAGCTTGCCGGTGGGGGATTACCGCCTGGATATCCAGGGCGCCGTCACTGGCCACGTGGCCTCCCCGGTCGTCAGCGTCACTGCAGGGTGCCCGGCGCCAGTCGATCTCTGTTTGTACTTCGATAATCCCAAGGGGCCTTGTTAGCAGAGTTCCCAGCAAAGATAGCAAGCGGGGTCATACTCTTAACGATTAATCAATTTTCTTTTCACCTCATCCAGGCCGGTTGTGGAGGCAAAAGGTCAGGCCTGAAAGAGTGCGACTTCCAGCTCCCGCTTTATCCGTTCAACCTTCGCTGCAAGTTCCGGTTCGCTTTTGCATCGTATTTCGAATCGACTGATCGCTGCTCTTAGGGTTGAGGCGTCTCTTCCCAATCTCCCAGCCAGATCGCTCAGCGTCGCATCGCTTAGCTCCCGGACGGCCCAGGCAGCCAGACTCCGGGCCTCAGAAGCGGCGAGTGTCTCAAATATTGTGAAATGTAAGACAATGTAAGTAGTTTCCATCCGGAAACTATGGATGGAACTAACGCAGTTTTCATATGGGGAACGAGCAATTTTTCGCAAGGTCAAGGATATCAAGACCTTGCGCGGAGACGTACACCGTACGTCGCACAAGCGAGGCCGCAGATTGACGCCGAGATTGCGGAAAAGTGCCGTTTCCGATGAAAACTAAGTAGTTACTTTCTTTTTAGGCTATTGAAGCTAATGAAAAACAGAAATACTCACATTTCAAAATAAGCTTTGGTCCAGGCACACCGCCAGGGTCACCAGGGACTATTTCCCACACAAGGCCAGAGCAAAAGCAAATATGTTCTGAAGTTCGCACCTGTGAAGGAAAAATAAGATTATCTAACTCTTGAGGCAGTGGGACACTTGCTGGGTTTACGCCTGTTAAAGCGGCTGCATCGAAGGTCCTTCGACTCTCAGGCCTGACCTTTTCAAAATAAGTTCTTATGTCATATTCTTGGGATTTTTTCCTTTCCAGTAGTTCTTTTTCACTCAATGCGTATTTTCGCTTAATAATGTCTATCGCGTCTTCTAAGTTCATTCGATAGACACGTACCATATTGGTTGTTTTGTATTCTGTAATCATCTTTGATCTCCTTTGGTATTAAATAGATTAGATGTCTTTCCTTGAAGGCGTGCACTAGGATCTCGTGAGATAGATCAACCTGCTCCCCTTTCTGGGAGTCTTTTTAACTAACCAACCGTAAAGAAAAAAATTTACTTTACCGACCTGGTCTGTTTGTGACCAAAATTGTCATCTTTTTGCAGTTAAGAAGTTGCAAGGTTTTTCACCTGGGTCTGAGGTTTTCTTCAGCTTGGACCTAGGTGCCCAATGAGTCCTTGCCAGAGCTTAAACCTGTCGGTCTTTGACATTTGCACCGTGCAAGGCGTTTTCTGATCTATCGGGGTTTTCCCAGAGTTCGCCTAAGCTGTGGAATCCTTGTTTTTCGTTCTCGGCGAATTTTCCGGTCAGTTCGACCAGTTCCTGAGGATTGTCCCGCTACGCCAGTCAATGCGAATGACATTGATGGCCAAGGGGCCTAGCTCCAGCTTCATTTGCTTACTCTTTTACTACAGACGCAATTACAGATCGGTTACGGATTTTGTCAGAATAAAAAAAACGGCCCACCAGCGATTGGCAGGGCCGTCTTATTTGTTGTGTCAGAATGTTTGCCTGTCGATTTTCTGCTATTTTTCAACGATTCCTACAAACCCTGACAAATAAGAAAAGCCCACGATATGGTAACCGTGGGCTTTTCGTGTCTGATTGATAGTGATCAATAGGAAACGTATCCACTGAAACTTGGCAACTTGGATGCCCGACCCCGCTGCCCAATCGCGTTCATTCCTTTTATGACTTTCCCACAGAGATTACGACAGGCCCCAATCTTTGTTCAGTCTCTACTCTTCGATGAGCTTCGGAAGCTTGCTCAAGCGGATAGATTTTATCGACGATTGGTTTTATTTTGCCATCCTCAATCATTTCCTTGAGAGCGAATAGTTCTTCCTCCTTTTCTTTTGCAAAAATAAAAATCACTGTCTTATCAGTAAACGTGGACGTCAGGACAGACCTCAGCATGTCGGTCATACGTGGATTTGCCATTAGATAGCGTCCCTTGGGGTTGAGTGCTTTAACGCATTCGGAATAGGAACTTTTAGCAACTATGTCAAAAATCACGTCATAGGTTTTGCGGCTTTTTGTGAAGTCTTCTTTGGTATAGTCGAAGAAATGATCAGCCCCGATCCGGCGTAGCATTTCCTCCTTGATGGTGCTATCAACTGCCGTCACCTCGGCCCCCATTGCTTTGGCAATCTGCACTCCAAAAGTGCCAATGCTTCCACCTGCACCGTTCACCAGTACCTTTTCCCCATTTCGGATATTCGCTTTTCTCAAGAAGTGAAGGGCATTCAACCCGCCCAGAGGTACCGCTGCCGCCTCTTCAAAGCTCAGATTATGCGGTTTCGCCACGAGGGTGTAACTGGCCGGCAGGCACAGGTATTCGCCATAGGCGCCAAACCTCAGCCTGGTCGCCCCAAAAACCTGATCTCCCTTCTTGAATTTAAAAACGTCCCTGCCGACGGATTCCACTTCCCCCGCAAAATATCCCCCCAGAATTTGATTTTTGGGCTTTTTGAGTCCCAAAGCAACTCGCAGCGGCAACCAAAACCACTTGACCTGGAAATTGAAACTTCTCATTTCGCAGTCAGCCTTCGTGGCTTCTGTCGCACGAACCCTTATTAGGACTTCATCGTCCTTGGGGACCGGTTTTTCAACCTCTTTGACCTGAAGAACATCAGGTGATCCGTATTTTGCGTATACAATTGCTTTAATAACTATTCCTCCAAGATTACTTTGATTCGGTCATTTCATGTGTAGTTCACCACAATCTAATTTATAAGTGTGTAACACCTAATGGAGCAATTCACCCGTCGACGCAGGAGATGCGGTAAAATCATTCGTTAGGCGATATAGTTCTTTTTCATGGCTTCACACCGTAGATGACCTCAGAAGGAAATAACATTTGGATTACATACTCCCTTCGTATCTTTTCAAAACCAACCTCTTCCAAGTAAGGTTTAAGCTCTATTCCTCGGCAGCCACCCAGGAGGGAAGGTCGGTTTTTGTAGAGCCATTGCCAGACGGCATTGAACCAACTCGGCCCCTTTGTCATGTTGGCTAATACGATACGGCCACCTTTTCGAAGGACTCTTTTGAACTCCCTAAGGATCGCCACAAAATCCTTCTCCGGAATCAAGTCAAACATGTAACTGCTCAAGACGACATCAAAGGAATTGTCCGAGTACTGAAGATGATAGGCATCCCCGATTTTCAATACATAACCAGATGCCCCTGATTTCTGCGCTCGCGCTCTTGCGCGAGATAACATCTCCTCCGTGAGGTCTATACCCTCATTTCTTCCTGTTGAGTTCAATTGTAGAATTTTCTCAAACAATATGCCCGTACCCACAGCCACTTCCAGGACGGATTCACCATTCTTGATATCAGCGACTTCTAGACAACGCTGCCTCGATTTGGATTCCGTGAGACCACTCCATATGTCATACGTCGGGGCAGATTTTCGGTAGGCCTCGCGCACCTCGTCTTTGTTAAGTTTCGCATCCAATCTATATCCTCCCTGCTACCTATCCTTTCGCCTTACCTTTAGCATACCAGGCGCAGTCCCTCCATGAGGCCTTCCATCCGATAAATCATCTTACTGAAAAGCGAGGCTTTCTGGAGGTTGGTTAATAGCGATTCTCACTAACCCTGCAAAATAAGAAAGGCCCGACCTGGTTTCCAGGCGGGCCTTTCGACTGTGCTAAATATAGTGAATTTTCAGACGCCCCCTCAAGCAAGAGGCCATAAAAAAGCCTGGCCTTCACTCCCAACCACCAAAAAACATCCTACCTTAACCTGCTTCTGGTTCAGGACCCACAGCCAGGCAGGAATAATTTCCCCTACAATCCTCCCTTAGAGAATTCTTGATCTTCACCGCGATATTGACCACTTGGCCGGCCACCATGCAAACACCGCCTTGCTTCTCCAGCCAAATATCTGACCCCTTTCCGGACAATCGTTTCCTAATAGAGCACCGCCTTGGTTAGGGTGTTGCTAGGTTTTCAAAATAAATATTGCCAACACCATTCAGTAAGCAAGAGATCCAAAAGTATTATTTTATTTAACCATAACTTTAACGTGTTTTTAGATCAATTCAAAACTGCTTTTTATAGTTGAATCCCTCTTATTTTATGATATTTATTTTTCCAAAGGCATTTCTTTTATTTTCTATAATGTCCAAAACTTTTTCAACAAACAAACAAACAAGAACCAACAACGACAGTGATAACCACTAATGGCAACGCGAACTACTAACTACAACGAGAACTAGTAAAGGCAATGCGAACTACTAACTGCAACACAAATTGCTAACGACAACGGGAACCACTAACAGCAACGCGAACTACCAACAGCAACGCGAACTACCAACGGCAACGCGAACTACCAACGGCATTCAGACCAATTAACAGTGCCAGTGCACCCTGAACCGTTATGGTTACAAGCCATGGCTAAGGGGAAAAAGTGAAAGGCAACAGCGGGGGAAAAGGGCCAAACTAAAAGGAGGAGCGAAAATGAAAATACCTGATTTCTTAAAAAACAAACGACTTCGGAAGGGAACGCTCGGAAGTATTGAGCAAGGCGAATTCTCTGATATTATTGTGATTTTTATTTTTCTCTTGGGAGGCAAGGGAAGGCGACAAGAAGTAATTAGCGCAATACAGGAGATTTTCGCGTCTCAATTATCTGAGCCCGACTATAAACTGCTGCAAAGTCAAAAACCTCCTAAAGAGAGGTGGATTCATAATGTTGATTGGGCGAAAAGAAAATTGGTTCAACAAGGGCTCATTTTTGAACCTTCTAAATCACCCCATGGCACTTGGGTTTTGACGGAGGAAGGCACTAGGGCAGCAGAACTGTTGACCTCCTAAAGTATTCCGCATGGGGAGCTTTCCTTTTTTGAGGGGGTTGGGCATTCTATTTTCTATCGACCTGCTCAAAAACACCATATGTCCGACAATGCGCGGGCCTAGAAAAGTCCCTTTTCCCCTGCATTACGAGACAGGGCCACTTGATCCGATGATCAAAGTGGCCCTGATTTACTTCTCGATTGACCTGATGGCACTCAGTTGTCAAAAAGTGTCTGATAAGGCATACAAATAATGTCTTCGCACAGATATCACTCCAATTCCTGAAGGTTAGTCGTCTGGATTTGTTCCTTTCGCGTCGAGCAACTTCTCGCCGCCGACTCTCCACTTGAGCGCGTGTAATCCATCTCCGGTGCCTGGTTTTGAAGAAATTTGCTTGTAGTAGTACACATAGACCTCGTCGGCATCCATCCTACCCCCGGGAAGCTCAAAGGTTGACAAGGTCTTCGTGGTTTTTGATGTGGTGCCGTAACTCTCTTTGTACAGGGCGCTTCCCGTCCCATAGCCCCCAACGTAGAAGAGGTAGTCTCCTGAAGGTGACCAAACCGGTTGCCCCAAGACACCGTCATGGTTGGAGTATGGGCCCCAGTTCGCCGGTTTGCTCAGGTCGGTGACATAAATCTTCACTCCACCCCACCCAACGTATGATCCATTACCGACAAATGCGATGTGTTTACCATCGGGTGACCACACCGGGCCAATACCACTGAAACCAGCGGGGGCATTCGTTAGATTGCGAAGATTCTTGCCGTCGGAGTCAATTACCATGATGTCATTGGCTTTCCCCAGGTCCGACCAGAACGCTATCTTGTCACCCTTTGGAGCCCACGTCGGATCACGATCCTGCACACTGTTCTTGGTAAGCCGCACAATACTGGTACCGTCAGCTTTCATTTTATAGATTTCCCAGTCGCCGTCTCGGTCGGATTCAAAGGCAATCCATTTGCGATCGGGTGACCAGGAGAACACCTCTCCACAGTCGTAGTCCGTAATCTTCTTTTGGTTCTTTCCCGTGTTGTCCATCGTGTGTATCGCCCACTTACCGTTCTTGAATCGGACGAAGGCAATTATATTCTTGGTTCCGGGAACCCATTGAGGATAGGAACCCGGCGATGCAAGCTTGGCTTTTCCCGTGCCATCCTTATGCATCACCCACACATCGTTGTTTTTTCCATACAAGAGGTTAGGGCTCAGGCCAGTGCATCCCCCCAACAGCATAGTGATTCCGAGGGAGAAGATAAATAAACATACCGCTCGTTTCAACATAGCCACCTCCGTCAACCTGTCAGAACAGATGATAGGAAATTGCTCTTGAGGGGTAGCGCCTACGGCGCTTGAGATAGCCCCTCCCCGCTGCTGACTTACCGAAAAAACAGCCTGTCATCCCATATATGAATACAGAGTTTCGCGATATCAACATGGTGCTGCTGGCAACCTGTCTGGCTCCTGCTCCTGACACGGGGGCCCATCACCCTCCGCCTTAGAGCAGAACGAGAAACGAGCGTAGTGTGAAAGCAACCGGGGGCGTGGCCTTGTTATACGGCGGCGGGTACAGTTCAATAACTTAAAGCGAGCACCTCGACGACCTTCCGCAACTGATCGAAGGCCGCCTTGTTGAAGCGGATCCGCTTTCGTCCTGGGCCACTACCTTCCTGCGGTTCAAAGAGTTGTCCGGTTTTGAGATCGATCACTCCAGTCATGGACTGCACTTCCATACGGGTGCCCTTTTGGAGTTCCTTTGTGATGAACTCGACTTGCTCCTGGGTAGCACTGTCGAAGACCGCCAGGGCAATCCTGGTCTGCGGCATATTTTCCTCGCGGCCGTCAGCCCAGCGGCTTAGTTTGAGATGCGCGCCCTCGAGAATGTCGGTGGCATCGGCATCGAAGGCTGCGAATATCGAGTCGAGATCAAAGTGTGCCATTTCGATGGCAGCCCAGTCGAACCCTGGTATGGAGAGGGGCTTCCATCCCTTGTTCTCCATGTTCTTGCGCAGACCGTTGAAAAATTGCTTTTTTGTTCCGCCCGTACCGGAACCCCAATCACTTCCTGGTCCCACGCCTGATCCGGACCCAGTTCCACCTGACATGATTAATCCCCTTCACGATTAATGACCTTTTCGATTGTTACGTCCTTAGAAATTAGATAGCTTTTAAAAAACTTTATCCTACGTTTAACCTCTGTCAATGTTTAAGAAAATCAATGCCTTTCCCGAGTGGCCGGAATGAATTTCATTTTGAGTCAGATTGCATCCTGCTTTTTTCCTTATGAGAGATTGGATATCTTTCCAGGCCTATTATCCCTAAGACGTTCTCCAACTACCTTGACACCCATCGACCCTGCAGGTGGAAAATGGCCGCCAGAAGTGGCAAGGCCGTATTATTTGTTATCTTAAAATGTTTGCCTGTCAATTTGCAGTTATTCCTTAGCGATTCCCACTAACCCTGCATTCTGAGAATTTCGCCCCTCCCTGGATCGATTCGGAGACCCCAAAATAACGAATGGCCCGATCCTTTGCCGGACGGGCCATTTTGGTGTAGTTTATGTCGTGAGTTATGGGAAGCATATTCACTAAAACCAGGCAACTTGGATACCTGACACCGCTGCCTTCCCCTGGAGTTGTCAATAAAAAAGATTTGCCCCCCCCTTTTACAAAGACCACACCGTCAATTCGAGGTGGCCTTTCCAGTGTCTGAATTATAGCGTTAAACAGGAAAAAGCCCTCGTTCATTCCTGCTTCACAAGCTAATTCTGTCTTTGCAATAGCCACTGCCCCCTCAAGCACCCGATATGCCTGAAAAAGCAACACGTCCAATACGGTCATTGTTTATTGTTGTTCTCGAGTTCTGGAGCTATCAAGTGTTTTAGTACCAACTCCATACGTTGATTGTGGACAACTGAACTACGGTCCATAAAGGGGTGAGAGAAGTTTTCACCATCGACTGTCTTTGCTCCTCTTGCGTGGGCAGATTCCCTTAATTTTGAAGTCATGCTTTTGCCTAATACGCTATCTTTCTGCCCTGTTATTATTAATAGCTTACTAGCGTCTTGAGGAAGATTAGCTAATGGATCAATTCGTTTTGGACATCCGTATGTTGACAGCAAGCTTGGACTAGAATCTATAACTGCCGCATCATATTCAGCTCCAGAACCAATGACATTTAGAATTACAATACCGCCAAGAGAAATACCATAAAATAGTTTTCTGTCGTATGATTCATTTAGTGAGGCAGCTATTTCTTTAAAGTCTTCAATGATTGCGTTTATTCGTCTTTTTCCATCAGAATTTCCATAGCCTCTATAGTCATAAATATAAATATCTAAATGTTTTTCAGAGAACTCTCTTAAATGGCCTATTATCTGATCAGAAATCATGGCATTCCCTAAGGCCATTAATACATATCCTTTTGCAGGGGTTTGGCGTCCTTTGCCATCATTAGATAAGTATTTATAACCTCGAAGAATCTTGCCATCAGAAGTCTTGTATTCGTTTGGCACAACAAAATTCAGGTGGGAAACTCTGATTTTATTAGGATTAGGCGCTACAGAACTCCATAGCCAGAAAAGTAAAGGTTCTTTAAAAAAACCACAAATAGTATCTTCTCTATCATTTGCCGATGATTCTAGAACAATTGATAAGCTGAGAAATATTACTATAAAATATTTACTCATGTATTCAATCCATGATTGCTGGGTGGCAACTAACCAGTTATTAAGTAGTTTTTATAGACTTTACCCGTCTTTTGCCTCCTGTCAAAAGTTAAGGCACTTCTACATTGTCGCAATAGCCTGGAATGATTTATGTTTTCAGTTGGATAATGCCCCCAATTGTGTGCTCCAATAGAAATTGGATAACTTCCCATTATCCCCAAAGACGTTTTCGCCAACTACCTCGAAACCCACCGAACCTACAGATTCAAAAACAGCCCACTTAAACTCGCAGGGCCTGATAAGTGTTATGTCAAAATGTCTTCTGCCGATCATTGCTTATTTTTCAGTTTTTCTTACAACCCCTGCATTACGAGAAAAGGCCACTTGATCAGATGATCAACTGGCCCTGAAAAACTCTTCAAAATGTAGTGATCCCCGAACACGGTCAACAAGTGTCTGATAGACCGTAAGTTTTCAGACACCGGTAAGCTGAAAATTCTCCATTTTGAATAACACCTTCCTTGGGGTAACCGTCGATTCTTAAACGGACTCGGCGACAGTATTCATCTGATGTCTGCCCAGAATCAGAACCATGTCTTTTTCTGCCCCTTTAGTACAAAAGGCCCCCCCCCCGGCTTTGCCGGGGGACCTCAAAAGTTTGACAGTTCCGGGAGTAAATGAAAGCCTCCCCTCTGTGAACCGCTCAAAGTTCTCAGAAAAGGAGGCTTTCGATGAACAACATGTGTGGGACTGCAAGTACCACATAGTTTGGATCCCTAAGAAGATGCACAGCGTATTCCGGTAGTTGCGCTTGGTCTTTTGCGTCTCGACGATAAACCTGTTGTACAGCGATACGAGCGTCTAGAGAGGGTGCCATGTAGACGCCATCATTCACCTTCAACAAACTGACAAGCCATATTACGAGGTTCTCGTTACAATGCGTCCATCGGTCAAACAGCGCGTCCCTAGAGGTTCCGTGCCCCCCCTGGTCTCACAAGTCCAAAATCGCTTGCCCTTCCTTTCGCGTACCCCGGTTGGGTCGTGAAAGCGATCGCTTTACATAGGTGAGAACGTGAGTCGTCATCAAGATCCCCCCACGCTAACCGAATAAGATCATCCGCCCGGCGGGACAATGGGAAATACGGTTGAACTCCCAATTCATTGTAGACGAAGAGAACCAGCTCGGAAGCGCGTGACAGCGAGCCGGGTCGGCGTGCATCGCCTGGTTGTAGGTGGCGCGAACCGCAGCGAGATGCCCAAGCATTAGCTGGGGCTCATATGCGCTTTTCGATGAAGTCAAGGAGCTTCGTGTGAATCGGCGTAATGTCGTCACGGTCTCGCAGTGCGAGATAGATGCTCCCACCGATGTCGGCGGGCATCTTCGCACCTTTTTCCCTAACTACCAAAACTCGTTCGCGTCCCTTGGCCTCCATGAAGAGGCCCATCTCGAATATAACGTTGTCGCGGGGTGCCGCGTGATTCTTCTTGCCAAGGAGCAACTCGTCGTCCTTGGTTAGTAGCATGATCGCTCCGAGGCATCTCTTTGAGGCATCTAGAAGCTCATCGAGAATCGTCGCGCCCGGCGCGAAGTCGATCTCCCAATCGCGGACTGAAACACCGCGAGACGACAAGAATTTTCCGATGTCATTTGCGGTTGCTCGGGCCTTGGTGCTGTAGGCAAGGAATATGTCGTCCATACGCTTCACGACATCTATCCACGCATCGATTTGGGGCTTCGCGTACGCAGTTTTCAACCATTCCGGCTTGGCATCAGGCGGCGCGGCCAGAACAATCTGGGCGCCACCGCCCCAAGTGATACCGTCGTCGGCGACATTCTCCTCCGTAATCACCAGGAGTTCCTTCTTCATAGCTAGCGCGAAGGCGCCTTCAAAGTGATTCCAGACCGTAGGCATGGCGATGGCCTCACCGCCCGAGGGATCCCGCCATCGAGCGAATGCCAAGATAAGCGCTCCGTGGCAGCGCGCCATGATGTCCCTTACTGCCTCGAAAGTGTAAGGCGAACGCAAAGGCAAACCAGAGACCTGGAACTCTTGAGGCTCGATTCCCTCGTTGCGAAGCTCGTCCAAGATCGCATGTTTCAGGACTCTTTGCCGTTCATCAAGGTTGTGATCCCGCGGAACGCTCACGTACACTCGCTTCGCTCTCATTTGCCCTCCTGCAGAGTTAGCCCCCGCAAACCGTCACAGATCAAGCGCCGCCTAACGAATAAGGATAGATCGTGGCTCGTTCTTCGGCACGATCTATCCTTATTCGTTAGGAACCCGACGACAGGTCCCCCTCTTCCACGACGTCCACCGGCAGACCGAGAATCTCCACAGGTAAAGGGTTGACGATTTCGTGCATAGGGGCTTTTTGCTTTACGTAGACGCGAATGCACCAAGTTGTGGTGCGTTCAAAACCCACGACCTTTCGATCAAGCGCTATCGATGATACTGCGGGAAACCGTTCCTTCAGTTGGCGTTCGGCCGCCTGGACAGCATCGAACGCCTCTGGCAATGATGCGAACGGCAGTTGGGTCACCGACTGCACGACATTGATGATACCTTGGACCCCGGTCTCCCAATCGTTCGTCAGGTCCACCCATTGAAGGTCCGTGAGACTTTCGCGCGCGCTTATTGGCAAATCTGGGATATCTGTCGGCGAAACGATCACTGGGATGAAGAATGCTCGGTCCCTTGGGCGCTGCCGGAGTTCGTCAATCGCCAACTCCAACTCCTCATTCATGTACGATCGGTCGCGGTCCGCGTACTCAGTGGAAAAACACGCCAGGAAGAATGCACCGTCGGTAATTGCTTTCTGGATGGCTTTCTTCCAACGCATGCCTGGAAGTATGGAATCCCGATCAAGCCATACAGATATCTCGTGCTCTTCCAGAGCCGTACGAAGCCGGTCCACTTGGTCTCGGTTTTCCCGCACGTATGATATGAAGACGTGTTGCCTCATCACGCTATCCTCTACATCCCGCGTCTTAACCAATTATTAGGTAGTTTTTATAAACTTTATCCGCCTTTTGCCTCCTGTCAAGAGTGGGGGCCTTTTAATGTTGGCGCAAATGCTTGGAATAATTAATGTTTTCAGCTGTACAACACCCCAATTGGGTGTTTAAATAGAAACTGGATAACTTCCCATGCTTATTATTCCCAAAGACGTTCTCGCCAAGTATCAGACTGTTCTCGCAAAGCGGGCGGTGCCTGCAGACCTACGGGCCTTGGAGCATATTGGAGGCGGACACTACTTTTGTCTGATAAGTTGTTTCAGATTGATTTGGTAGGTCGAAAAGGGGGAGATCGGCAGATTCTTAAAACCCCTGCATTATGAGAAAAGGCCACTTGATCTGGTGATCAAAGTGGCCCTGAAAATCTCTTCAAAAGGTGGTGATCGCCGGAACCGGCGGGGGGCAATATGTTGTTCTGCATTGTTTTGGGTGGCCAGGAGGGGGCAAAACAGCCAGCTGCCATTTGAGCACCCCACCCCAATGGCTTTATTTGTTA
>CALZIZ010000118.1 GCA_945787465.1 uncultured Desulfuromonadales bacterium
GGAGGGATAGGTGGTTATCACCTCTTGACTGAGCCAGCGGTTAAGGCATTGGTGGTAGAATGACGAGCGGTCCTGCTTCAGGTCCGCCAGGTGCGAGTCAATAGTTTGGCGGAGGTCGGTGTGCCTCCCACGAGGATAGGCCAGGCGGATTTCGATCGGGCTGACCAGAATGGTAGTTTTTTGGAGATTAATATCCTTTTCATGACGCCTTAGAAAAAAACGATTAGCCAGAGCCGCATCGGCCCTGCCGCTCTCTGCAGCTCTCACGGCAGCGGCGTAGTCCCCCACCTCAAGGTAGCGCACATCGATTTCAAAGCGCGACGCCAGACGCTTCAAGCCATCGGGGCCATCGGCGAAAACGCTCTTGGCCATCACCGCAACGGTCTTGCCGTCAAGATCGAGAATTGAACGAATGTTCGCATAAGACCGGGCGTAGATTTCTCCCCAGTTGGAAAGAACAGTTTCTTGAGAAAAGTCTTAAAGCAGAGCCCTTTCATCGGTGTAGGCAATAGACACCAGCACATCGAGTTTGCCGCGATCCAGGCGTTCCAGACATTCGGCCCAGGTTCCCGCCACATATTCCAGGGTCCAGCCCTCCTGTGGGGCAATATGCTCCAGTAGTTCCGGAAAAAGGCCCGTGCCCCTGCCTCCTCGGTCAAAGGAAACCATGGGCAGGTTGTCATAGACACCGACCCGGATATGTTCCACCATTCCGGAAGATTTCAGCGGACAGGCCAGAAACAAAAACGAAATCAGAACGAAAAACCATTTCGACACGAACCGTTACTCCCTATTAACCACCCCTGATCGCCATGTTGAAGAACCCCGGAAAAATTATCTGATGCAACCACCATACCTTTAATGAGACCAGTCCCTCCCGCGTTTGACCGGCCAACATCCCCATCGGTCAAACGGTTTCCAACAACGGTCAGAACTCAATCATAGTGGGGTAAAAGGGTCTGCCGGAGCGTTTTCAAGAGGAAAGAATGGAGTCCAATTTTCGACGCTGATGGTGGATCAAATTTGGATGCCGATTGACAGATCAGTTAAGCGGACCGCCAGGTTTGTTTCGAACATTTTGAAAAGGGATCCGAATTTCGATCCCTTTGTGGGACAAAAGCCCATTAATTTCAGGTGAATATCCAAGTCGACCCCAATCTCTTTGGCCGTAATCAGATCGAGCGTATCCCCGCCTTGGTGTTTGCGCCAGGAGGCACCCCCTTGGATCGCACCCGTAGAAAATAGGATTGGAGGTGAAGGCTAGTTTTGGGGGCTGATTTGGGTTTTTCGGGCGTGTTTTTTTGAATACTGCCTGAAGAGGATCAACCGCAAGGCTTAAGCCCCAGGGCTGAAGGGATTGATAATAAAGGTTTCAAAAGGGCATGACTAAGAGATGTATCTTTCGAACCGGAGTCTTTGGGAAAGGCTCAGTCATAGTCAACATTGAGGAATCCGGAAAAGTCGTCATACCCGCGAAACCGGGTATCCAGTCTCTTGCAGTCCATTGAAAAACTAGATTGCCGCCAACACGAGAATGACACTGGATATTGGCCCAGTCTTGCTTGGGGGGATTTTTTACCCTTCGTTTATGGCGTTTTTCAAAACCGGGCTGGGCTTGAAAGAGAGAACCTTCCTGGAGGTGATTTCAATGGCCTCGCCGGTTTGTGGGTTGCGGCCACGCCGACTGTCCTTTTGCTTGACCTCGAAATTGCCGAACCCTGCAATTTTGATCTTTTCACCTTGTTCGAGATTGCTCTTGATGAGGTCAAATACCATTTCAACAATATCGCCGGATTCCTTTTTGGAAAAACCCATTTGCAGATAGACATTTTCGATCAGTTCCGCTTTCGTCATAACCCCTCCAATGAATGATGCTCACAAGTGCCTGATTTGAAATGTATTTATACCATGGAGACAGGGTGTTGGCAATCGCCTTTTTTTGAAGTTTGGAGCTATCCATACAAATTGGTGGTGTCAGTTCCGATTAAGGTTGCGCCGTCATAAAACTCGACCTTGCTAACCTCGGTGTCATCCTGAGCGGCCGAGATAATGGTCATGATTTCAACAGTGGAGCAAGTGGTATCCACAGACGGCCGGTTGATCGAAACAGTGGGAGGGGTCACATTTTTTTCAGAGCCCTTCCAACAGTCGTTTTTTTATTAAATTCAGCTCTGATTCTTGTTTCTCGGTATTCCAGCCAAGCTCCTGGGCCATAAGTTCAATGACCCTCGGTGCGGCAATTTCGACGGCTTTCTTGTCAAGAATCGCCAGCATCGTCCGCCGGGCCAGGACATCAATGGCACGGACAGCTAATTCATGCCGTACTGCATAGATCGTTTCCGCCTCGAGGTATGGATGGCCTGCAGCGAGGCGTTCCCCATATCCTTTGGAAGCAAGTGCAGCCACCCTTCCAGCGCGGTCGCCATAGGCCTGATTCAGATGGTGGGCGATCTCGGGATCGAGTTGGTATTGATCGAGCAGAGCCTGATCCCCTTCAGGCAGAAAACCCGTACCGCCGACAAGAGTCAGCCTTTGCGTTGAACACTTTTGTCGAGGACTCAGCGCATATGTCAAAACTGCATTATCGACTGTATCCTGGGCCATCTTGCGATAGGTGGTCCACTTTCCCCCGGCGATGGTTAATAAACCGGACGGACTCATCGTAATGACATGGTCACGGGCCAAGCGGGCAGTATCAGCGGCTTTAGGATCAAACACCAGGGGGCGCAACCCCGACCAGGCTGCCTTTATATCCGATCTGGTCACATCAAGACTGAAGTATTTGTTCAAGTGGTGCAGCAAATAGTCGATTGCCTCCATCTCCGGCTTGGGATGCTCGGAAACCTCGGCGGGTTCATCGGTCGTTCCAACCAGGGCATGTCCCTCCCAAGGCAACACGAACAAAACCCGGCCATCCTCGGTTTTGGGGATCAACAGCCCTGTTTCAGGAGGGACAAACCGCTTGTCCAGCACGAGATGAATGCCGGAACTGGTTTGCAGAATCGGTTCGCTATCCGGCTGGTCGAGCCGCCGAACCTGATCGACAAAGGGCCCGGTGGCATTAATGACTCCCCTTGCCCGTATTGACCACTGGGTACCCGTCAGGCGATCTTCAACCACCGCCCCCGCCACCGCGCCCCGCTCCTTTACAAAGGACACAGCACCAACATGATTAGCCGCTACGACACCATACTCGATGGCTGTCAACATCAAAGCCAGAACCATACGCGAATCAAGAAACTGGCCGTCATAATAAAGAACCCCTGCCTTAAGGCCTTCTGGGCAAATCCCGGGGAATCTTTCAAGAACCTGCCCTTTGCCTATAAGTCGGCTATGGCCGAGGCCCCTTTTACCTGCCAGGAGATCGTAAAGTTTAAGGCCGGCATAAACATAGGGGACTTCTCCCCATTTGTACAAAGGTGTGACCAAAGGAATCTGTCGGGTCAGGTGGGGAGCGTTTTTAAGCATAATCGCCCGCTCACGCAATCCGTCACGGACCAGATTAAACTGGACCCTATCCAAGTGACGGATAGCCATCTCGAGGTAGCGTACCCCGCCGTGAATCAGTTTGGTACTGCGACTACTGGTGCCTTCTGCAAAATCGTTCCTGTCCACAAGGGCCACGCTCAGACCACGGCTGGCCGCATCCAAAGCGATACCGCACCCTGTGGCGCCGCCGCCAATCACAAGCAGGTCAAAAAATTGATCCCGTTGCAATGCTTCAAGCAGGCTTTCCCGTTGCAACTGGCCATTAACCATTCAGCCCTCCTGGGCCCAATTAGACACAATGGCTGACAGTTAGAGGGAAAAAAAGACCTGCCCCTTGCAACCCTCCCCCGGGGAAGAAAGGTAAAGACTAGAGATTTCGTGAAGTTTTTCCGAAACTTAGCCGCAAATGTTCATAGATGGTACAAACACGTAGAAATACCCCAAGCAAAAAAACTATTATCTTTTGACCATAAGAGGGTATTTCCTGATTGGAAAAGACAAGGGAAAAGCTACGAAAATTAGGGACTAACAATCGCAAAAATAACTTCCCGATTCGAAAAGGCTCTTTTTGATTATGGGTAGATTTTCGTGAGTCGAAATTGCCACCTGCCAGACGGAGCCTTTTGTGAACCAATGCTTTTAACGACGCTCGAGCGGGGTGCTTCACGCATGCATCTTGGCTGTATGACAACTGGTAACCATGGTCCACAGCTCGCAAACACCATTCTTGATCTCCGGTAGATTTGATGTTCGCATTAAAGGGGCCGACATCATCAATGATTTGACGATGGGTAAAGAGGTTGGCCGTGGCCCCATACTTACGATCCTTTGCCCAGAACTCCTGCTGAAAACCAAAAATCATGTCATAGCTTTCATAGACTGTCGGTTTTTCGGGGATTTTTGAAAAAACTTCGACACACCCGCTGACCACTCCTTGGTTAGGCATTGACATAAGTTGTCGTACCCCATTTTCAATCCAGTCCGGAAATGGTATGCAATCAGAATCTGTGAAAGCGAGGATGTCTCCGCGAGCCGCTTCTATCCCCGAATTTCTTGCCGCAAATGAACTGCGTTTTTGCTCCAGAACAAGTCGTGCAATCGGAAAGGAGGCAACCATGCCTTCCAATGACTCATCAGAACCATTATCGACAACGACGACTTCAAACTGACCATGGGGATAGGTTTGTTGATTGAGAGCCCCAAGACAGTGAGCAAGCCGTTCGCGGTCATTGTAGACAGGAATAATGACAGAGACAAAAGTGTTTGCTCCATTTTTTGGAGAAATTTCTTTATTCATCCCCTCAAGTGATCTCCATTACTAAGAGTTTGAATACAAAGAGCTTTAAAGGCATTTTAGCCTCGGATAACCACGGATGAACCCAGATAAGGCAATGGGCCCCTAAAACATAGTACAGCTTGGCGGAAATTCTTTATCGTTTATGGCTAGATTGACCGGCACATTTTCCCCTTGTTCCGATTAATTTCCTGTAGGGTGGGCTGCGCCCACCGATTGATGTTCGCCGTGCTACTTCGAAATGGTGAACGGTGCCCACTCCACATGGTAGCTTCCGAAGGGTAACTATCAGCCGACTTCCGCCCGAGTTTACTAGGCCCTATTGTCGGACGTTTAAGGCTCTGAGTGTTTTCCAACCGGTGGTTGTAAAATAGCCGCACCAGCCTACGATGCCGAGAAATTTTGGACCATCTTCAAACAAGTGGTGCCAAGGTAATAGTGTTTCTGGCAAGGCGTCGACCGTTAGTGAAAGCGCGAAAAAACTAAAGGCCAAGCATAAAAAAACTAATTCAGTATCGAAAATTATCTTTTTAAACAAAATTGTTCCGAGAATTATCGTTATCCCATAAATGGCAGGAATTATTAGTTCGTTAATATTTAAATAACCAGAAGCAATTTCGTGAAGAAGAAAAAGATCATCAAACAGAAGTACGCATGTCAGCAATCCAAAGTATAAAAAAAACACAGAAACCTCAGACTTATGGGGAACTCTTCGCAGCAAAGTGTAACTAAAAAAACAGTTACTGGCTGTGGCACACCAAAGCAATACGCCCATATTTGACAGCAGGCCCGTGTAAAAGTGCCCTTTCATGATTGCCATAGGGTCACGGGTTAACTGTGAAATCGGTATCTCGGCAACATAACTTAAAATACTGATGCCAACGAGAAAAATAAATGCCGGGATATAGGCAAGGATTACTGTGGGGACCTCCTTCCCAATAAAGTTATCTTTCTTATCAGTTAATTTCTTCTCCATGACCAATTTCTCACTGATGAGTATTTACCTGGACCCAGACCTACTATTGACACATTTAAATATGGGATAAACTAAATACCAGAAAAAAACCGGGTAGATTCGAGTGAAGGCGAAAAAGCAGGACTCTTTTAGATTCGGGATTACTCAGTACCACCCGGGATTAAATACGGTAAATAATCTACCAGAATCGTTTAACCTTCGTAATCATCAAGCTGACAATGTGGTCTTGTCCTTGCCCAGACATTGAATCCAGCAACCATAAATATTGGTCAATTCTACCTCCCTGACAAAGAAAAACAACAAAGCCCCGTGGAAAACACCACGGGGCTTTGTTGTTTTTGCAAAGGAATACAAGCAGTTTAATTCAACATATTCAAGGCCGCCTGCAGTCTCCGCAGGCTCTTCTCTTGGCCCAACACCTCAAGCACTTCAAAAATACTCGGGCTGACCGTCCCTCCCACCAGGGCAACACGCACCACCGGACCAATCTTGCCAAGCTTGAGGCCGGTCTGCGCCATCACCGCGCCAAAAGCCTTTTCGATGCCGTCATGGTCGAAGCTTTCGCTTTTTTCAAGCTGCTCGATCACCGCTTCGATCACCGGTTTGCGGTCTGCAGTAAGAAACTTGGCGACGGCCTTTTCGTCAAACTCAAGTTCCTTCTTGTAGTAGAAAGCCGCACCTTCTGCCATTTCGACCATAGTCTTGGCCCGCTCCTGCAGGGTCTTGACCACCGAAGGTACATCCGGGCCACCGGCAACAGACACGCCGATTTTTTCAAGGTATTCAACCAGCAGCTCGCCAAGCCTTGCGGGGTCGCCGGTTTTGATATAGTGAGAGTTGAGCCAGAGCAGTTTCTCGGGGTTGAACACCCCGGCCGCCTTGCCGACATTCTCAAGCCTGAATTTCTCGATCAGGTCATCCATCGAGAAGATCTCTTCGTCGCCGAAGGACCAGCCGAGGCGCACCAGGTAGTTGACCATGGCTTCGGGCAGGTAACCCATTTCACGGTAAACCATCACCGAGGTGGCGCCATGGCGCTTGGACAGGCGCGACTTGTCGGAACCGAGGATCATCGGCACATGAGCAAATTCGGGCACGGGGTAGCCCAGGGCCTGGTACATGAGAATCTGCCGGGGAGTGTTGTTGATGTGGTCATCACCGCGGACAACGATAGTCAGGCCCATCTCGGCATCATCGACCACCACGACGAAGTTGTAGGTCGGGGTGCCGTCGGTGCGCTGGATGATCAGGTCATCGAGTTCGGCGTTCTGAAAGGTGATGGGGCCCTTGATGCGATCGGCGAAGGTCGTCTCCCCCTCATGCGGCGCCTTAAAGCGAACAACAAAGGGCGTGCCCTCGGGCTGATCGCTGCGGTTGCGACAGGTGCCATCATACTTGGGCTTGCCGCCGGCCTTCATGGCCGCCTCGCGTTTTACCTCAAGCTCTTCGGCGGTGCAGTAGCAGCGATAGGCCTTGCCTTCGGCCAGCAATTGCGCGACCTTCTGCTTGTAAAGATCGAAGCGCTCAGACTGGTAAAAGGGACCTTCGTCGTAGGAGAGGCCCAGCCAGTCCATGGCTTGAAGAATAGCGTCGGTCGACTCCTGGGTGGAGCGGGCGACGTCTGTATCTTCAATACGCAGAATGAAGGTGCCCTTTTCTTTGCGAGCCAGCAGGTAATTGAACAGGGCGGTGCGGGCCCCGCCGATATGCAGATAGCCCGTGGGGCTTGGAGCAAAACGAACTCTCAGGTCAGACATTGAAAACTCCTGTATTTAAATCCGTGATCAGTGATTGGTAATTAGTGACTGGTAAAAGCAAAAGGCCACCCATGGTGGCCTTGGTTTTTATACTGCAACATCTTTAGGATGACAAGGGTTTCGGAGGGTTAATTTTGAGTTTTGAGTTTTGAATTAAAATCTTTGGCCCTAGCCCCTGGCTATTTCACAACCACCCCGGCATAGCCGACAACTTCAGACTGGTCTCCGGTCACATCCCCGGAATTACCGTAATGGACAAGCTTGGCCTCGCTTGCGCCGAGTTCTTTGGCGGCGGCCAGCATGACAACCGTGGGAATCATGCCGCACATGGAGATCTGCCCTTCGGTCACCACCTGGTAGAGGCCTTGGGGGTCGAGGTCCAGCACCCGATCGAGGGCCCGCATGTCCTTCTGCCGGGCGACCTCGCCAGGCTCGTAATGGGTCATGTCAGAACTGGCGACCATCAACACCTTGCCCGGAGATCTCTTAAGGACCCTGCCTAGAGCCTGACCGATCTCCAGCAACTGATCGAACCCTCCTCGCCCAAGGCAGACAGGGAGGATCTTTGCGGTTGGGGATTTCACCTGGACGAAAGGAACCTGGACTTCAAGGGAATGCTCGAAACGATGCGCTACTTCATCGGGTTGCAGGATTGGACACTCTGCAAGAAGCTCTTCAGCCAGAGACTCATCAATCAGAATCTCTCCGAGGGGGGTTTGCCAGGCACCTGAGGCATAAACAGCCGCAGGCGAACCGTAGCCATGATGGTTGGGCCCGAGAACCAGAACAGTTTCGGGGACACGTACCCCGGAGAAGGTCATTCCGGCAATCGCCCCGGAATAGACATAACCGGCATGGGGCGACACGATCCCCAGGGCAGGCTCCTCCGCTTGCAACGGGCCCAGAAATCCCTCAACAAGAGATCTTAACTCATCGCCGTTACCGGGATAAAATTGCCCCGCAACGGCAGGCTCCCTGACCATTTAATCCTCCCTGTCAATAGGACTCCGCGGGTTCTGAGCAGGTATTAGAAAAACAGACTCTGGGCAATCATCCGCAAGCCTATAAGTGCCAGTACAGCGGAAAAGATTTTGATCAGTTTATCATGTGAGAAACGGCCGGCAACCTTGACCCCTAGCCTTGCCGACCCCATGGCGAAGGGAGCCACCAACAAAGCAGCCAGGTTGTTGACGTAGCCAAGGGAGAAAGGCGGGAGATTTGGGACGTCCCAGCCATGGTGAACATAGGAGAGAACCCCTGCGATGGCTGATATAACAATCAGCGCGCTAGAGTTACCGACGGCCTGGTGGATGGGAAGCTGCAGCAGGATCACCATTAAAGGCACAGCGATAATGCCTCCGCCGATGCCGAAAAATGCAGAGAATGCGCCGCCGATCAAGCCAACCGAGAGAAGTGCAAAGGTGGAAACCTTATCGTTGCGTTCAGGAGGCAGATGGGGACGAAACAGGTAGAGCTTTAAAGCCACCAGAATCTGCATAACGCCAAAAAGGGTTTTGAGCCAGTGTCCCGAGAGCATGGCGGCAAGCGAGGCACCGAGAACGGCGCCGACAATCCCGCCGATGCCCAGGTGAAGAACATAGTGCCAGTCGACATTGCCCCTTTTGCGATGCCCCAGGGTGCTGCTGGTTGCCGTGGGAATGATGATGGCCAGACTGGTGGCAAATGCGGCATGAACAATAACATCGGGAGCAACACCGGCTACATGAAAAGCCCACAAAAGCATGGGGACAAAGATGATGCCCCCGCCAATTCCAAGCAACCCGGCAAGAAAACCGGCAAGAGAGCCGAGCATGATAAGCAGAATGATGATCTGGGGGGTAACAAGACTCATCGGGAACGTTTCGGGAAGAGAAAAAAAAAGCCAGCCTGAGCGGCTGGCTTTAGTGTTTTGTGGAGGCCCCGACCAGATTCGAACTGGTGATGGAGGTTTTGCAGACCTCTGCCACCCGGAACGGTTGTCAAGGAGAAAAAATCAGGTTATTTCTCCAGGCAAAGATTTATTACGGCAGTTTCTGATGGGCGTCTTGAGGAAGTGCTAGCGCAAATCCGAACAGTAAGATCCTCGCGACCAACAGTTGGTTGGCTCAACGAATCCAGAATCCCAATGCCTTTTCCAAGCGACTCCTTCGGTCCCTGCACCGCACTATTAGGGCCCCAAGGAGCTCCGACAACATCCCCCTTTTTTATTATGGGGCGAATCAAACCCCCAAAGTGACAAAATACCAACGCGAAAACACTACAACACAAGAATTAAGAAAGCCCTGCCCCCATTTTCTGGAGGACCGTCTTTTTTTTTATTCTGACAAAATCCGTAAGCGATCTGTAATTGCGTCTTTAGTAAAAATGAAAGCAAAAGCAGAAGCAGAAGGAGCTAAGCCCTTTGGCAATCTATGTAATGCGACTTGACTGGCCTAAAAGGACAATCCTCAGCGGTTGTTCGAACTGGTCGGAAACCTCGCCGAGAGTGAAAAACAAGTCTTCAACAGCTTAGACAAACTCTACGAAGTCCTCAATGGATCCGAAAACGCCCAGTACGGTTCAGATGTCAAAGGCCGACTTGTTAAAGCTCCGTAAAGAACTCATTTGTCACCCAGGTCCAAACTGAAGAAAAGCCCCAGACCCACTAGAAAAAGAACATGTAACTTCTTAACCGGACAACGTGTTCTTCAGAAGCAACAATAGAAACAGTCAGGCAATGAAACAGTCCAACAATAGCTGGACAGCGAACCCCTCTGCAGCCAGTAGACGAAGAAGCGAAAGTGCGTGCAGGCCAGGTAGAAAACGTAGAATTTTCCAAACAACAGCGTTGGAAGGGGAGGACCCTCAAAGTCGTGACCCCAGTCGTCTCCAGCATCGAAAGGAGGAAATTATGAGAAAATTATTCTTGTTGAACGCAGCAATCATGTTTTTGGTTCTGGGTTGGTCGGGAAACGATGCATCAGCTGCTCTCCGCACACCTTGGCTGCCAAATTTCGGCGGCCCGATTGAAGTTGAGGTGGTCGGGCCGCTTCCGCTTCTAGTAAAACAAGAAGATATGAACTCCTCGGGAGTTGAATGTGGGCCTTGTGTTGCCCCCGCAACAAGGACTATGGTCATCCCTTTCGACCATTTCTCGGAGCAGAGCCCCTGCAGGTCGATGTCAATGGACATCCCTGAGGGTACCCGTTTTGTGATTCAAGCCGTTTCTGGATACGCTCAATTCCCGGCCCCGGCCCCCTTCAACCCTGATGCCCATAAGCCGGTTATGTTGCACCTTTCGGGAGCCCAAGGAGAGAGTGTCTACATTCCAATTGTTTCGCCTGCTTTATGGCAGCAAGATATAGCTTATGATATCCCATATATCCGGCATGTTTTCCTTTCAAGCGTAACGGCAGCATTTACCGCCGTTCCCGGGGCGACAAATGAATTGGTGGTCAAAGCATGCACAGATTCCGATGGTTGGTTCGGATCAACTGAGCCACCGAGTCTTTTCCGAATTTCACTCACCGGTTATGATGCTGCCTTGCCGTAGCAAAGATCGGCGATGAACCAAAAGCCTGATTTAGACAAGGCTAGGCCGACAAAGCACATTGCAGTTCTCTCAGCCTTTAGCCGACAGCATCAAAGCGGCACGCACTTGCCAGCCGGTGGGGAGTAAAAAACTCCCCACCGGCTTTGGTTTGTAATCCTTGAGCGCCCATTCGACGGGTGCTTGAAGTTTAGTCCTTCAGCTTATCCATCACCGACTGCACCTTGCCTGCCATGGTGTGCTCTGCACGGTCCCGGCGGTCGTCGATCTTGATCAGGGTCGACACCCTCCGGGCCCCGGCAGCAAAGGGAGATTCATGCATTTTCTGCAGAACAGCAAAGATCTCTTCGATCTCCCCTTCGATGATGGTGCCCATGGGGGTCAACTGATGCTTCAACCCCGACGCCCTCACCAACCGCAAACAGCCGGCCACATATTTAGAAATACCCCCGACCTTTGCTAAAAACATTCGATTAATGTTCGCTAAAGACTCAGATCAACACTAATAAAATTGAAAATCACTTCGTTATCCCCTCTTATTCATTGTCCGGGGAGAGATCTGCTGCTTGAGAAGTGTTTCGATCTGTGAAGGTTCTATCCGATGGTGATTGAGCAAAGCCCCCCAGCTCTGCCCACCAGAACGAACAGCAGCGGCCATATCAACGGGGGATTCCCCGGATTTGCAACCGAGGAAGGATGCGAGAATGACCTCTTTTGAGTTGTAGTTCTGGCTGCGCAACCGACTGATAATTTCAGAGGCCATCCCAAGCCTCGTCACCAGAATTTCATCAACGACGGCTGCAGCGATGGCATTATCGGCGACACGCCCGCCAAAAGCATCTGCAACTGCCCTGGGCAATTGAGCGGTATCGACCTGCAGAGCTTCCAGTACCTCAGCCCACGAGCCGAACCTTTTCCGTGACGCTGTCAACTTATCAGGATCGAGGCCGAGGTTTGAGTTTAAATATTGGATAACCCAGAGGTCTTCACCCGAGACCCCGCTGGCCATCTTTGCTTTGACCACATCACGTTTGGGAAAATCAAAAACCGTTGCAAGCAAAGAATTCTGTGTGGAGGCCAAAAAGTAATCGTCTGCCGCCGCCGGTCGGGCCGGGTCGTAGCTGCGTTCCTGAAAACAATGGCAACTGATTGTCGGAATTGCCCAGGACGGAAGCGCAAAACCTAGGGCCAGCATCATCGCGATAAGAATCTTCATGGGGCACCCTTTCTGGTTGTGTAAAGCAAAGGGTGCCATAGCAGGGGCCCGAGGTGTTTGATGTAAGTCAAATCCCGGACATTAACCATCCGCGCCAATAGCATCGGCCAAGTGGCCGACACTTAGAGCAAAAGAGGTGGAGCGGTTCCATTTCATGATCACGCGAAAATTATCAAAAACCAGATAAGCGGGCCCTCCGGGCCCTTCTGGCAAAACCAGAGAGGCCTTCTTGGTGTCGGCCCC
Organism: uncultured Desulfuromonadales bacterium; assembly: GCA_945787465.1. Lineage (GTDB taxonomy): Bacteria > Desulfobacterota > Desulfuromonadia > Desulfuromonadales > Trichloromonadaceae > CALZIZ01. The sequence goes on from CALZIZ010000118.1 coordinate 12,505, forward strand.
AACGATTCCCTGAACGCCCAGGTCACGCCACCGGGCAAGGGTTTTCCTGGTTTTCAGACCGGCCAGATCCTCGTTGAAACCAGCGGGGATTTGAACCTGAATCCCCCACCCCTCGCCACCTTGCCACCCCGCCTTGGATAAATAGTTGGCCGCAGAGGCCCAGGCGTCATAGCGGTCTGCCCAGATATCACTGAGGCCGTCCCCGGTAAAATCCACGGCATACTGGCGAAAGGAGGAAGGCATAAACTGAACCTGGCCCATCGCCCCGGCCCATGAGCCATGCAGGCGATCGAGCGGGATACTTCCGTCATCGACGAGGTGCAGCAGGTCGAGTAACTCGCGGCGGAAATAGTCGCCCCGACGGGTGTCGTATGCCAGGGTCACCAGGGCCGAAACCACAGGCGTTTTACCGATAATGCGTCCGAAGTCGGTCTCTATGCCCCACAGGGCAACGATCACCTGTGGCTCAACGCCATAATGGGAACCGATCTTCTCAAGCATTGAGCGGTTCTCCCGGTACCGTTGACGCCCTCTTTTCACCCTCGACTCAGGCACCACCCGTTGAAGATAATCGCTGAAGGTTCTCTTGAATTCCGGTTGGCTGCGATCGAGCTCCACCACTCTTTTCAGCAGCTTTACATCCTTGAGGGTGCTATCGAGGGTTACAACAGAAATGCCTTTCCCCCTGGCCTCTTCTCTGAATTTGGCCAGCCAGGTATTCAATTCTTGATCGGCAGATCCGTAAGAGGCCGTCCCGAAAAACAGGACCATTACCAGCATCATCGATGTTTGCCATCCCTTGCAAAACGAGGCCATAAGTCTTCCCTTCCTGTGCATATCGAATCATCCATGATTACCCCCAAAAGCACCCCAGGGACAAATCCACGAGAGGGTCTTTCAGATGGGGACTATTTTAGCGCAAGGCGAGAAAAAGCAAAGGTAGAAGTGTTGGATTTTTCACAAGGAGTAAAATCGAAGGCATGAATTATAAAACTCCAGAACCAAAGACCTCTTAGCCTGGTGTTTTCTGCAGCGCCCCCCCCCCGGGATCCCTACCCGGAGCAAAAATAACTTGGGGACCACCAAATCGGATCAATTTCATTGACATAGGAGATCTTAGCGTTGTCAAACTCCATTCTTTCGGGCTTTTTAAGTCAGGTTGAACAGGTGTCGCCAGCCCCGCATGAAAGCAGACAAGCAGACCCGTTTAAATATGGCATGACCTCAGCCCCAGTGATTATTCCCTTCCCGTCCGGTATCTTTTATTTGGGGAAACGTGTAGTATGATCAGATAAACACCCGCCCAAGATCCTCTTTCAAACCGCCACCGCTCTTCAAACCGTACGGAGATGACTTTACAGATGAAAAGACCGTGGGGTCATGACGGGATTTCCAAGCACGACAATTGGTCAAGCCTGCCCCTTAGATTCCAGCCATCTCCCTGGTTTTTATCGGCCATATCTTGGCTAGCTCGGATACATCCGAAAAGACCGGATGAAAACCAGCTTTAAACAAGGGAGTAACTCTATGCAAAGCACCACACCTGTGGCCGGCGACCCGATCGAAGCCCGCTGCACCAAATGCCGAAAAAACACTGATCACATTATTGTCACGATGGCCGAAGAGGGCCCTGCTAAAGTGCAATGCAATGCCTGTAGTCGTCAGCACAAGTATCGGCCACCTACCGCCGCGAAAAAGCCTGCCGTGCGGCGTGCAGATATGCACAAAGACGCCGAGCGCAAAGAGTGGGAGGCTCTGCGACCGAACATGAACAGCGCGGCGGCGACGGACTACTCCATGACAGCAGCTTACAAGGTCAGGGCTCTGATAAACCATCCAGTTTTCGGCCTCGGTCTTGTGCAACGTATCGTCGGCTCGCAAAAGGTTGAGGTTCTCTTTGAGGACGGCAAAAAAACGATGCGCTGCAAATAATGACACCAGACCCTGTGCGCTGGTTCCCCTGGCGCAAGTAAAGGGACACAGGGTTCCCCAAAAACAGATGGAGAGATATATAATGAAAATTTGCGGCCCGTGTGAAGATCAATCAAAAAAATCCCGCAATGGAAAGCCGCATGAACATTTAATAAAAGTCGATGAGCCCCGCATTTTCAAAGGGAAAAACCCCAGAGGATTCGAGGAGCAGGACTACCAATGCCTGACATGCAAATCAAAATTCACCCAGAGTACGGATAAAAACGATCTGGCATGGACGTTATGGCGGGGGTAATGGCCTTGGAGTAGAAGCGTAAAAAAGGGGCAGGCTACCGACAAGGTAGCCTGCCCCTTTTTTGTGTGCTTGGCAGCAGAATCAGTCCGGATTCCGAGATGCTTTTAGCCAGCCGTCAAAGCGTTCTTTTGGCCGCTTCGATAGAATCCGGCTGAAGGTTTTCTGGTCGTAAACATACAGGCAGTGGCGAATCGAGGTGTAGGGGCTGAAGGTGTTTTCAGGGTCTTCTGCCATGAAATAATCACGGTAATCTCGGACGGTTTTAAAATTCTCTATCAAGCTTTTGTGCAAAGCCGATTTCTGGAAGCCGCTGTCCAGCTTCAGAATATCCTGGACAAAGTCGTCAACTTTGTCGTCTTCGAATTCAAAATCCCTGAAAAAGTGGCCTGCGACACGGAGAAAGTTAAATGCATTGATGGTTTTTTCGCTGGCCTCCGCCGGGGGCTGACCTGCCCTCTCGCTGATCTCATCAAGGGGATCGCTGATCGGAGCCACCGTGGCCTGCTGGATAAGCTCCATGGTGGCGTTGCGGATCTCTTTGAACTCCCGGTCGGCCAGTTCAAACAAGGCCGAGAGAACATTGATCCTGCGTTTTAGATCAATGGGTATCGATTTTTTGTACTTAATTTTGTGGTCCAACACACTCCAGGCATCCTGTATCAAGGACCTGATCTGCACTTCGAAAGGAAAATCGACAAACTGCTGATATTTTGGCAGGGAGCTCATCTGATCGTTCAGGGCAAGATCCATGTGCAGGCCTTTGTAGCCAAAGGAATCCTCGGTACTCTCAACGGCTGAGATCTTGTCGGTAACGTCGATAATATTGAAGTGTCGCTTAAGCATCTCTGACACCACTTCGATCTGATCCTCGTAAAGACAGATGATCCGGATTCCGATCAAGTCGGAAATGAAGTCTTTGATCTCGTAGGGCTGTTCATCGGTTTCGACTTTGCTCTGGTACTTTCGGGTGAATTTTTTTATGCACTCCTCTTTGTCCTTGACCCGCCCTTCTATTTTTGTCACTTCGCCAACATCAGATTCTTTGATCAGGGAACTGATAATACGGATATAGGCCTTCCTGGCTTTTTCAAAGAGCGGCCGGTTGCTGTCGTAAAAGGTATAAAATTCTTGTTTTTCTGTTGCAAAGTCCAGAGATGCCACGGGTGGCTCCTTATCCGTTAACGTACCATGGAGACTTCGTATCATCCTATTGCACTTATTGCAAGCCCGACTGTCCGAGGGGGACCGGCCTGCTGGCCCTGCTCGCGAAGGCAAGGACTGACATTCCACGGCACTTCAGACGGCAGCGGAGGGAATAACGTGCAAAAAAACGGCAAAATAGTGAAAAGTGCTTCCCGCCAGGACAAAAAGATGCCAGATGGCGTGATGAAAAAGAAGCCGCTTCCAGGCATAAAAAATCAGACCGAAACTGTAGAACAGGCCACCCGCAAGAAGAAGATAGAGCCCCTCCCGGGGAATCAACGTGACCGCGGGTTTGATGGCAAAGATAAGCAACCACCCCATAAACAGATAAACCAGCGGCGCCAGGATTTTAAATCGATGAACGAAAAAAACCTTAAAAAAAATGCCCAGTACGGTCAGCCCCCACACCGCGCCGAATAGCGTCCAGCCCCAGTTGCCGCGCAGATAAATCAGGGTAAAGGGAGTGTACGTTCCCGCGATGAGAAAATAGATTGTAGAGTGGTCGAGGATCCTGAAAACCGTCCCCCAGCGACCATGGAATTTAAAAATATGGTAAAGGGTAAAAGCCGCGTAGGAGATGACAAGACTCGACCCGTAGATGGCGCAACTCACGATATGCCAGCGATTTCCGTTACGGACGGCATGAGCGATCAAAGCAACCAGCCCAGGCAGGCTCAGGAGAAGGCCAACAGCCGGGGTGAGTGTATTGGCGATTTGGGTAGGTTTGTAATAACGCTGGTCCATGGTCCCCTTGCGGATCGATTCTGGCGCCTTGAATTCTGCGGACTTGCTGTCATTAATTTTATCAAAATAACAATCGATGCAACCAACGTAAAGGCAATTTATCGGCATGATTTGCAATCGAATGCAAACAGAAAGTGGCAAGGTGATAGCCAAAAACCTGCTCACACGATGAGCCAGGTTTCACAGGCCTGGGCCCTGGAAACAGATTCATATTTTTTTATCGGCATTTAAGCCTTGCTTTTCAGAAGTCGACCGTGCTAAGTTGGTTGCACTTAAGCAAGTTTGTGTAAGTGTTTTCATCGCTCACCAGATTGACAAGGTGTTAAAATGGATCAAAACACGCAGACCCACTTGGGCTGTGTGTTTTTTATTTTCTGGGCGATCGGGATTTGCACAACAAAAAAAGTTCCCACAGGGGAACATGGAGAGAAAAATGGCAGAAGGTACAGTGAAGTGGTTCAACGACGCAAAAGGTTTTGGTTTCATCGAGCAGGACAATGGACCTGATGTGTTCGTTCATTTCTCCGAAATCCAAGGCGACGGCTTTAAATCTCTCGCCGAGGGAGACCGCGTAAGCTTCGAGGTCACCCAGGGCCAGAAAGGCCCCCAGTCGGCTAATGTTCGCAGAATTTAAATAAGGTTTTGTACTTATTTGCAAAAGAGCCCCGCGATTTTTCGTGGGGCTCTTTTGTTTTAGAACAATTCTACACGATACCTTAGGCCCGTCTTCCAGCCTGAACGCAGGCGAGACAGCACCCGGAAAGGACACCCCGATGGCCAGGAAACCGAACTACGGCTTTGAGAAGCGCCAGAAGGAAATTGCCAAGAAAGCCAAAAAGGAAGAAAAGAACAAGCGAAAAAAGGAAGAAAAGGCCGAGAATTCCCCACGTGAGGAAACTCCCCAGGAATCCCCTGATGAGGCTTAACGGATAAAGAGTCTCCCTCGATTCTCCCGCAAGGCCCTGCCTCACCCCACTTTTTGTTATTAATTTCCCCCGACTGGAAATATTCAGTCGGTTTTTTTGTTTTTGCTTCACGTTCGCCCCAAAAGAGGTAAGGCTGAGCCCCCCCCTAGTCGGCGGACGGAGGCGGGCGGTGGGAATCGATAAGAACCGGTTGGTTCCCTGACGAGGCAAATTCAAGGAAAATGATCTATGGCCCTTGACCGGTTCAATCGGACTTATGGCAAAAAGATTAGAGGGTTTCCCTCCGAGGCTCTGGCTGTTTTGCTCAGTCATGCTTACCCGGGCAATGTGCGGGAACTTCTTAACCTGGTGGAACGAGCCATGATTTTATGCCGGGATGAAGCGATCGGGGCCGAATTGCTACCCGCCGAACTGGCAACAGGGTCTGCATTGCAAACTCCGCCTCCGGTTTCCAGGAAACGACCCACGGCCGAGCATCTTCAGCAGGTGCTGCGCCACCACAAGGGAAACCGTCCCCCCCCCTGTGTCAGGATAGATGTCGCCTCTCGCTGAGAGATTTTGTGTTACCCTCGGGGGCGAAAGAGAGAGACGATGCCCACCAAATATTCTGAAGAGTTTAAGGCGAGCATTATCGCCAAGCTACTGCCCCCTAATAATGCCCGCGTTTTAGATGTAGCCAAGGAGACCGGAATCCCCAAGGATACCTTGTACACCTGGCGGACTAAGTATCGCCATGTTCAAGGCAGCACTGTGGCGGGTCAGGGCCAGCAAAGCGGTGCTTTGAGAAGCGAAGAGAAGTTTTCCATCCTGCTTGAAACCGCCAGTCTGAACGAGTTGGAACTGGGAGAGTATTGCCGGCGCAAGGGGCTCTACCCAGAGCAGATCGCTAACTGGAAAAAAACATTCATCCAGGATTCGAGTCCAGAGGCCAGCAAGGCCGAACGTGCACAGTTGCAGGAGCAGACCAAGACGATCAAACAGCTCCAGAGCGAACTTCGTCGCAAAGACAAGGCCTTGGCCGAGGCGGCGGCGCTGCTGGTGCTCGGAAAAAAGGCTCAGGCGCTTTTGGGGGAACCCGAGGACGAAAAATAGACCTCCAGAAGCGCCAAGAAGTAATTGCCCTAATCGATGAGAGCTGCGCCGCCGGGGCTCGCCTGGCTAAGGCCTGCAAGGTCCTTGGACTCTCGCCCCGGACCGTGCAGCGCTGGCGCCAAGGTGACACTGTGAAGGCCGATGGCCGCAAAGCAGGGGCTCAGGGACGAGTTCCGGCGAACAAGCTCTTAGACGGGGAGCGAGACGAGATTCTGGCCACCGCTAATGCCCCGCAATTCGCCCATCTGCCTCCCAGCCAGATCGTACCACTGCTCGCGGATGAAGGTCGCTACCTGGCATCCGAATCGAGCATTTATCGCGTCTTGCGTGAAGAGAAACAACTGGCCCATCGCGACCGGGCCAAGGCGCCTAAGAATAAGCGCCCGGAGCCGGTAACGGCCACCGCGCCGAATCAGCTCTGGAGTTGGGATATCACCTATCTTTCAACGACCGTCAAGGGGCTCTACTTTTACCTGTACCTGATCATGGACGTCTATAGTCGCAAGATCGTGGGTTGGGAAATCTATGCGGAGGAATCCGCCGAACACGCCGCCAGCATCGCTCGTAAGGCCTAC
>CALZIZ010000119.1 GCA_945787465.1 uncultured Desulfuromonadales bacterium
GTATTAGACTTGGCGGTCTGAAATTTTGATTCATGGCATCTTCTCCAACCGATATCTGAATCCCTGAGTCCCTGGCGGTAAACAGCGCAAGTCATTGCCGTGCCTAAGCGTATAGGCAAGGGGACGGAGACGGCACGAAGCTGACCTCGTCAAGGTTGCTGAAGGGGTGTCCTGCAACACCGATGGTCACCATTGGCGGGAGGCCAGATGGTTGATCTCATCCAGTTTCTCCTGGGCCAGCCCCGCAAGGTCATCCGCGGAAAGCCAACCTTCACGTATCAGTCGAGCGAAAACGAATATGAGGACCGAGTAGCGGTAATCATACTTGTCATCGGTGCTGCGGCGCTGCTCTTCGAGAAGATCCTGGATGCGCCAGAGATCCTGCGGCTCGCTGATCTGGGCGGCCATGGTGCGAACCTTTTCGGTCAACACCTCGCATTCCTTGCGGTAGGCTTCATCAAAGGCCTTTCTTGCCACGGTCTTTTCCGTTTTTGACCAGGTCATGGCTCTCATTTCCTAAAAAATCCTCCTCGTTCCTGTCAGCTTCTCCTTTAATAATCCGGGGACACAATACCAATTACATTCAGTTGCGGGGAGATCCTACTGCAGCATCATGGTTTGGGTATATGCCAGAAATCCGGCAACGATAACTGCGAGGACCAATAGGATAAACACGACCTTTTTGGACATCTTTACTCCTTTTCTCGGGGTAACCACCCCTATTCTTTATCACGATATCCATCAAGAACAATCGCTACCAGCTCTTCTAAAATCCGCACCATCGCCAACGTATCCAACTCACAATAAGCCAGCAAATCCTTACGAATTACCGCCAACCGCGCCGGGTCATCTGCCGTGCACATTTCATGATAGGCCAGCATCGCCATCTGACCATCAGCCACGTTCAGCCCCTGGAAGGAAAGATCTGGCACTATGGCGGGCAGCACCTCTTTGATCGAGTAGGAACCGTACATCGGTTAGCGGTAGAGATGGCGCTTTTTGAACGGTACCATCAGGTCACATAAAGGGGGGGCTTGCCAGTAAAATTAACGCCGGCTATAAAGCCGGCGTCTTGGGGGGAATTCCAGACTCCCTCTCCCTTGATGGGAGAGGGTGAGATATTCCGGAAATGTCTCAGTTAGAAATTCCCAGTTCCGGCAAAATGATATTCAGAAAGGCCTCGGCGACCATTTTGTGCCCCTCGTTGGAGGGGTGAAAGCCATCGATGTCACTGGCCAGTTCATCCGATATTTCCAGTTCGGAAAGTTTGGCGACCGGCACATCGAATTCGTCTGCCAGACTGTTAATAACGCTGTTAAAGGCCTCGATCCGTGCGGTGGTCACGACCCTGCTTGGATTGTCAACAAACCGGGGAAGCTTGGTCAAATCGGGAATATCGGCCATGACGATGACCGCGGGTGTTTTGTCGCGCAGTTGTTCCAGAATGCTTTTCAGGTCAGCTTCAAACTCCTCCGGATCATCGCCGGCGATGATATCGTTGGCACCCGTCCAGAGGGTGACCAGGTTCGGTTGGATGCCGATTCTCAGGTTAAATTCGAGTATCTCCCTGATGGTGTCCACATCGGCTCCGGGAACCGCCAGAAGAAGGAGGTCGACATCCCTGCTTTCCTCGAGGCGATCTTCGATTCGGAAGACGTAGCCCTTTTTGAGGGGGAACGCCCCAATCCCAAAAGCATCACTGGCGCCCAGGGCGGCATAAAATGTCCTTTCGGGTTGGGGGGATGCACAGCCTGACAAACCCAGACAGACCAAAACAAAAATCAGAGCGACCGGAAAAAATCTGTTTTTCATCGACCTCACCTCTCTGTTGTTTGGTTGTGCTGCCAATTGCCCCCTCGCCTGGCAACATGAATCTCTGCAGTCAATGTTAGCCTTGGTTGAGTGAAATACAAGATGGGGGGGAGAATTCGCGCAAGGTCGGAGGACACCATGCTTAATTCCCCCAGGGCAAGGAGAAGTAGTTGATTTATTGATCCTTGTAAATCCCGGGAATAATCCGAGGGCACAAAACCTATTGGGGTCGGGGGCAGCGCGTCGGGGCGAATGAAGAGTGTAAATGCCTGGCCTGAATAAGGGCTTCAAAAAATCTGAGGCGCACCCATCGGTTCGTCGGTGATTTTTCGATTCCCTTAGCAGTTCAATGACTTGCGCTATTTGCCGGCAAGGTCCCGCGAATTTGGGTTAAATGCTCCCGACCAGTTCTTTGCGCATTATCATCGCAATCCTGTATAGGGCATTGATGTCGGTGACTGTCTCACCACCCGTCACCAACGGCTCAAAGTAAATCAGCCCTTGCCCGCCTGCGAGTGTCACCGACAGTGGGTGCCGTGCTTTCGACGAGGTGGCTATCCGCTTGGTGATCTCGATTACCTCAGGACTGGCGGCGTTTGATCCGGGTCGCCTCTGTCTTGCCTGCATCGACTTGTCAAGCATGAAGAATTCGTCATGGTCGGTCGAGACGTCGAATATAGCAGCAATTCGGGGAAAGTGGGTTGAGTACGACTGGGCGTGCGGGTTCAGGTCAAGGAGTTCAACCGCTCGAAAGAGCCAGATTGAACCTCCGTCGATGAGACACGATAGCTGAGCAAAGCTCCGCACCAGGTTCTGGTCCTTGAGTGAAAAACAGCTATCGAGCGTCTTCTGCAGTTCCTCCTCGTGCTCCGGTCGGATACGGAGACGATGCGCATCCGCAAACGCTTCGAGCATTTTCTTCCGGCGGCGTGAGTACCAGAGCAGGTAAAGCCCTACCGCAGCGAAGAGTGGGACCAGAATCCACATTACAAGAGCGCCTGAACCTTCGTCCACAACCCAGCCTCCAGTTTAAAGTAAAACGTTAAAAGTAAGGGGTGCGCCAATGCAAAACGCATCGGCACGGTTTTTACGGCAAACCGCCCGGTTTCTTCACGTCAGAGTCATTGACCCTGCTGGAGCCTTTTGGTCTATCTCTTCCCGTGAAGATATACACTCCCAATGGTATCAGCCATGAGGCCCCTGCCATAAATAGAAACAGCCAAAAATCGATCTCATACAATTCGGCGGCGGATGGATCATTCTTTTTATAGTAGCGCAACAGCCTGTAGGCCCCATGGGATTTATATGAAAAATAGAAAGAGAATCCAACACCGGTGAATAAAGAAAATGTTCTACAGATTATGGGCCATCTCTGGAATTTTCGGTGAATGAATAAACCGACGATTTCACCTGCGAAGTAACCGAGGGCCATGAATGCCACTGAATACAAGGGCAAAAACAGCAAAAGCAAGCCCAAGCCGATGTCGGCCCCGCCTCTCCAACCGGTCGCCATATCGTAGGCCAAAATAGCTGTGACAGGCAGCGTCGAGACCAACGCACCCATTCCGGCGCCGATGATTCCCTGTTTCTCGGAAGACCTGACAGGCTGCCAGGAAATAGGGAATGCAGATAAGATCAAAAAGGGCAAGGCGGGGATTAATACCATGAAGTAGGGTGCAAAACCGGCTACAGCAAAGTTAATAAAAAACATTAAAAATGCTGCCACAATGAAGACATGGGCAAATCGTAATTGCTGTCTTTTAGTTCCAGGCTTTTTCATCGGCTCCGACTTGTCGAGTTCACAGCCCCGCCCAGGGGGATGAAGTCTTGGGACACCGCGAGGGTAAAAGCATCATAATAACGGCAGGCGGTATCGGGGAGCAATCGATACTCCTGGTAGCTTTCCAGGGTATCTGTGACGGAGACATGGCTCTAGGAAACCCTTAAGGAGAATCCGACCTCCGCAGGAAAAAAGCCCCCCCTTTTTTCCTGCCGCTTTCAATGCCTCAATTCTGAAGCACGCCCCCCTCCATCTGGCCGGAATCAAAATGGACCAACTTATAGTGCCTTTGATCGTTTTGAGGATAGATCAGGGCTAAGTACTCCTCCTCGCAGTTCATCTCAATTTCCCAACCCTTTTCAGCGGCCAGCGACAGGGCATCCTGTGAATTGAAGTCTTCGGTTGTACATGGCCAGGCATTGTTTTTCTGAGCGTAATCAACAGACAAACCATGGAAAGTCTGCAACGAACTGCTAAGTTCCTGCTCGAGAGCTGCCTGCTTGGCTTTGGCTCTGTAAGCTTCGAACTGGGGGATGGCAATGGCCGCCATAATACCGACCATCGCAAGGATGATTAATGGCGCTCCAGCAGCGCCAGGAGAAGCCATACCAAACATAGGGGCCAGAGGGTAAGCCAACAACGATCGTCTGGGAATTTTGACCGCACCGGGCTTTTGCCAATTAACCAGGGCAGCTACCCGTTTGGAAAGAAAGGGATGGGTGGCGTTAAGTTCATAAACTGAGCACCAGAAACCTCCCACTTCATTCGTCTGCTGGACAAAGGCATTCAGATTTACTTTACGTGCGTATTTGCCGCCCGAGGCAAGCACCACCAAACCCCGACTGGCAACCTTCAGATCACCGACGACCTGGTGCCCACAGCGGTCGCAAGAATATTCACAGGCCCGCGAATATGCCGCCCCGATCCATGGCAGTAATCGGGCTGGCGCCAGAAACAGGAGCCATTTCAAGTGGCCAAGCGCCAAGTGACCCAGTTCGTGGCCGATGATCATGTCCATCTCCTTGCCTTCTTCGTCACACGCATCAAGCAAATCGGAATAGATCACCACGAATTTACGACCTAAAAATTTAGTGGCGAAAGCGTTGAGAACTCCCCCCGCCTGCATGATATAAACTTCGGGAACCTCTTTCAGGCCAAGGACTTCTCCTGCGGCTACAACTTTTTTATAAATTTCAGGTAGCTGTTCAGACGACAACTTCACAGCGTTACCTTTGATATGGACAATCATCATCGCATGGGCAACCAGAAGAAACAGTCCAAAGAACAGGCCGTACACCAGCCCCACTATCGAGATGATCAACGCCGCCCAAACGAGAAAAGAAAATGCAAAACAAATGAAAAAAAGTTTCTTTTCTTTACCGATTCGCAAAGATAACGCACTCATATTACCCTCCTTAAGAAATGGCCCCGTAGCTGGGGGCTAGAATATATTGAATTAACTCATAACAAATCCGTTTTCTCGGAAGGTAAAGCCTCGACACCTCGAAAACACCAAAAATATCCGCGCATTGGCCAGCAGTCAAAGTGACGCTGCTTGAAGGACACCATCAGGTCGCGGATGTTGTCGATTCTCTTTGAGGGGTAAAAAGAAGCAGGCCTAACACTTCTCTCATCACATAAACTGAGGCAAGGGAGTCTTCTCAGATACCGTTTCTCCCAATCCATAAATCAACGGTCTCCTTCGCTCCTCCCGAAAGGAAGCAACAATCGTACCGGAGCGTTTTTCTTTTTCAGGATGACCAGTAAACCGGAGTCCGTTATCTGCCTCTTTTTTGCGAACATCCTCAACGGCCATCACTGAAAGTTCAGGGAAAGGGGAAAGATTTATTTTTGAGGGTCATATTACTTTTGTAAATTGGCCGATCCTGCCCATAAAAACGCACGAATCTTACTTTGGCAAAGTAGCTGAAGAAGGGATCCTGCAACACCGATGGTCACCATTGGGGGGAGGCCAGATTATTGATCGCATCCAGTTTCTCCTGGCTCAGCCCGGCAAGGTCGTCTGCGGAAAGCCAGCCTTCGCGTATCAGTCGGGCGAAAACGAATATGAGGACCGAGTAGCGGTAATCATACTTGTCATCGGTGCAGCGGCGCTGCTCATCCAGAAGATCATGGATGCGCCAGATATCCTGCGGCTCGCTGATCTGGGCGGCCATGGTGCGAACCTTTTCGGCCAACACCTCGCATTCCCTGCGGTAGGCCTTATCAAAGGCCTTTCTTGCTACGGACTTTTCCGTTTTTGACCAGGTAAAGGATCTCATTTCCTAAAAAATCCTCCTCGTTCCTGTCTGCTTCTCCCTTAATAACCCGGGGACACAATACCAATTCAGCGAAATCCTACTGCAGCATCATGGTTTGCGTATATGCCAGAAATCCGGCAACGACAACTGCGATAATTAAAAGGATAAACACAACCTGTTTTGACATCTTTGCTCCTTTTCTCTGGGACATACCGGTGTATTTCAGGGTCGGACCAAGCCTTCTTTTCCCCTCTCTGGCCCTCTTCTACTCTCGCTTCCCGGTCAATATCCGCAGGACGGTCTCGGGCTCCTTCGCGACTGCGTTGAGGAGGACAAGTGCAGGGCCATGCGGCCTTCGGTCGCCCCTCTCCCAGTGGCGCAGGGTGCCGAGACTGATGCCGAAGGTCGCCGCGAACTGCTCCTGGGTCAGGCCTGTCTGCTCCCGAACCTGCTTGACGTTGACCTCCTCCGGGGTGAAGAGTCGCACGCTGGTTTTCTCCCCTTTCTGGTGCGCGACGGCCTCTTCGAGCCCGCGCTTTATGCTGGCAAACAGATCACTCATGATCAGATCTCCTCCATTGTTACCGGTTCCCTGCCGCTTGTATGAGCAGGTCCACAAGTTTGGCCAGGTCGTTCCGCTCTGCAGCGGTCAGGTTATCTTTCTCGCTCTTGCCATAGAGCGTCAACAGATAGATCGGCATCCCCTCGTTGTAGTAGAAATAGATGACCCGCGCGCCACCGCTTTTCCCTTTGCCCTCCCTCGCCCAGCGCACCTTGCGAATGCCGCCAGTCCCTTCAATTACATCTCCAGCTTTCGGATGGGCGGCGAGGTAGGAAATCAGCTCGCTCCGCTCTTTCTCGGACAGAAGTTTCCTGGCGCGCCTGGCAAATTCGGTTGTTTCGGCAACGGTGATCATTCACCCTCTCTTCAAAAGGTAATCCAATGGATTACATGAGTCAAGAGATTCCAAAGTGCCCAGCGCATTCCTGGGCTGCATATTTCCTTCCACCGGTAAAATTAGATCTCTTTTGCTACTCTCCTCAAAACCCCCAAAATCCTCACCATCGCCAAAGTATCCAATGCGCAATACTCCAGCAAATCCCTGCGAATCTCCGCCAGCCGCTCCGGTTTCGCCGCACACATCTCATGATATGCAAGCATCGCCATCCCCCCATCGGCGACACTCAACCCCTCGTAGGAAAGATCGGCCACCAGCGCGGGCAGCACCTCCTTAATCGAATAGGAGCCGCGCATCGACCAGCGGTAGAGGTGGCGCTTTTTGAAGGGCACCATCAGATCACGGACGTTGTCGATTCTCTTGTAAAGGTCATCGGCCAGATCGGGAAAAAGATCGGCCAGCTCCCGCAGCACCGACTTCTCGAATGCCTGGTTGTAGGTGAGCACGCAGGCCCCTTCGGGAATCTCGGCAATCAGCTTCTCAGCAAGCCCCTTGCGCGGATCGACCTTCGGCTGTGCCAGGTACTCGAAATGCACCGGCTCGGCGCCTTCTCCCCGCTCGATATGAAGCGAATACTGGAAGGGTATCTTCTGGTAGGGGCGGATGCCGTCGAAAGGGGGGATGGGGGTGTCGAAGGTTTCGAAATCGAGATGGCACAGGGGGTACCAGAGGGTGTCGAGAAAGGCGCGGATCGCATCGACGTCGGTGACGTCTTTCTGCTCCAGGGTCGCCTCGGCCTGGAAGCGCTGAACGCCATGCAACTTATCGAGGGGCAGATCCGCAAGCCGCACGATCCCCTTGCGGTAGAAGCCAAACTTATCGACCCCCTTGCCCCGAAGCTCAAAGATCGAACCCTCTGGGATGTGCTGCCAGCAGTAGGGAATGTAGTCGCACTCATAGGGGGCGGTGCACCAGGGACCGATGTCGATATCCGGCTCCCCTGCCCCGCGCAGGGTTTCGCGCAGGTTTTCGACCAGATCGGGCATCGCCCCCTGGCGGGCGAGCACCTCGGTGGTGATCTCCTCGCTGTGGAAGAGCCGCTGTACGTCGATCGCCCCCTGACGCACATAACTGTTGTCGATATGGACGAGAAAGGACCTGGAGATATCAAGCCCGCAGCCGGCGAGCACGTAATGCTGCACCGCAACGTCGTCGAGGTTGACCTCTTTGACCGAAGTGCCCATCTTCACCTCGTGGATCTGCCAGGAAGAGCCGTCGCGCACCAGGATATCGACCTTGACGAAGATGCCGCCGCGGGAGAAGGAGGCCTCGTAGATGACCTCGGCTCCGTTTTCGATGAGCTTTTTGGTGCGGGCGAGCTGGGCGGGAAAGGAGAGCCCCTCGAAGGGAACCTCGGTGCCGCCGGGGAAGAGCTGCTGGGCGAGAATGCCGACTTCGGTGCCGAGTCGGAACCTGGCTTCAAGATCGGGCTTGGGGGGGAGTTCGAAATCGGGCGGGTTCTTCTTTAGCCAGAGTGCCTTTCGACACTGGATGCCCTTGAGGATGAGCGACTTGCTCAGGCCGGTGTTTTTGCGCTTGCCAACGGTCAAAATTTCTCCGGTGATTTCCGTCTTGTCTGAAAATTTCAAATGAAAACAAGGAAATAATGACACAGAAAACTGGTGCTATCCAGAGAAATTAGCGGCAGCTATAAATTCGGCCGCGCAAGCGGGTGCCGGCCTATGGGAGCATTACGCCCGCGATTAAGGCAGAGCAAAGGCGTTTTCGCAGTTGCGGCACTTAACCTTTCGGCCCGAGTATTTGGAGGGATAGGTCAACCGATGCCCGCAACCGCTGCAGATCGCCGCGGTAATACCGGGTCTTCGCGGGTCGTCTTCAAGCCTGGTCACCGCAGGCCCCTGAGAGGCCTGGGGGATGGCGTCATGGTCGCTTGGGTCCGGCAGCCGTTGCCCCTTTCTTCTCTCCATCCAACTGCGCAATTTAAAGGCGAGCGGTTTGAGCAGATCATCGGGTTCGGGAATGTAGTTTGATGCCAGGACAAAGCTGTGATGCATCAACGCCAGGGTCGGAAATGCCACAAGAAATACAGAGGCCTCCAGGCCAAGCTGATAAGAATGATTCAGGCTCAAGGCGTTGAGAGCCGAAAGAGGCAGGCCCCAGAACAGAATCCGGTTCACAAGCCCCTGGGAGAGGTAAAAAAACCGCAGCAGAAAAACCACCTGGCATAAAACGCCAATCCCCAGCAGGTACTTCAGCGCCAGCGACACCGAACTCAGGGCGAGGTCTACCTTGTTTTGATTCAACACATGAGCTATCAGCTTTGCGGTCTGCTGATGATCCGCCATCCAGACCTGGCCGACCTGGGTTTCGATATAAATGGCCCAAAGGCTCTCGCAAAAATAAAGAAATCCAACCTCCAGTACAAAAACCGCCAGAATCAGAATCCCGAATTCCGCCAGCCTGCTTGAAAGCAGATTCAACCACAGGCGGATGTCAGGGTAGCTTTCTGTAAACCTCTGCTGCCACTTGGAAAAGTTCAAGCGTTTTCTCCTCAGAATCACATTCAAAAAACAAGACTACCATGGGATTGTGAAAATCCCCCCATCTCTTGTCAAGAGGAAACTTT
>CALZIZ010000120.1 GCA_945787465.1 uncultured Desulfuromonadales bacterium
CGCGATCCGCCACGGGCTGCTGCAACTGCCCGAGGTGCGGGACGTGAAGATCGTGGAGATGCCCAACGGGGTGCCTGGTGAGATCAGCCTGGCGGTCAGCCTCGATAAGCCGACTTCCGATGGAAACCTGCCCCGTGCGGTCCTGGAGCGGATCGAGGAATTGCGCCCTGCCGGGATCCGCATCGTCGCCGGAAGCGCCGGCAACATCACCCTGCAGGCCAGGCTGCAGCTGGTTCTGGCCGGCAGCCACCTGGCCCCGGCGGAGGTCTCCAAGCTCCAGAAACTGGCCAAAGAAACCCTGGTTGGCGAAGTCGTCCGAAAAGGGGTCGGGGAGAAGATCCGCAACCGGGCCCTGGCCGCCGCCATCCTTCGCGACCCGCGGGTGGTGGACGCCGTCATCAGCCTGGGCGTCGAAGGGGGAAGCCCTGGCACCCCGGGCGAAGACTTTCAGCCCGAGGCGGGCAAGAGTGTGCAGCTGCTTCCTGAGGATGTGGCCTTCGACCCGGAAACCTTCGATCAACAGTTGGGCGCCGGAGAGAAGATCCCTGTGGAAGTGCGCGCGGTGATCACGGCCGCGCCGGTTCCGGGCGTTTCGCTCAGCACCGTTAAGTCTGAACTCGAGAGCCGGCTAAAAGCCTTCTTCGAAAAGGCCGTCGCCGGCAACACCATCGACAGCGACGCGCTGTTGACTGCGCTGCGGGCCGAAACCAAGTACGCCGTCGACCCGCTCAAACTGCAGGTCACCCTCACTCTCAAACTGCAGGTCACCCTCACTTCGGCCGAACAATTCGTGCAGGTTTCAGCGGGCGGGGCGGTTTTTACGGTGCAGCCGCGGCAGGTGTTCAGCGTGGCTTCGGTGGAGGTGCTCGGATGAATCATCTTGCGCGTATTCAGGAGCATCTGCCCGGTCCCTACGCCCTTGCAGGGGATGCGGTTCTGACCCGGCTCCTCGACGTGGTTGCCCTGGAGTTTGAAGCCTTCCAGGAGGACCTGGACCGAATGCGCCAGAGTCACTGGATCCGTTTCGCCTACCGGCTCGCCGATGCTGAGAAGCTCGCCGCCCTGGTCGGCGTGACGCGCCTGCCCTGGGAAAACCTGCTGACCTTCCGCGCGCGGCTGCTCCCGCTGGTCAGGGCCCGGCTTGCCGGCGCGCTGGGCCCCCTGGAGGTCAAGCGCTTTGTGTACGACTATCTCAGCGATACGGAGAAGGTCCTCTCCGAGGCCGACCGACGGCTTGCCTACCTGCTGCTTCCCGGGTTGCAGCGGGTGAGCTTCGAACAGGCCTTCGCTCTGGCCGAGGAGCGTCCTCACTTTCGACCTCTGGAGCTACGCGAAAATCCGCAGAGGCTGAAAACCAGTGGCGTTCTGGCCGCCCGCTCCGGGCGGATCCCCTACCTCTACCGCTGGGAGGAGAAGAACCGGGGGCTCGACGACACCCTGGCCCGGTTCCGCGTTTCCGGCCTGTTCGGCGGTCGGACTACGGTACCGGTGCTGGTCAATGAAACCACCGGCGACCTGCTCGGTTACGCCGGGCATCTGCCCTTTGGCCAGACGCTGGTGATAGAGGGGGGCCAGGAGGATGCCGAAACGGCCAGCGCATTTATCAACGACACGGATGTCAGTGACCGCCTGTTCAGCATGCGGGGGTTCACCCCGGGGGTGCCCTTTACCCGGCAGGACCTCGATAAAACCCCGAGGTTGCCGCGTATGGCCAGGGGCTCCAACGCGTGGATCTTTCTTTCTGTCGGGCTGTACGACATCAAGGGACTGAACCACTTTTTCTTTGCCATCGCCGGCAAGGAGCTGCGCGAAGGGGTGTTCGACAAAACCTTTTTCAACAAAGCCGGTGGAGACCACTCCGGCCTGCTTCGAGGTGCGGGTGCCGCGCTACCTGGTGGCTGAGCCGTCCAACCTCGCCGCCGCCCAGCAAGAGAGGCCTTATCAGCAGGTTGCCGAAGGGCTCGAGGTTTCGATTCGCGAGCTGCATGCCGCCGGGGTGAAAGCCGAGGTGCAGTTTGTCCCCTTCGTCGAGACCCAGAAGCAGAAGGTGCGGGTGACTCTGCCCTGGATCGTTATGGATCCCGAAAAGGGGCCTGCCGGCAGCGAGGATCAAATGTTAACCGGCGGACGCTACGGCGAATCCTCGCTGGGCGGTTCCCGCTTCGAGTAGCTGAAAAAACAATGGATATTGCCGATCATGGTCTGGAGACGAACATGAGGAACAGACATTACCATCCCAAGGGCCGGCTGCACCTGACGATTCGGGACCCCGGTGGCGAACTGGTCAGCGAAAGGCGGGTGCGCAACATCGTGCTGCGCCAGGGGGCCGACATTATCGCCCGCCTCTTCTCCGGGGCGGATGACGCCGCTGCCATCGACCAGGTGAAGGTTGGTTTCGCCAGGGAGGGGGCCACCGTCGAGACCACATCGCTGACCGCTCCGGAGGATACCTCCATATCCGCCGCTGCCCTGGTCAGCCCGGTTGCCGCCGACGATTTCTCGGTGGTGACCGACCGGCCCGGCGCGGTCCAGGTATTGATAGCGAGCGTGTTCAAGCCGACCGTGGAACTCAAGGAGGTGACCGAAGCGGGCCTGCTGGCCGGCGGCAAGCTCTACAACCAGGTTGTCTTCGAGCCGGTCACCCTGCGCCCGGGGCAGGATGTCACGTTTTTCTGGGAAATCGACTTTCCCTTTGGCCATTAGGAGAAAACTATGAAGGACCTGACCCTGAACATACTCGGTTTCCCGGCCGCCAACCGCGACCTGACCGTCGAAATCCGCGATCCGGTTTCCCTCAACCTGGTCCGGGAGGCAAAGCCGTTTCTGGACGGTACCGTTCGGGTGCCGAAAATCGACCCGGGGGCCTACGAGATCACCGTCAAGCATCCCAACATCACCCTGCCGGTTCTGCGCCGGCCGATCCACGTGCTGCCGGTGGGCGAGACGAAAATCTCCGTAGTGATTGACCCCTCAAAGTTCCGCAACACCCCCATCGAGGACATTCCCGACGCCAACCTGGCGCCGGTGCAGGACCTGGTCCGTTCCGTCGCCGAGACGGTCACGCCGCTGGCCGGAAAAACCGCTGGAGAAGCAATCCGCGCCGATGATTGGAACACCATGGCCTCGGCCATCCGCGACCTGGCCGGGGCGGTCGGCGAGCTCTCCCGGTTGGTGACCCCCCTCGGACACAATCACTTCGAGCTGGAGACGAAATTCGACGAGGTAACGGGCAATTTCGAGGAACTGATCAATGCCGTCAGCGCCTCGCTAACCGAACTGCAGCGGCAGATACAGACCCAGCGTTTCCGCAAGCAGATCGAGGACGTCCTGGATGTGGCCTCGGTCGACCCGGTCTCCCCCAAGGGGAAGGCCTTCACCGATCTGGTCAAGAACCTGGAGGATTCGGTCACCGCTTCGCCAACGGTGTTCGGCCGCGCGGCTCGCAACACGGCCGTTCAACTCTCAACCCAACTGGAAGCCCTGCTGGAAGAGAAGAAAGAAGATCCCACCGTGGTCACCTCCGAAAAGGTCAAGGGGCTTTCCAACTCACTGGATCTGCTCAAGCAGCAGCGCACCACGACCTATAATTCCGAGCTGCAGCACCATCGTAAGGTGGATCGTATCGTCGGTGGCGGTGCGCTTAAGTTCTAACTGAGGATTGAATCATGGCTGCAACCAATCAACTGGAACGGATCGCCAAGCTGGTCGAACGCCTCGGGCCTATCGCCCAAAAGCAGCGCGGCATGCGCATCGAAGCCGATGAGTGGAACGCCCTGGTCGATGTGCTGTTCGGGGTTCTGCAGGTGGATCGTGCCCAGGAGGATAGCACCCAGGTGGCCCTGGAACAGCGCTTTGCCACCAAGGTGCACGAACATCAGGGCGCGATCGGCATCACCTGGCTCGATGCAGACCTGCAGACCCGGCTGGGCAGTCAGCAGGGGGCGGTACCGACCCGCACCGCTCTGGCCGAGATGGATAAGAAAATCGAGGGGATCGGCACGGAGGTCGCCAGGCTTACCACGCTGGCCGAAACGCTGCAGAAGCTTCTCGACGCCTCACGGGTCGACGAGCTGGATCGCGGCCGGACCCTCAAGCAGTTTGAGACCCGCTTCGCCGGGATCGAGAATCTGCGCACCCTGGTGACCACCTTGAACGCCGATGTGGACGGGGTGCGCGGGAACATCAACACCGTGCTTGAGCTGCGCAAGAGCCTCACGGATGCCCAGGGCAACCCGATCGATATTGCTAAGCTGCGGACCGATCTGAGGGAGGTTCAGGGCTTAAGGGAAAACCTCAAAGGGGTCAGCGGCGAGTTGCTGCGCCTGAAGGACATCGAGGTCAAGCTCAAAGAGGTGGCCGATGCCGCCGGAGTCGGGAGCGAGGGGGGGCTGGACAGGCGCCTGGCTGACCTGTCCACCGAAATGGAAACCCGCGTCAACGCCCGGATCGACGAGAGCAACAATACCCTCAGGCTGTCCCTCGAGGATCAGAACGCCGCCAGGGAAACCCGGCTGCGCAACGAACTGAATGCGTCACTGGATGCCAGGGCCGATGCCATCGATCAGTCGGCGACCGCCAAGATCGCCGCAAGCGAGACCCGTGTCGGGCTCAGCGTGGATGCCAAAGTTTCCGTCTCGGCAGACCAGGTCCGCCTGGATGCGGACGCTTCGGCCAAGGCGCTCCTCGATGCGCGGCTGGCCGGTGTCCCGGACCAGGTGCGGGAGACCACGGCGGAGATGATCGCCGGCCTGCGCGCCGATCTGGTCGGGGAACTGAGCGCCAGCCTGGCCAAGGACGTCCAGACCAGGTTCACGGCCCTCGAAGCGTCGCTGAATACTCGGGTCGGAGCCATGGAGGGAAGGGTAGCCGACTTCGGAAATCAGCTTCCCACCCTGGTTGCCGGCAGCGTGGACGCCGCACGAGAAACATTGTTGGCCGAAATGAACCAGCAGCTTGACGGGCGCATGGAGGCAACCCGTGCCGCGCTCCAGGAAGACCTCGCCGTGCAGGTCAAGAGCGTGGTCTCCGACACCGTGGGCGATCTGGATGGCCGCATCGCCGCATCGTTGAACGAGCGGTTGGTCGGCCTCGATGAGACCGTCGCCAAGTCGGTCGAAGTCGCCACCCGCAATCTGCCCGAACAGATTGGGGCCGAAGTGAACCGGAAAATCTCCGAACTCGATATCACGGGAAGCATCAGCGCGGCCAACGCCGCCCTGGCACAGCAAATGCGCCTGGAGCAGGCCGAGGCACTGGCGCAGCAGCAGACCAAGACCTCCGAGGCCATCAACGGCAGCGTAACCCTGCTGCGCGGCGAGGTCAACGCGCTGCGAACCGAGGTCAACTCGACACTCAACACGCGGCTTAAGCAGAACAATACACTGCTGCAGGAAAGATTCACGGCCGATATCAAGGGGCTCGAAGGACGCCTCAAGCCGGATGTGTTCCGGACGGTGATCCGAAATCCCACCCGGCCCATCCGGTAAGAAGGAGCGGCTTCCGTTAAGCGGACCTCGCCAGAATCAATATGCTAAACCGCATTGAAACGAAACTCACCTCCATCCTCGGTGATGATCTCGTCACCCGGACCCACCTGTCGGTAATTACCGCGCCGGGGCCCCCCTCGGGGATCGGCTCCGGACGGGGGGCGGTACTCGTCTCGCTGGCCGAGCTCACCCCGGCCGCCCTGTTCGAGCGGGGCACAATCGCCTTTGAAGGCGCTCGGAGCCGGCGCATCCTGCCACTTCAATTCGCCGCGCGGATTGAGCTGTTTCTGCGTCCGGCCGGTAACAGCGCGACCCAGACGGCCGCGGCTAGAAACCTGCTGCTGGAGGATCTGTCGCTGGTCAGTCACGCCCTTGCCCGTGAGGCGGTCGGCAGCGGCAAGGCTTTTGCGGTGAGCGATCCCGACCCGGGCTTCAAGGTCCTTTCCTTCACCCTGGAAAATGGCGGAATCAACCGCGATCAGGAAGGACAGTTTCTGACCGGGGCTCTGCGCTACCGGGGCGGGGTTGAGATCTGGCCGCCCGGAGCCCTGCAGCCCGAGGGCGAGATTCGCGCCGTCGATACCACCATCGCCCCGCTCCCCCTGGAAATATCGCTGCAGAACAGCGTGGTGCGGGCTGGCGAAACAGCGACCCTGAAAGTTGGCTCCCTGCCGACGACCCGGTTGGCGACGCTGGAGCCGCGCACTAACCAGACCCTGCGCCTGGCGGTGACGGTGCTGAGCGATTCTCCCCCGGCGCAGCGGGGCACGATCACCGGCGGCACCGCGGGCGTGGAAACCGGATTCCGTATCATCAATGTAACGGCGCCGGAAACAACCATCTCCTACCAGGCGCCGGGAGGCGGCATCGACCGCACGCGGATCGAGTACGTCGCCATCCACTTGGCCACTGCCGATGGCGGCCGCGGCGTGTTTCTCGGCTCGACCGCCATTCGCCTGGAGCCTTCATCATGAGCTTTCAAGCTATCTTCTATCCGGCCAATGTCGGCATCAGCAAACTGACCGGCCTGATCTACGGGCTGGTCGTGGACGATTCGCTCAACCTGGTCCATTTCCCCGAAGAGCAGGGGGGGAGTGCCGATCAGGAACTGGCGGTCCCTTTCCTGGCGGGGATGGATCGGATCGAGGTCGAAGAGGCACTGATCAAGCTGAAGGCGGCGCCTATCGAACTGGAGGTCGAGGATTACAAGGTCACCAACAACGGCAATAGCGGAATATTTCTTTCTTTGCCCAGGTCGGCCCGGCTGAAAAAAGTCGATATCTCTTATGAGATACCGACCTCGGTGGATGCCACCAAGGTTCGCCTGGTGGTCCGGGCGGCCACTCCCTCGGGGGCAGGGTTCCAAGACGGCGTGCCGCTTTTTGCCTCGCCCGATTTCGGAAAACCGGGGGACATGTACCAACCGGTGCTGGGAGGGATGACCGTTGCCAGTTACGGCGGCAACCGACGGGTGGTGACCCTGCCGAGCGTATTGGGCAACGCCTGGCTGATTCAACTCGCTCTGGGCGATGAGGCGACCGGGCTTCAGGCCCAGCCGATCAAGCCGACGGTCACCCGGGTGGTGCTGGATGCCGCGCCGCGCAACCTTTCGGTGGTGCTGATGACCGGGGACGGAGAGGTGTTGCTGTGGAACAACCCGGAAACCCTGTTCCCCGATGCCGGTGAGCAGGTGGTGAGCTTCACCCCGCTGGCCCAGCGTCACTTAAGCGCCGCCATCAAAAAAGCGACCGGGACTGAGTTGACCCTGCCGGTTCCGTTGAAGTTCCGCTCGGACAGCGGCGGAGCGATCCGCATTACCGCCAGTAGCCTGAAAGCCGAATACGTGGTCCAGCCTTTCGGCGAAGAGCCGAAGACCCTGCGTCTCGGGGGCGACCTGACCCCCCTTGTGCTAAGCGCTCCGGCGGCCCTCAGGCCCAAAAACAGCAGTATGCGCCTGGTCGTCAAGTTGCTCGGCCGCGAACTCAACGGGGCGTCGTCCGAGCCCCCCCTGCAGGCGCCGACAACGGGCCTGCGGCTGGGGCTTGAACGCTCCCTCGCAGCTGCGGCTGATGTCGCACCCTTGCAGGGGGAGGCTCCCGGCAGCCTGCTCGACATCGCCAGCGCCCGAGTCTACGTCGCCGTGCGCGAGGATGCGGAAGTGGTTCTGGAGGTGCGTAGCGATGTGGCCGGCGTTCCCGGGCCGGTGGCCGCTCCCCCGGTCGTGCTGCAGGTGGCGAAAGATTTTTCAGGCTGGCTTGAATTCGAACTGGCCAAGGCTCTTAAAGTGGTTGCCGGGCAGGCGCCTCTGTGGCTGTCGATGCGCGCCAACAAGGGGGAGGTCTACTGGTTTTCTGCCGGCTTGGGCCCTGGCAGGAGCCGGGTCAGCACCGACCGGGGTGAAACCTGGGGCGCTCCGGAACCGAGGCTGGCACCTGAGGGGCCGCTGCTGGTCCAGCTGTTTCATGCCCTGAAGGACCCCATGCCGGCGCCGGTCATCCGGTTGCAGAACGGGGCGGCCCTCGTCCGGGAAAACCTTTTCCCCGGACCGGTGAAAACCTCGGAGAGGGAGTACGTTCTTGATTTCTCCGCGCTGCCCGGCGAGGTTCACGCTTTTCTCGCGGGGCGAGCAGGGCAGGGCCGGGTGAGCAGCACGCTCCAGCTGTTTTCCCGAACCGTGCTCGATCTGACCATCGAGAACCTCGACATCAAGTACGACCCGTTTCAGGCGGCATCAGGGAGTTAACCATGCCCGAGGCATCATTAAATATCAGCATTTCCGCCGAGGACCTCGCCAGGCTGAGGGATCTGCCGCAGCAGATTGAATCCCTGGCCGAAAGCGCTCGCCAGGCCCTTGACGCCATTCGCACAGGTGTCGACTCGGGCAACCCGGTAGGAGCGCTGATCGGCGGGCTGGAGACGCTGGTCGAGGAAGCGGGCCAGTTGCCTGCCGTCGAAAGTATCGTCGCTCCTCTGCAGGAACTGGTCGGCCAGTTGCCTGAGCAGGCCTTAGGCGATGTAGCGTCGGTGGGCCGGGATGTTGACCAGGTGATGGGTCTGTTCGGTCCGCTCCGGGAAATCCTGCTGTCGGGAAACCTGGAACAGGCCGTGGAGAAACAGAAGGATAAAATTCTCGACCTGGCCGAGAGTCTGGGACAGGAAAGTGCAGAACTCGGGCAACTCGGTGGCGAGCTCCAGGAGTTTGTCCGGCTGTTCGGCCAGGTGGGGCGGTGGAAGGAGTCCCCCCCCGAGCCCGAAGAGGTGGCCCAGTTGCTGAGCCGTCTGCTTCTGGGGCTGCCCCTGGATATGCTCGGGGATGCGGAGAGCGTATTGGATTCGGCCCTCGAGCCGTTTGAAAAATTTTTGCAGGGCGACCCGGACCTTACCGCATGGCGCGCCGTTAACCAGCGCCTTTCGGCCATGTGGCGGGAGCTGGGGGCCCGTTTTGCCGACGGATCAGAGGTAGACTGGGGTTCCATCCTGGCGGAACTTCAGGAGGCCAATGCGCTGGTTCTCGAATTGACGGTGGTGCGGGACCGGCTGGCCTCGACGGCTCTCTTCCATCTGAACCGGGCCGGGTTTGCCGAATTCTCCGCGGTAGCACAGGCGGTCGAGGCGATCGTCCCGATCCGGCCGTTCAAGCTCAACCCGATCATCGAAGGGCTGCGGCTCCAGCTAAGGGGAATGGTGGAAGAACTCGACGGGTGGACTCCGACCGAGGACCAGCTTCGTCAGGTTGTCCGGGGGTTTGTCGACCAGGTGCTGGCCTACATCGACCGGACGCCCCTCGGCGAGCTTAGGGTGTTCATGGTCAACTTTCAGCAGACCCTGCTGCAGACCGTTGAATCGCTGCCCCTGAGGGGGCTGGCCAACACCGCCGAAGCCGAACTGCTGAAGATTGCCGACGCTGTTGACGTCATCGATCCTGAGGCGGTGCGGCGTCCGATCCACGATTTTTTCGATGACCTCCGGGGCAGAATCGAAGAGATTCCCGTCGATGACATCCGCGACGCAACGGGCGGAATCTGGACCACCGTCGAAACGACGCTGAACCAGATCGTCGCACTGATCGATGAGGTTCGCGGCACCCTGGAGGGGGTGGTGGGGGAGGTGCAGGCTTTCGTCGAACAGGCCGGCCCGACCCTGCAGCAGATCACCGACCAGGTCGCCGTGATACGAGCCCAGATAGAGGGCTTCAGCCTCGATGAGCCGGCGGATCTGGTCATTGAAGAGCTCAACGGGCTTCGCGACACGGTCAGGGACCTCGATCTCTCCTCCCTCCCCGAGGCGGCGGTGGGGGCCCTGAAAATAGGGGCCGAAATCCTGCGCGGGATCGATCTGACCGCAACGGTGCAAGCCCCCCTGGACAAGGCTCTGGCCAGGATCGACCCTACCCCGCTGCTTGAGGAGGCGGCCGACTCCCTTTCGGGGATTACCGCTCAACTCCAGCTGCTGAACCCAGAACATGTGGCCGGGAGGCTCGACGCACCGGTGGAAGAGATCATCGGGGCGATTCACCAGTTCGGCCCCGAACAGTTCCGGCGTCTGGTCGAGGAGGCGCTCGAGCCGATGAAAGAGGCGGTTCGCTCATTCGATTTTGGCCAGCTCATCGCCCCTCTGAGCCGGCTGTACGCGGAACTGATCGCCCGGGTTGAGAGCATCCTCGATCCCGAGTTGATCTTCCAGCCTCTGGAGGAACTTTATCAGCCGATCCTGGATGTTGTCGATGCCCTCGACCCGGTGAAACTTGCCGAACTCCTTGAGCCCCACGCGGGCGGCGTAACCGAGGGGTTCGGCCCGCTCGCCGGCCCGCCACAGGCCCTCAAAGAGGCCGGCGGCGCCCTGCGCTCCGAACTCTCCGAGGAGACCGAAGGGAGCGATCCGCTCTTCGGCTACCGCCCCGGGGATCTCCTGACCCCCCTGGTTGATCTGCACCGAAAGCTCATCGACTCGGTGGAAAACCTTCCTGTATCTGTTCTGGGGCCGGCCGCCAAAAGCCTTGGCGAGAGCCTTCAGGGCCGCTTCCAGAAGCTCGCCCCCCGGAGCATCGAAAACCGGGTGGCCCTGGCGATGAACGGAGTCCGACTCGATTTCGACCCCGCTAACATTTCTGCCCGGTTGGAGGAAGCCGGCCTGGCCTATCGCAGAACCGTGGAACTCATCGGCAGGGCGGCCGGCGGGGAGCTCTCTGAATTGAATCGGCCCATCGCCTCCCAGGTGCTGACGCTGCTGCCCGATGTGGACCCCTTGCAGCTGGTTCCCGACGCTTCCCAGGGAGAAAGCGTCTTTTCGGCCACCGTCCGGGTGGAGTCGGGGATCGAACTCGATGACCTGCGGGCCGGATTCGGG
Source organism: uncultured Desulfuromonadales bacterium (assembly GCA_945787465.1). GTDB lineage: Bacteria > Desulfobacterota > Desulfuromonadia > Desulfuromonadales > Trichloromonadaceae > CALZIZ01. Next base: position 10,833 of record CALZIZ010000120.1, read on the forward strand.
AGCCTGGAGGGGTGGCTCGGCCAGATTCTTCAGACCTTTCCCCCTTCAGGCGCACTTGGCGGTGACCTGCTTTTGCAGGCTCTTCGCGATCTCGACCCCGCGCCACTGCGCGATGAAATCAACGATCTCTTTGATCAGTTTGGCCAGCGCCTGGTTGGATTTTCCGAGGTGCTGCTGGCCGCCCTGGAGCCAGATTGAAGCCCTGGGGCCAGCGACGTTCAAGGACGAGGTGCAGGTGTTGTTCGATGTGATCAAGGGTCAGTTCGCCGTGCTCGATCCCTCGAGCCTGGCCCTGGAGTTCGACGGGTTGCGCGAAGAACTGCTCGGGAAAATCGATCAACTGGTGGAGTTGCTGCTGCCGCCGCTCGGGGCTTTCGACGAGGTGATCGAGCGGATCTCCCTGGTCCGGCCGAGTCTGCTTCTTGGCGGGGTGGTGGACAGTCTGAAACCGCTCGACCAACTGGTCGCCCAACTCGACCCCGCGGCCCTGCTGACCCCCCTCATTGAGGTTGCGGCCGGGGTTCGGGAGGAGCTTCCCGAGGTTCTGGCCCGAATCGAGGCGGCGCTCGACGAGGTCCTGGCCGCTTTTCCAGATGGAGGGACGAACAGTGCATCCCTATCACTCAGCGCTTGAGAACCGTCCTGACCTGATTGTGCAGGAAGTCCCCCTGCCCAACGGCGGTGTCCGCCGGGAGGGAAGGGATTTCCTCAACCGGGTCCGGGTCCAGGAGGAGCCAGATGGGAGCTGGCTGCGGTATCGCTACGACTTTTCGGGAAAACTTCTCGGGGTCTCCCATTCTTCGGGCGACCAGGTTGAGTTTACCGGTGACCGGCAGAGCGGCCAAAGGAGCGCGCACACCGGGCGCACCGAGACGGTGGTGCGGGTCGATCGGGAGGGTTTCCCGGTCGAAGTCATCCAGCGCGTGGATGGTTTCGAGTGGCGAATGAAATACCGGGTGGGATCAGGAGGTCAACTCGAACTCTGCGAAGCTCCCGGAGCGGAGGATACTGAAAAACACCTGCAGGTTGAAACCGATCGCGCCCGGCGACGAACGACCGTACGCCTGGCAACCGGGGCGACTACAGTCGAGGAAATGTCCCCTGGAGAAAAGCTGCGTCTCGCCAGGGTGAGCCTGGTTCCCGCGGCCGGGGAATCGCGAACCGTGGACCTTCACTACGGGACCGACGGGCGCATTCAGCGCCTGGGGACGGTCACGGCCCTGTACGACGAGCAGGGCCATCTGAGGAGTTGGGGGGACAGGTGGCGGTGCGACTATGATGAGCAGGGGCGGCGGGTCCGCAAAGTCGTCGATGGTAACCTGTTCGCATACTCCTACAGCGATCGGGTGGTTGTCGAAGAGCGCTTCGGAAAGGACACCATATCTTTCGTTTATGACGAACTGGGCCGACGGACCGTTCGTCGCGGCCCGGAGGGGCAAACCCGTTACAGCTACAATCTGTTCGGCCGCCTGGGCCGGGTGGAACTGCCCGGCGGGCGCCGGGTCGACTACCTCTACGACGGCTTCGGCCGCCTGGTCGGTCGGGTGCTTGACGGGGAACCACGCTATTACATCGTCGGCATCGACGGCAACCGCCTGGCCGAAGCCGACCGGGAAGGGCGAATCCTCTCTGTCTACCTGTGGATCGGGCCCCAGTGCGTCGGTCGGGTGCAGGGGGATCGGTTGACCGAAACCTACCACCGGGCCGTCGGCGGACGGCTGGTCGGGATCGGCGATGCCCAAGGAGCCATCCGCGAACCCTGCGGGGACGACCCATACGGGGGGGCGGTGAAAGAGGGGGTTCCAGGGCTGGGAAGCCTCTTCGGCGATCCGCTCACCGGGCTGGTGCACGCCGGGACACGCTGGCTGGATCCGGAACTGGGGCAGTTTCTGACCCCGGACACCTGGTATGGGGTGGACCCGGAGGAGCTCGTACCCAAGGAGTTCCGGACAGCCTTTCATGCCATGGCTGGGGGAACGGCGCGGCGCATCAACGACGAAACCGCCTACCTCTGGTGCGCGGGAGACCCGGTGAATTTCACCGATCCGACCGGGCATAACTGGCTGGGCATCGTCTGGTCTGTCCTGTCGGCTTTCCTCTGGGGCGCCCAGACCAACAGCCTGGCGCTGCAGATGGAGATGGTGAACATTCTCGCCGATCCGATCCGCTTCTTTGTCGGTCTGTTCGGCCCGGGCCTCGACTGGTACTGGAAACATAGCGTCTTCAACCTCACCGGGCCAGTCGGATCCTACCGGATGATGACCGGAGCGCTGCTGCTCAACGGTCTGTGGCGCGAAGCCAACTCCCAGGACACCCTCTGGGTGATGGGCAACGTCATCTGGGCCAGGCCGGGCGACTGGGAGGCGCTGGCCGAAGAGCGCATGCGCGATCTCGTCGTCGCCTCTTCGGCGCCGCGCTTTCTCCCGGAGCCAGCGCCGACATCATCGAAAATGCCGTCTGGGTTCCGGCGGACCCCACCGCCATCGCCGACGGCTTCGAGGGCCGCGACTATCTGGTCATCAAGCGGGCAGGGGCGACCGAGGACGAGATCCGCCGGGTGGATACGGTCAGCGGCAACGCGATCAGCCTGCATCCGCCCCTGCTGCCGGCGGATTACCAAGGGCAGACGGTGGAAGTCGTCCGTCTCGATCCCTCCTTTGTCCGCCTGGAGCACGGCGGCCAGTTTCTCGGCCAGACGATTACCTTCGTGCGGGGCGAAACCATTCATCTGCCCCGGCAGGTGCCCGACAATTTTCCTGGCATCAACCTGATCGTCCGGGAGATGATCCCCGCCCGGGCCCCGAATCGCCTTGATTTTGTCGACTTCCCCATCGAGCTGATCGTGCTGCGGATGAAGCAGGGCGAGACCAACGCCGGGTTCCCCGGCTCCCAGTTCATCCGCGTCCAGCGGGGGGATTCCTGGTTCGCCCGGCGGGTGGTGCGCCCCAGGGTGTCGCGGGAAATCGTGATCGAGCCTCCCCTTGACCCGGCCCGGGGGCCCTACGTGGGGCTGGAGATCCTCGAGATGCAGCACTCGGGCGGTTCGGGCAAATCCCTGCGGCGGCTCGACGGCCTCGAACTCTCCAGCGCCGGAGGCAAGCAGCGGCGCATCATTCTCGGCTTTCGTCTGCAGCTTTCCGTCGACCCGTTGCCCGCCGCCCTGCAGGGGGTGGAGGTCAAACTCGAACGGCTCGCCGGGGATGCCTCGGCCCGGGCGGTCGGAAAAATGGTCGGTGAAGCCGGCAATCTCGTGGCCCTGCCGCCGGGTGACGCGGGGGGGCTCGAGCCTGGCCGGCCGCTGCGGGTGCGCACCACGGGGGATTCCCCGACGACGGTCTTTGCCACTGTCGAGTCGATTTCGCCCGAGGGGCAGCTCACTCTCGGTGCTCCGCTGCCGGTGCCGGCCTTCGCCGCCGACGTGGCCGTGGAGGTTCTGCCCCTGACGGTCGTTCGAACCCACCAGGCCGAAACTGTCGCCGCCCCGGGGGAGCAGCTGGTGATCCACTCCGACGATGCAAGCGAGATCGGTGTCGGGGCGATCATCCGGATCTGTGCCATCGCGCCTCCGAGCCCCTGCGTTTTCAGGGAAATCTCCTCCGCCCCTCTGGAGGTTGCCCTCCTTAACGAACCACTGCCCGAATCTCACGCCAGCGGGCTGTCCGTTGCCCACTTCGTCGCCAATGCAGAACTGCGCCGCACCGAAGTGACCGCACCCGAGGTGCGCCACGTCCTGACCACACGCGATCCCGCCCCCTACGCCACAGGCGGTTTTCTCCATATCGAAGGCTATTCCAACGAGGAGACCTGCGCGGAAATCCTGCGGGTGGACGGCACGCAGGTCTTTCTGAAAGAACCGGTGGACGGTATCACCAAGGACCGGGTCACGATTACGGGCGTGGAATTCACCGGCACCGAGTCCCGGGGCGGAAAGCTCGAAGGGGGGACGGTGCTGGTTCCCGCCGATCCGGACGTTGAACTCTCGCGCATGGACGCTCTACAGCAGCATGAACTGCGGCACGTCTGGCAGGCTGCCATCTGGGGCCCGTTCTGGCTGAGCCTGCCGATCCCCTGGCTGGTTCATTTCGGCTTTTCCTTCAGCCCTCTGTCGAGCAGCGCTTCTTCCTGGGTCCGGCATTTCAGTTTCGGTATTCTGGATACCATCTTCGCAGGCATCGCCTGGGGAATCGGCAGCCGGGAATCTCCCACCCGGCTCGACGGACAGGTCGGCGATGACCGCAAGGTGATCACCTTGCTGGGAAGCCCCGATGCGGATCGGGTCGGCAAGTTCGCTGAAGGGCGCCGGGTGACGGTCATAAACGGCGAACGGGAGGCGCTCAACTACGTCGATGCGCTGGATGCCGGGGGCGGCCGGGTGACGCTTCGTTTCGCACTCGATGCCGACATCTTTGACATCGCAGAACCGGGCGACACGGTGGAACTGTGCATGTCCCCCTTCGAAAATATCCGTCAGACCGTGAATACCTGGTTCAGCCTGAACCTGGAGCAGCTCTGGGCAGAGCACATCCCCGTCGCCTGGGGCCGGGTGCTTTCGAACTTCCTCAACCGCGACTCCTGGTTCCCGGGGCTGGGGGTTTACCCCCTGGCCTGGCTCATTGCCGGCGGTGACCGGGATCGCGTCCCCGCCGAACAGGAGGCCGCCTACCTGACCGGCGAAGTCTATACGACCATCCCAATCGGGCGCCCGAAGGAGATCTTCGTCGGCCAGTTCGCCCGGCTGTTCGCCTTTTTGAAGGCCAGATCAGGAGGCATCTCCACCCTCGACGGCACGGTGAACTCCCTGGCAGTAGAGCTCCCCCCCGCGCCGGTCACCCCGCCGGTTCCGAGCACCCAGGACATGGCCGCGCGGGTCGATGGGGCCGACCTGATCCCCGGGTCGCGCCATGTGCGGTTTCGCGAACACCGGTTCATCCCCATGAAGGAGCGGGCAGAGAACGTTTTCGGCGCTTTTTTCAGTACCTCTCTGTCCGGCACCTACAAGCTCAGGGCACCCGGGATGCTGCGTGAATCTGTGGTTTTCAAGTTTGGTTTCGATGTCGATTTCGTCGAACTCAACCAGATCGAGGTGAAGCCCCTGGCGGTCAGCCCGCCCCCCACCGAGGCCTTCTATGAAACCGAACGGGTCGACTTCAGCATCCGCGGCGACGAGACCGCTCGCTATGAACTGCGCTTTCTCCCCGACAGTGCCGGAAATCTCGGCGCCGTGGCGGGGCGGCGCTTTACCGCGGGAACCCTTGCCCCGGGGACGGGCACCCGCCACCAGGCGCTGCAGATCATTGCCCACTACCGCCTGGAAAATCCGGTCTTTCGCGGCCCGGGACAACAGGATCAGACGTTCCTGCGGCCTGTGGACCTGACCAACCTCTGCGAGGAGCATAGCCTCACCATCCACGAGCTTATTGCACCCGTTCTGGGGACGGTCCATGCAGGGACAGTGAAGGAGTTCACCGTGCCGATCGCCCCGCACCAGGTTCGGGTCACCTCCGCCAGGCCTGCCGGCGCCCTGGTCAATGCCCGGATCATCAACGGCAGCGGGCGGCCGGCGCGGCTGCAGTTCGTCGCTCCCAACAACGTGGATGCCACGACCCCGGTGACCTTTGAGCTGGTTTTTGGTGCCGACCCAGCCCATCGCAAGACCATACCGGTGACAGTCCCGGTCGAACCGGCCCCGGCGCCGCTACCCACCGACCCGCCGTTTCTCCCAGCGGTC
>CALZIZ010000121.1 GCA_945787465.1 uncultured Desulfuromonadales bacterium
CGTTTCGACCGGCAGGTGGTGGTACCGCGCCCCGACATCAAAGGCCGAACCAAGATCCTGCAGGTGCATGCCAGTAAGGTTCCTTTGGCCGAAGACGTTAATCTTGAGGTGGTCGCCAAGGGGACCCCTGGATTCTCCGGGGCCGATCTTGCCAATCTGGTGAACGAGGCAGCCTTGCTCGCAGCCCGCGGCGATAAGGATCGGGTCGACATGAACGACCTCGAGGCGGCTAAGGACAAGGTTATGATGGGCGCCGAGCGTCGCTCCATCGTGATTACCGAGCGGGAAAAGAAGGTCACCGCTTACCACGAGGCAGGCCATACCCTGGTCGCCATGTTTATCCCCGGTGCCGACCCGGTTCATAAAGTTTCCATTATCCCCCGTGGGCGGGCCATGGGCGTGACCATGTATCTGCCTGCCGAAGAAAAGTACAACGAGACCAAGTCCGGGCTCACTACAATGATATGTACCCTGCTCGGCGGCCGGGTCGCAGAAGAGCTAACCTTCGAGAGCGTCACCAGCGGTGCCAGTAACGACCTGGAGCGGGCAACCGCAATCGCACGTAAGATGGTTTGCGAGTGGGGGATGAGCGAGAAGCTGGGGCCTTTGACTTTCGGCGAAAAAGAAGGGGAGGTGTTCCTCGGCCGGGATATGGGACATCAAAAGAACTACAGCGAAGCCACCGCGATCGAAATAGATGGGGAAATTCGCCGCATTGTCCAGGAAGCTTACGAGCGGGCCCGGGAAATCCTCAAGGGAAATCAGCAGCACCTGGTGAGCGTGGCCGAGGCCCTGCTCGAGCGGGAAAATCTCAACGGTGCCGAGATCCGCAAGATGGTCTTTGGCGAGGAACCGGCAGAGCAGCCCAAGCCGACGGATCGGGTCGAATCGATGTCGCCTGCAGAAGGCCCCTGTGTTGAAGATGTGGCGGTCCAGGTCGAGGACTGATGGCCGGGCCGCCGCGCCTGCTGCGGATTGAAAACGAGGCCGATGCCCGGCACGCTGTTATGTCGGTCGGCGCCGACCCCAAGGCAGCCGGGCGCATGGCCGCCAAAATGGTGGGCAGGGCGATCCGATTAACAGCGATTCCCTGCGCTGCGGCCAATATTCTCAAGCAGGAGATGCTTTCGCTGGGTGGAGATGCGGCCGTTGCCAAGGGGTGCGTTGCCTGTTCCGTTCCCGTCAGCGATGTGATTCTCATCGGCTGCCTGCGCAAAATTCGGCTGCTCTGCGACCGGATCAATGCGCAGCCTTACGGGTTGGCTGCCCTGGCTGGTAAGATCCACAAGCTGCTGCAAGCTTGTGAGAGGCCCGAGCCCGAATTGATTGGCCGCAACTGCCGGCTTGATCTGCGGCGGCCGCTGATCATGGGTATTTTAAACGTCACCCCAGACTCCTTTTCCGACGGGGGGCGCTTCCAGGCTCTCGAGCAGGCCCTTTCTCGGGCACGCCAGATGGTCGCCGAAGGTGCCGACATCCTTGATGTCGGCGGTGAAAGCACCCGCCCAGGTGCTGCCGAGGTCGGTGCCGAAGAAGAGCTGGCACGGGTCGTGCCGGTCATCGAGGCCTTTCGCAGGGAGTCCGACCTGCCGATTTCCGTCGATACCACCAAAAGTCAGGTGGCTCGTGCGGCGCTTGCGGCTGGCGCAAATTTTGTTAATGATATCAGTGGCCTGACCTTTGATCCGGCAATGCTCAAGGTCGCTTCTGAGGCCAAGGCGGGGATTTTTCTGATGCACACCCCTGGGCGGCCTGAGAGTATGCAGACCCGCACCCGATATCAGGACCTTATCGGAGAGGTGCTTGAATTCCTCGAAGCTGCGGTGCAGAAGGCTACCGCTGCCGGCATCTGCAGGGAGCGCCTCTGTATCGATCCCGGCATCGGTTTCGGTAAAACGCCGCAAGGTAACCTGGAGATCCTGCGTCGCCTGGATGAGTTTCGCTCCCTCGGGTTGCCGATTCTGCTGGGGACCTCGAGAAAGAGTTTTATCGGCAAGGTTCTCGAACAGCCCGTTCCATCCGAGCGTCTGCACGGCACCCTTGCGACCCTGGCCCTGGGGATCGACCGGGGCGCGAATATTTTGCGGGTCCATGACGTCCGGCCGGCCAAAGAGGCTTCGCTGATGGCCTGGGCCCTTTGCAACGAGGCACAATCGACCCATACCTGAGACCCTTCTTTGACAGCTGGTGAGCCGTGGCCGGGATTTTAGAACATTTCCAAAACTTCAGATGGCTTTTCGACCTGCTCGATATCGGTCTCGTCGCCTTCATCATCTACCGAATTATTCTGTTGATCAAGGGCACCCGCGCGGTCCAGATGCTCCTGGGGCTGGCGGTGATCCTGATCGTCTATGTGGCCTCCCAGCTCGGTGGCCTCTATACCCTGCACTGGCTGCTCGATAATTTTCTCTCCTCCATTATCCTGGTGATCGTGGTTCTGTTTCAGAACGATATCCGCCGGGCCTTGATTCATGTCGGCCGCAATCCATTCTTCGCCGACCTTTCCTACAAAGAAGAGACCGAGGTCATGGAGGAGCTGGTCAAGGCCTGTGTCAACATGGCCAATAAACGCATCGGCGCATTGGTGGTTATCGAGCGCGAGACAGGGTTGAAGGACTTTCTCGAGGTCGGGGTGGAAATCGATGCAAGGGTTGCCAGCGATCTGATCACCTCGATTTTTTTGCCCTATTCGCCAATTCATGATGGAGCCCTGGTCATCCAGCAGGGTCGGATGACCAGGGCGGGTTGTTTTCTGCCGCTGACCCAGAACCCTGACATCAGCAAGGCCCTTGGCACCCGCCACCGTGCCGCCATCGGACTGACCGAGCTGGTTGATGCCGTCGCAATCGTGGTCTCCGAGGAGACCGGGAAGATCTCCGTGGTGGTCGGCGGACGGATTACCAGAGATCTCGATTCGACCTCCCTCAAGAGGGTTCTCAAAAGGTTGCTTGAACCCCAAATGGCCAAGAAAAAGAAAAAATAATCATGTTCGAGAGCCTCACAGAAAACTGGGTTGCCAAGCTGCTCTCCCTTATTTTTGCCCTGGTGCTGTGGTTCTTTGTCATGGGCGAGCAGAAGCTTGAGGTCGGTTACGCCGTGCCCCTGGAGCTGAAAAACACCCCCGCGGGGATGATGGTCGCCAACGAGGTTCCCAGTTTGGTCGACGTGCGTATCAGCGGCCCGCGCACCTTGCTGATGAATCTAAGCCCCACCGATATTCGGATCTCTGTTGACCTGGAAGACCTGCAGCCTGGTCTGACGACCTTTCGCAGGCTTGAAGAGCGGCTCGACATTCCAGGGACCCTCAAGGTGACCCGCCTGTCGCCTTCTTTTATCGATGTGAAACTCGAAAGAATCAAAGAAAAATCCGTTCCCGTCAAGGTGATGCTTTCGGGCAACCCCGAACCGGGCCACGAGGTCGCCACTGTCGCCGTCAAGCCAGAACGGGTGGTGGTCGAGGGGGCCGAGAGTGAAATAAAAACCGTGAACGAGGTGTCCACCGAGGCGGTGGACCTGGAGGGGGTCATGGAGAGCTTTACCCTCATCGTTCCGTTGAATTACCGAGGCAAGTACACTTCACTTAAGGACCAGAAAACGGTTGAGGTCGGCGTGGCGATTGTTGCGGCGTCCCCGGTGCAGCCGGAGCAACCGACAGGGAGCAGTCAGGAATGAAGAAAAAGCTTTTTGGAACCGACGGTATTCGGGGCGTGGCCAATATCCACCCGATGACCACTGAAATTGCCATGCAACTCGGGCGCGCTGCCGCCTATATGTGTAAAAAGGGCGACAGGCGTCACCGCATCGTTATCGGCAAAGACACCAGGCTCTCGGGCTACATGCTTGAAAATGCCCTGGTCGCCGGGATCTGTTCCATGGGAGTCGACGTGCTGCTGGTCGGCCCCCTGCCGACTCCCGGCATTGCTTTTATCACCTCCTCGATGCGGGCCGACGCCGGGGTGGTCATCTCTGCCTCCCACAACGCCTACCAGGACAACGGCATCAAGTTTTTCTCCCACGACGGTTTCAAACTTCCCGATGAAACTGAACTCAAGATGGAAGAGCTGATCTTCACCAAGAAGATCGATTCCCTGCGCCCTATCGCCTCGGAGGTCGGCAAGGCTTTTCGTATCGACGACGCCCAGGGACGCTATATCGTCTTTTTGAAGAATTCCTTCCCCAAAGACCTTGACCTCAAAGGGCTGCGCATCGTTCTGGATTGCGCCAACGGCGCGGCTTACAAAGTTGCCCCGGCAGTCCTCGAAGAACTCGGGGCCGAGGTTATCCGCCTGGGGGTCGAGCCCAACGGGACGAATATCAATGCCGGCTGCGGATCGCTGCATCCCCAGGTTATTTCCGAAGCGGTCAAGGCCAATCGTGCCCACCTCGGTATCGCTCTCGACGGCGATGCCGATCGGGTGATCTTCGTCGATGAGTTCGGCAACGAGGTCGACGGCGACCATATCATGGCCATTTGCGCCACCGACATGCTGGCCAAGGGGACTTTGGCCGAAAAGACCCTGGTTGCGACGGTTATGAGTAACATGGGGCTGGATATCGCGGTCAAAAAGGCCGGGGGCAAGGTCGTCAAGACCGCGGTCGGCGATCGTTACGTGGTTGAGGAGATGCTCAGGCATGGTTACAACCTCGGCGGCGAGCAGTCGGGACACATGATCTTCCTCGACAGCAACACCACCGGCGACGGGATGGTGTCGGCACTGCAGGTGCTGGCGATTCTCCAGCGCAGCGGCAAAAGCCTTTCCGAACTTGCAAAGGTGATGATCGCTTTGCCCCAGGTGCTGGTCAACGTGCGGGTCAAGGAACGCCAAGACATCAGCCAGGTGCCGGAGGTTGACAAGGCCATCGAGGATGCCGAACAGAAACTTGACGAAAACGGCAGGGTGCTGATTCGCTATTCGGGCACCGAACCGCTGCTGCGGATCATGCTTGAAGGCCAGGACAAATACCAGATCACCGAATTGGCTCACAACATTGCCACGGCCGTGGAAACACATATGGGCGGCAGCAAGGAGGGCAACTAGGCGTGGCCAGACTTGGAGTTAATGTCGATCATGTCGCCACGGTTCGCCAGGCCCGGGGGACCACCGAACCGGACCCGGTGACGGCCGCGGCACTGGCCGAACTGGCCGGTGCCGAAGGGATCACCGTCCATCTGCGCGAAGACCGGCGGCATATCCAGGACCGCGACGTGGAAATATTACGTCACACCGTGCAGACCCGGCTCAACCTGGAAATGGCCGCCACCGACGAGATGGTCGGTATTGCCCTGCGCATCAAGCCTGACATCGTCTGCCTGGTGCCGGAAAAACGTCAGGAATTAACCACCGAGGGTGGGCTCGATGTGCTTGGCCAGCGCAAGCTGCTCGAGCGGCAGGTCGCAAGGCTGCGCGAGGGTGGTATCCTCGTCAGCCTGTTCGTTGACCCCGATGCCAGGCAGCTCGAAGCCTCCCGTGCGGTTGAAGCTGACTGTGTCGAAATCCACACCGGTACCTATTGCGAGGCGCGCCAGGAGCTCGAGCGGCAGGCCGAGCTCGGTAAAATCTCCGCAGCGATCGCCACCGGCCACCAGCTGGGGCTGACGGTCAACGCCGGCCACGGTCTCAACTATCAGAATGTTCGCGACGTTGTGGCCCTCGGTGGCATCGACGAATTCAATATCGGACACAGCATCATTTCCCGGGCCGTCTTGGTCGGTCTTGAGCGCGCTGTGCGTGAGATGGTCGAACTGGTCCGGGGAGGCTGAATTTGTCTTCCATCGCAGGTATCGGCGTCGACCTGGCCCGCGTCGAGCGGTTTCGGCGCTTTGTCCAACAAGGCAAGAGCGGGATCATTGATCGGATCTTTACCGCCCAGGAAAAGGCCTACGCCATGGGCAAACGCGATCCTGCCCCCTACCTGGCAGTCCGCTTTGCCGCCAAGGAGGCTTTTCTCAAGGCGTTGGGGCTTGGATTGCGCCAGGGGTTGAGCTGGCAGGACATGGAAGTGGTCCGCGATGAACTGGGGTGCCCTTCGCTGCGCCTGACGGGGCGGGCGCTGGAGATTTTCACCGAACGGGGCCTGCAGTCGGTGCACCTTTCCTACAGCCACGATGGGGATTATGGCGTGGCCAATGTGGTCCTGGAGCGTCCATGAGGTTGTTGAACGCCGAACAGATGCGTGAACTCGACCGCCGCACTATCGAAGAGATCGGGGTGCCGGGGGTGGTCTTGATGGAAAACGCCGGACGCGGCGCCGCCGAATCGATGGCCAGGCACTTTGCCGGGCGTTTTCCAGGGCCGGTGCTGGTGTTTGCCGGCAAAGGCAACAATGGCGGCGATGGTTACGTGATCGCCCGTCATCTTGCGAACTGGGGGTGGCAGGTGCGCACCCTGGTGCTCGCAGAGCGCGATACCATCGGTGGCGATGCGGCCATCAACCTGAATGCCCTGCTCAACAGCGGTGGCGATGTCGGTTTTGTGCCCAGCGACGAGGCCCTGCTGGCTGAACTCGATGACCATTGCAATCCGGCACTGCTGGTCGATGCCCTGCTCGGTACCGGGTTGACCAGCGAGGTCAAAGGACTCTACGCCTCAGCCATTGACTGGATCAACGCCAGCGCTGCGCCTGCGGTGGCCGTCGATATCCCCTCGGGGGTTGAGGCCAGCACCGGGCGTATCCTTGGCCGGGCGGTCGAGGCCGAATTGACCCTCACCTTTGCATTTGCCAAGCTCGGTCATGTGTTGCATCCGGCTGCGCAACTGACCGGTCATCTTGAAACACTGGATATCGGCATTCCCCGCTGTCTAACGGATGCGGGGGGGACAGAACATCTGCTCGTCGATGCGAGCGAAGCCGCAGCCCTTTTACCGCGGCGACCGGTGACCGGTCATAAGGGCAGCTTCGGTCATCTGCTGGTTGTCGCCGGATCGATCGGCAAAACCGGCGCAGCCACCTTGGCCGCCGAAGGTGGTCTGCGAAGTGGTGCCGGGCTGGTGACCGCGGTCTGCCCCCGCTGTGTCTACCAGGTCCTCGAGATCAAGCTGACCGAGGCCATGACGGCCCCCCTTGATGATGTCGCAGGGGCCTTGAGCCTCCAGGCCCTGGAGCAGGTGCGTAACCTCTGGGACGGCAAGCAGGCGCTGGCGCTTGGGCCGGGACTGGGGCTGGCAGCAGAAACCGCAGCGCTGGTACGCCATCTGGTGCGCGAATGCCCAATCCCCCTGGTCCTGGACGCCGACGGAATTAATGCCCTTGGGGCAAAACCTGATATGCTCAATGAAAGGGCTGGTAGGGCTACTATATTAACCCCACACCCCGGGGAAATGGCCCGGCTGCTGGGAATATCTGTTGCCGAGGTCGAGAAAGACCGTATCGCCTGCGCCCGGAGTTTTGCCCGCACCCACCAGGTGGTACTGGTGCTCAAGGGGGCCCCAACGGTGACCGCCTTTGCAGACGGTCGTATTCGCATCAATGCCAGCGGTCACCAGGGAATGGCCACAGGCGGTATGGGCGATGTGCTCACCGGCCTTATCGGTGGCCTGCTCGCCCAGGGGCTGAGCGCTGAAGATGCCGCGGTACTTGGAGTCTACCTCCATGGCTGCGCGGCGGATCGTTTGCGCCCCAGGCTGGGAACGGCCGGAATGACCGCAGGCGACTTGGTGCAGGAACTTCCCGCCGCGCGTTATCATTTGCAATCTGAAGGAGTTTTCGATGCTTAAAGCCAAAGATATCATGACCACCAAAGTGCATTCGGTGACCCCCGATACCGATGTCGAGGAGCTGGCACGCAGTTTTGCCGAGAAGGGTGTTAACGCCATGCCGGTTGTCGATGTCGAGGGTCGCCTCAAGGGGATCGTTACCCAGACCGACCTTGTGGAGCAGGACAAGCCTCTGCATATTCCCACGGTGATTTCCATCTTCGACTGGGTCCTTTACCTGGAGAGCGAGAAAAATTTTCGTGAGGAAGTGGAAAAGATCACCGCCCGAAAAGTCGGCGACATCTGTAATCGCGACGTTGTTACCTGCTCTCCTGACACCCTGGTCAGTGACATTGCCGCGCTGATGGTGGACAAGGCAGCCCACCTGATCCCGGTTGTTGAAAACCAGAAGTTGGTGGGGGTGGTGGCCCGGTTGGATGTGATCCGGGCCATGGGCAGCTAAGGTCGTGGATTGCTGGCAAACTGAAACCCGCTCCGCCGAGGAAACCCGGGCACTCGGCCGGTACCTCGGGCAGGCCGTGGCAGGTGCCACGGTTATTTTTCTGTCCGGCGACCTGGGGGCGGGAAAAACCTGCCTGACCCAGGGGTTGGCCCTGGGGCTCGATGTGCCCGAAGACGAGCCCGTGGTCAGTCCCTCTTATACCCTGATGAACCATTATCACGGGCGATTCGAGCTCTACCATTTCGACCTCTATCGCCTGGGGCATCCCGATGATCTGATCGATCTGGGATTCGACGAATACCTGTGCGGCGATGGGGTGACGGTGGTCGAATGGGCCGACCGTTTCGGCCAACTGGACAAGGCTTACGCCGAGGGGCTGGAGGTAGAGATTTGCCATCGCAGCGAAAAGAGCCGAACGGTGGTCTTTCGGGCTGAGTCGGCAGCTGCCCGGAACCTGCTCGCCACATTGGCGCGAACCTGGAAAGAAAGGGAGTAGGGGAGCATGATCGAGTTCGATATCGCCGTTATCGGCGCCGGCCCCGGAGGCTATGTCGCTGCGATCCGCGGTGCCCAGCAGGGGGCCAAAGTATGCATCGTCGAAGAAGACCGGGTCGGGGGGACCTGCCTGAACCGCGGCTGTATCCCGACCAAGGCTTTGGCCAGCACGGCCCACCTGCTCGAAAGGATTCACTCCGCGCAGGAGCATGGGATCCGGGTCGCCAAGACCGATTTCGATTATGCCCAGGCCGCTGAGCGCAAGGATGTTGTGGTGGCCAAGCTCACCGGCGGCGTGGAGCAGCTGCTCAAAGGAAACGGGGTCGATGTCTTTCGGGGCCACGGCTCTATTGAAGGGCCGGGCAAGGTTCGTATTCGCCGACGCGACGTCACCGGACATATTCGTGCAAAAAATATTATCCTCGCCACGGGCTCGGTAGCGGCGCAGCCTAAATCCCTGCCGATTGACGGGAAAAATATT
>CALZIZ010000122.1 GCA_945787465.1 uncultured Desulfuromonadales bacterium
GTGCAGGGGGTCTGGTTCCGCCAGAGCACCAAGCAGACCGCCGAGCAGCATGGCGTCAGCGGCTCGTGCCGCAACTGCCCCGACGGATCGGTGCAAGCGATCTTCGAAGGGGAGGAAAGAGCGGTCCGCGCAGTGGTCGAATGGTGCCGGCGCGGGCCTGAAATGGCACGGGTGGATGAGCTGCAGGTGGACTGGCATGCAGCCACCGGCGAGTTCGAGCGTTTTACCGTCCGCCATTAACGTAGAGCTTCCGCCTTGGAACGTAGTTGCGTTGTTGCATAGCTCAAAAGAACCTAGTCTTGCAACACCACTAAAACCCTTTGACGGCGGGTGAGGCCATTCTCACAACACCTGCATTTTGAGGACAGCTCTCAGCAGCAGAAAAGGTTCCGCCCCGTTTATTTGCTTTGCGGTTTTATCCCTTGAAATCTAAAAGGTTATAATTTAAACCTGAATCCGCGAGTTCTGACCGGGCAATAGCGCTAGTCATTGACCTGCCTAAGCGTTCAAAATATCATCGACGAACCTATGGGTGCGCCTCAGATTTTTTTGAATCACTTATTCAGGCCAAGCACTTACACTCTTTTCCCGCCCCGATCTCACGGATCCAGGTAGAAAAGCCCACTCTGGAGCATAATATCGCCCCCTCTCAACCAGTGGTCGTGATTCGGACTGAAGCGGAAGAGCGCCACATGGCGCTGTTGCGATGGGGCCTGATTCCAAGTTGGGCCACCGACCCAGCCATTGGCAACCGGCTGATCAATGCAAGGTCAGAAACCGTCGCACTCAAACCAGCTTTCCGAGCCGCTTTCCGCAAGCGCCGGTGCTTGATTCCAGTAAGCGGTTTTTTTGAATGGCAAAGCCAGGATCACTGGAAAAAGCCCTACTATATTTATAATAAGGATGGTTCCCCCATGGCTCTGGCAGGTCTTTGGGAGCACTGGACCGACATCAAGGGCGCGACCATTGAAACCTGCACCATCCTCACCACCCACGCCAACGCCTTGGTCGAGGAGCTTCACACTCGCATGCCAGTCCTTATCAAACCACAAGACTTCGACACATGGCTGGACTCTTCTCTCCAAGATCTAACCACCCTCCAGCCTCTCCTCCAGCCCGTCCCCTCGGCAGCTCTCGCTATGCACCCTGTCTCCCGGTTTGTCAACAAACCAGAGAACGAAGGACCGGAATGTATCGAGGAGGTAAAGGAGTGATCAATTGGCGGAGGGACAAGCCGAAGACAGCTTCTATCAGGAACAAGAGGTCGCTTGCATGAGAACAGAAATCCAGATCGAGGTAACCCAAGAGCACACTGACACTCTCGGTCATCTCAATCACGTTAAGGCGTTGGGCTTTCTGGAGCAGGCACGCCTTGACTGGTATGCAGACTGCGGTTTATGGAAAGAGGCCGGCGAAGACAGTCTCGGTACCATCGTCGTGAACATCAACGTCAATTACCGCAAAGAATGCTTCCTCGGCGAGATCCTGACGGTAAGAACCCGTCCAGCCTCAATGGGCACCAAAAGCTTCATCCTTGCCCAGGAAATCGTGCGACCCGACGGCCAAGTGGCCATAGACGGGGTAACCACCAGCGTGGTTATGGATATGACAACTCGAAACATCATTCCCGTTCCCCATTGCCTCGCCAAGCACTTTCCCCCTCTCTCCAAGTCATAAAAATTGCCTTGGTCTTTGGCTATCCCCAAGTCCAAGAGCTCTTCCAGAAAAACCCCCAAATCACCAAACAAGCCATCGCCGATGAATTAGGAATCGGCGTAGCCAGCCTTTACCGGATTCTAAAGGAAGACGTAAACTAAACAGAGGATGTTTTTAAAACGAGTCCGCCTAGGCTTCAGCACCCAAAAGGCAAAAACAGCAATGACCAAAGAGAAACCCGTCGCCTTCAACTGCCCGCTATGCGGCAGGGATTTTCATTTCCCGGCTGAATACCTTAAGCCAGGGGCGACTGTGAAATGCGCCCATTGCAACAAGGGGATTATGCTGAGCCGCCAGGCTGTGGAGGATATCAAAACAAAGAATGCACTGTGGTAAAGGGGAGGGGGCTAGGATGGGCTGGAATTTGTAAAGAGGTAGAGGCTGGCAGGAGAAAGGCTCAAAGCCTTTCAGCGTCTTAGGGCCCGTCGTATTAAAACTTGTTCCACATCCCTCCGGCCGTCAATGCAGGCCAGGACATGGACAGCATCATCCAGGACCTTATAAATAATGCGATAAGGACCGTTTGTGATTTCCTGGACATCCTGAATTCCCATAGGCGCCAGTTCCGGCAGAACATGGCCTCGGTCCGGGAACTTTTCCAATCGCCGAGCAGCTTTTTCCAGGTTTTTTACTAAACCCCTGGCCCTTTCCTTGCCATCCCTAAAGGCCACGTATTGATAAAGTTCAAATAGGTCAGCTATAAAATCGGGGGCCAGCACAACCTTGTAGGTCTTCATTCCTCCCGATCCTCTTGATCAATTTTATTCCAAAGCTCCTCGAACCCCTCATCCAGGGTTTTTCCACGCCCCTCTCGAATGCCGCGCTCGCTTTGCGCCAAAAGCTGCATGAGCGCAATGCCGTCTTTAAGGCGCTCATATTCCCGAATGCCCATGACCACGGCTTTCGCTTCGCCATTTTGGGTGATAACCATGGCGTTACCATCCTGGTCGAGGGCGTCTAAAACCTCGGCTGCATGGGCTTTGAAATAGGTAATCGGTTTAACGGTTTCGCTCAGTTTCATCGCTGGAACCTCCTATAGTAACTGAATTCAGTTTAAATTAAGTTCGGCTCGGCTGCAAGGGACAAAAGGAAGGGTAAGTTGCAGGTGAGGGTAACGCAGGATCAAGATAATAGGCAAATCGGCGGGACTCGCCCCGCTAGGCGAGTTACCTTTCTTGACGGCCAAGAAAGGTAACCGAAAGAAGGCCGCCCCGCGCCTGGCCCGCCGTCGGCGGGTTCCATCCGCTTCGTAGACGTTTTGAGGCCGTGCAAAAACTCACTTCGTTCGAACAGTTGTCCGGCTTTTTCCCAAAACGTCCACTCTGCCTCTGCTGCGTTACAGGGGGAGGGAAGGGCTCTTTCGCGGCCGGCCCCTCGAACCGCTCTTCATCACAAGCTCTTTCAGCGGCTCCAGGGGCCTGCCAAAACCAGCACTCAAACGGCCTGGGGCCGTTTCAGCCTAGTAAAAACCTTTCCTTGTGCTGTGGGGGATAGCGCGGACACCATACATGCTTTACCCTTCCTTTCCGTTGCGTACAGGGGAAGAAGGCAAATTCCCAGCATCAAAACAATGAAGGCCGAACCGCACCTCTTACTCCGGGTCCCCTCACTGAAGGGGGCATCCAGAAAGTGCGAGAACTCGCTTCGCTCAAACAGTCGTCCCTGGGCTGCCAGATGAAAACCCCCTGTATTCGGCAATGCTCACAGGGAACCCAACGTCCAAGAAACCAAACACTGAAAAGAGTAGGGGAAAGATCAAATATTGTAGAATATTGTGCTAGGCTCTGCTCCCCTCACAAAAAAAACTACGATTTCAAGACACTGGCAGCCTCAGAAAAGGACTCCCGAAGGTGCTCTCTCCTTGCCTCCCGCACCGCTGGGTCCCGGTGCCAAAAAGCCTGGCGACTGGTGTGGTAGGTTTTGATGACATGCAATCCATTCTCGGTGACAAGGTTAGGGTAATGGCGGGAGAGTCGTTTCCATCCTTTATGAGCGGCCCCACCATGAAGCATAATGACCTGCAGGTCTGGGATCAGGTCAATGACACGTTTTAGAGGTTCGACGCCTGCGTCGAGCTCAGCAGCCTTGGGATGCCGGTTTATGAACCAAGGATAGGCATTCCAGGGAACGATGTCAGCTGCTTCAATCCCGGCACCAGCGAAGAGCTTGCAGAGTGCCTCGGCTGTTGGGTCATCGTTTTCCATGCATAGAAAGCCGCTGCCCCCACTGGCTTGAGTCATCGGCCCCGGGTCACGTAGAACGCTCAACAACCTGGCATTTACTCCGCCGTACATGGGCGCGACATATGGCACCCCTTCATGGTTGGACCCGCGGCGCAGTTCATCAACCAGCCGGTTGATAGGTGCAATATGCGGTTCATGGCGGCGTTCCCACTGCTCTTTTCTGAACCAGTCCTCAGCCATCCGGCGTGCCATGGTTTATCTCCTCAACCGCTTTGCTAGACCTTACTGTTCCCACCGAAAATTCATTTTATCGCTACGGCATAGAATTCCACACCATGCTTACCGGTCGCTCCCCCAAGCTCTGGGGCATTTTTCCAGTCTGCTTCTTCCAGGAACAGGCCAAGTTCTTCGGGGCGTATGCTCCAGATCCATGGCTCTCCAATAACCTTCTGAAGCCACAGCATCAACCTCGTCCATCGACCGACATCGGGCCGACCATCCGTACCGGTAGGGATATAGGTAAAGGCAATTCGGCTGCCGACACCGGCGATTTCAGCACATTGACAAAATACATCCGTGACCGCTTCAGGAGGCAGGTACATCACAAGGCCTTCGGCTACAATGACGGTTCGTGCACTCTGGACCCATGACTCGTTGTCCTTTAAAATATCCACCAGTTTCCGTTTGCTGAGGTCTTCCGAGATCAGGCAGAGATTTTCCCGCTGTCCCATCGCCTCTATTCCTCTAGCCTTGAGACGAGCTGTCGCCGGGTGATCAATTTCAAAGAAGTTCACGCCAGAGAACTCCGGCGCCAACCGCCACCCCATCGTGTCATAACCGGCCCCCAGAACAAGGATCTGGGTAGCACCAGCGCCAATACCACCTCTTACCTGGCGCTCGCAGAATGCCTTTCTGTGAGCAAAGGCCTCAAACTGACCCGGCAGCATCGAGTCGAACGCTTCGTAGACAGAGACCATTCGTTGGGAACGGGACCAACGCACAATTCTTGCGCTAGCCGCACCGGAAGCAACGAGCAATTTCTCCGTAGCGTCGACAATACCGGGAGGAAGAATTTTGTCCATCCCCGGTTTCGCCCCCAAAGTAACAACACTCAGGGCAACCTTGTAAGCCGTTCTGCTTGGTTTGTCTTTGCGCATAGAATCTTTTTCGAAACTGAATCAATGATTAAATAGTTTCCGTCCGGAAACCAACAAGTGCCATCCGGAGTTTCCGGATGGACTAACTAATAAAACTCGACAATAATTTCCTTCAGTGCTCGCTTCGGAACATGGTGAACACCTTTGTAACCGTCAACTGAGCCCATCTTGCTGCCTCCTGGCTCCCCCGCTAAACTGGCCTCCACTATCACGAACATGGAGGTCATACGATGTCATCACTCGCGGTGCGAGAGGAGTGGAGAAACAAAATCGCTGCCTGGCGCGATAGCGGATTGAGCATTGCCGCTTGGTGCCGGGAAAATGCCGAAGGCTACCATCGCTTTCTCTATTGGCGTGATCGCCTGGACGCGCCTGAACGCCAACAGATTGGCCATTTTGTCGAACTAAGCCTTGCTGCGGCCCCCATTTCTCTCGAATGCAACGGCATTCATATCCATGTTTCTTCGGGGTTCGATACCGGGCTCCTTGAGGAGATCCTCGTTGTGCTGAAAAGGGTGTAGCTTATGCGCCCTTCAGGTTTCAATCAGATCTACCTGTATGACCAGTCGGTCGATATGCGCAAGAGCTTTGAAGGCTTGAGTCAGCTCATTGAATGCGCCTATCCCGGTCAACTGTTATCCGGTTCGCTCTTCCTGTTTCTCAACCGCCGTCGCAACCTGATCAAAATCCTCTATTGGGAGGGCGATGGTTTCGCCATCTGGTACAAGCGGCTCGAGCAAGGAACTTTTTCAAACTGCTTCAATGGCGAAAACCAGTTGACCCGTCAGCAGTTCACCATGCTTCTCGAAGGGGTTGTGCCACGCCGCTTAAATAATCGTTTTTCTCTGTAGAAACAGGCAGTTCTTTTCTTTAAGGGAGGTCCGTTTTGTGTTAGATTAACGCCATGTCTGACGGTGTTGAAAGCAGAACGGATGCTCTCCGGCTTCAAGAGATTCTTCAGCAGAAGGACGATCGCATCGTTGCTCTGGAAGCGGACGTTTTGACGCTGAAAGAACAGCTTACCTGGTTTCAAAAGCAAATATTCGGAGTAAAAAGCGAGCGGATTATCGCCGATCTGGACAACCAATCCCTTTCTCTGGACTTTGGCGACCTGAATCCCGAGGAGGTCCAGGCCGAGCAAACCGAAGAGATTCAGTACCAGCGCCGCAAACCCTCCAAAAATCGCGGCAAGGACACGATTTCTTATCCCGACAATCTTCCGGTCAAAACCGTCGAGCTTGACTTGTCCCCGGAAGAAAAAGTGTGCCCGGAGACGGGAAATGCCCTTGTCCGTATCGGTTGCGAAACAAGCCGTAAGCTGGCGTGCAAACCGAAACAATTCTATGTCATCGAATACGTCCGCCCCAAGTACGCTTCCAAAGCGGTTCCCGATCTAGGCGTGAAGACCGCGCCCCTGCCTGATGCCATCATTGACCGCTGTCCGGCAGACGAAAGCCTTCTCGCTTTTATCCTGACCGCCAAATTTGCCGATCACCTGCCGCTTTACCGCCTGGTGGAAATCCTTAAACGCTCGGATGTTCGCATTAGCCGCCAAACCCTCTCCAAGTGGGTGTTAACTCTGGGGGCGGCTCTTTCGATTCTCTACGACGCCATGAAAGAGCAGATCCTGGAAAGCGGAGTGGTTTTTGCCGATGAAACTCCGATCCGTCTCCAGGTTAAGGGCAAAAGCCGCTGTCAGCAGGCGTATATGTGGGTTTACGCCGGAGGCGGAGGTGGGGATCCGCCCTACCGGTTCTTCGAATTTGAATTGAATCGAAATCACGAGCATCCCCTGGAAACCCTGAAAGAGTTCAAGGGCGTTCTGCACTCCGATAAATACGGGGCTTACGAAAAACTGGCTCAAGTCGAGGACATCACCTGGTGCCCCTGCATGGCACACGTGCGTCGTAAATTCGTTGAGGCGGAAAACGGCGACCCGGATTTACGTCGTCGTATTCTGCGTAAAATCCGTCATCTCTTCTTGCTCGAGAAGGTGGCCTGGGCGCGAACTGCGGAAGAGCGACTGCGTATCCGGCAAGAGATAGAAAAACCGCTCCTGAACCAGCTCTCGGAGATGGTTGAGGGGCGCCTTCTTGCCGGAGGGCTACTCCCCAAGTCCAACTTCTGCAAAGCGTTGAAATACTATCAGGGCCTGGCGCCCTATCTCCCGAACTATCTGAACAACCCCGACGCCCGTCTCGACAACAATGTGGCCGAACGGGCCATTCGGCCTCTCACCATTGGCCGCAAGAACTGGCTGTTTGTCGGCAGCGAGGATGGCGGTCGGGCTACCGCAACGATTCTTTCCCTGGTGCAGACCTGCCGGAACCTGGGCATCAATCCTCAGGAATACCTCGAAGATGTGCTGCGGCGTCTTATGGGTCACCCGGCCCAGCGCATCCACGAACTCCTTCCAGATAAATGGCTGGCAGCAAAAGATCAATCGAATAATGACACGCTGCAGGCCTCCCTTCAAGATGGGCTCAGTTGACGCTTACGAATACGCGGCCTGAGTTTTAATTGATATACTGGGATTCGGTATATCCGATTATCCAGAACAAGATCTTCTCCCAACTCAGTACATGCTTGCCTTATTAACACTAAAGATCTTTCCCATAAGGCCTATAGCAATAGTCCGGCAGCAATCACCAGATCGGGGGCTTTTATTTGGTCTAAAGAAGGCGTCTCAAATATTGTGAATTTTAGGAAAGGGGTTTTTCCACAGCCTCAACGGCAAGCTAAGCGGCGCGCGTTAGCGCGTCCTCGCTTGAGCGCTTTGTCTTTAATCATAAACAATTTCTGTTCTTATTAACCTTGTATCATCAGGGCCCAGATAAGCTAGCTTAGCACTACTCCAATTGTATTGATTAGAGTTATCAATGGGATAGTCTTGCTGTCCGTTTGTGATGCTTCCGCCAATGGAAATAGTATCCAGGTCGCTATTTTTCCATGCTACTAGCCTAGCTTCGAAGTTATATCGCTGAACAAGGGCGTTATCTATCATTGCAGCAATCTTCACTTTTTCACCGAAGTTTATCGCGATGACTTTTAGTCCTACAAACAATTTTGATTCGTTTGACAAAAAACTTTCCTGCTTAGATTGAAACACAGCCCTAACACGATTCCATTTCAAAAACTCTCTATCCTTCAATATGTTTGAGTAATCAGCCTTCATGAATTCAACCGAACCAGTATCTGATCTTACCGATAACTCACTTGAACGGTCTTTAGTATCTATATTTTCAAGAAAAATTGTTATGTCCTCAGGCTCACCAGTTGACACCCATTGAACAACCAAATTATCTAAGTCAACTGCAAGCCCTTCAGCTAATGGATTAGTACTTGAAATATTTACATTCTCTATAGCAGTAGGGGTTGGTTTACTTAATTGGTATGTAAATAGTCCTGCACCAACAATAAAAAGAACTGTGCATAATGAATAGACAACCAATCTTGAAATGTGCTGTTGCTTTAATGTTTGTTGCAGCAGCGAAAAATCTTGGTCAGATATTTTGCTCCTGAGCGCATTATCGTCTTTAAGGAGATCAAATAAATACTTTGAGCTTAGCTTAGAGTTATTCTCAAATCGTTCAGGAATTTCCTTCCTTAACAACTCAACTATTTTTAGAGTCGTTGAGTCCCCTTTGCCATGCTGCTGGATGAACTGAAATATCACAAATCCCAGAATACCTAGTAGTGCGGGAAGCGATGCAAAGAAGTCGTACATTGACATAAAAATTCCTCTATTTACTTTTCGTCCCAGTCCTAGATAGACCTAACGACTCAGGTCAGCGGCGCCGCAAGGCGACCGTTGCACCGGTAGGTTATACGCATCTACTAGGTTCTCAACCCTTTCGGTAAAGCGCGGCCTCTACTACGATACCGTGAGGCTCCTTAGTCTATGTGCCCCCGAAGTCCTCTTATCAATCGATCAACGTCCTTATGGAAATGAGCACCAGACCGAACTACAATTCCGTTACGATATGCAAGGTCTTTAATGCTTGACGGCAGACTCTCTTCTGTAGGCATCGAGCTAGCTCCTACAAGAACCGGTATTACTGGGATGACTCGTCTCAGGGCCGCCTCGATCTCAGTCCTGACAAAGTCACCGGAATCATCGATATTTCGATTCTCCCCTTCATCTCTGGTGCTAAGCCATCTGTCACCTATCACCGCGATAAAGATGTTGCAACTTCCTACTTTTGTGTCTAAATATGCCCTAAAATCCACACCCAGCGGGATTGAGTCTACGTCTATGAAGACGTTCTTTTTTCCAAATTCCTGAACTAAGCGATCGGATAGTCTGCCCGTGAAATCATCTGTATCTTTCCTCCTGTAGCCAACAAATATTTGTCTAACAGCTACTGGCGACTCTGCTTTCGGTGGCGAAGCTGGCTCTGCCTTCGCCGGCGTCGCGGCGGTCGGCGTCTCGGACGGCATCTCGGCGGCCGCGGAAGCCTCTTTCGATCCGGCGACCAGCGACGCGACCTGGCTCAGCAGATCCCGGGTG
>CALZIZ010000123.1 GCA_945787465.1 uncultured Desulfuromonadales bacterium
CCACGCTCCCGTAGGGTACCCGTGGGGGAACACGGGGTCTGGTCAGCGGGTGGAAATCACTGCCAGACAGTCAATTAATGCGACTTCGTGTCGCAGTAATGGTTCATGATAACCGGCGGCGACGTGAAGTTTTGGCCACCACCGCATTTTTAGATTTTGTTTTTTGGCCAAAAGCAGACGTATTTTCCGTCCGCGTTAGTTGGTTAGCTGTACTTTAAGTTTGTTCCAAAATTGCTAATAGGATAGCCAGTAAAAAAACGAAAACAGCGACAATTAATGCAATTGAAAGTTTCTTTTTTAGTTTTAATAATTTAGAAGCGTATTGCGTTGGAGGTTTTTTGCAAAAGGCCTTAAACTCCAAACTGTTACAACGGAATTGTGGAATTATTTTCCCTCCAGTATTTATAAATTCAGAACTGATCTTTGTTGAGATCAGATAAATTAAAACCCCTAACACAATGATTAAAAATACTGTAAATCTCAGAAAGAGCATGACTAATATTAACCCTTCTGGCTTTATTAATTTCTACAGCTAACCGCTAACAGCCGAATGCCGTTGATAATGGATATTACGAAGTTCCTAAATATTCAATATGGCGCCCTTCGCATAACACCATAAATCCGGCTTTTAATTAAACCAACCACAGCAACTTCCATTGTGAAAAACACCTCACCGGATGTCAAGGAAATTCCCATCTAATTTCGGAGCCTTAGATAGGCGAACTCTACCTTGGGCTTTCCCCTGCCTTATTCCTCCCAGACGCCCCTCCGCAGATGGTTTGTTTCACCCTGAACCCATCAACCGATGTTGGCTTTTCATCCTGGAATTAAGAGATAGGGGGTTGGACCTAAGTTAGAAGCGTTCTTTTTGATGATGGATTTTGGGGATGAAGCCCAGCTCGATAGAATAACTTCGGCCTTTTTCTGATAGATAAAAACGGATTCCAAACAGTGAGGTGATGGCGACACGGACCATCCCCCGGTGCGCAAGAGACTCCAGTGCGGCATGAAGATTCGCGGATTCCAGGTGCAGATTGGCGTTGATTTGTTTGCGGGAGAGCCCCTTGTTACCGTTCTGGGAAAGCCGCCAGAGCACTAACATTTCAAAGTCATTCAATTGGCTGGTTGTTTGTTGGGCAGGTGAGGCCTCTTGGCGACCTTCGAGGCCGCCGCCGAAGGGGCCTTCTGACCCACCTATGCGCTCGAGGTATTTACGGATTTTGGCTGCCAGCCTCTGCCAGGCAGGGTAGAGCCCGATCAGTACGAAAACCGACAGGAAAATCAGCACCAGGACTGGTAGGGGGAGCTCGGATAGCGGCACAGAAGAACTCCAACTGCAAGGGGTTGCATCCGAAGATTACAGGGTTCTTACTGAAACATTAGAACGCCTTGCCGGAATGTCAATGGGCAGCCAGCAGGGCAAAGGCTTCGCGACTGAAGTCGCTCCTACAAATGATATTTTTCGGTCCTCCCCGATTGCGGGGAGGACTTTAAACATTAACAATGCAAGAGACGCTGCCTTCCCTTTTCATTTACCAGAAAGGGGCTTTTTCGTCTCATCGTTTAATCCGCGCTCGCAGGAGGCGAGACGGATTTTTTTTGGTAAAATAAACGACCACTTGGTCGGGGGCATGATAAGGGCATCAACGCCCTTGCGCAAGATAGCTTACGAGGTAATTGTGCGGCCCGACCTGTGCGATGCGCTTCCTGGTAAAACCAAAGGGGCCTACCAGGGCATCCACCTGCTGCTCGGATAAGCGGATCGCCACCGGCGGCCCGGGATGGCTGTCGACCTTGTAGAACTCGATGACCACCAGCCGCCCGCCCGGCTTTAACACCCGGGCGACCTCGGCCAGGGTGCCTTCTGCGGTGCCGTCATGGGCCAGGTCGTGCAGCACCGTCGCCATCAGGCAGAGATCGACGCTGTGAACGTCCAGCGGGATGCGGCCGCTGACATCGCAACAGAGGGGGCGAACGTTTTTCAGCCCCAGCTTTTCGACCTGTCCCTGCAGCGCGGCGATGCCTTCGGGCCAAAGGTCGAGGGCGTGGATGAGGCCTTTGGGGCCCATCCTTCGGGCGGCCTCCAGGGTGTATTTGCCGACCCCGCAGGCCAAATCGTAGAGGACCGTATCGCTTGCCAGCCCGAGTTCGGCAAAGACCTTTTCAGGGTCGATCAGATCAAAACTGCTGCGGCCCGCGGCAATCGGCTGCTCGCTCATCAGGGATCCTCCTCTTTTAACAGGCTAAGGGGTCGGGGCATTGACGGTTATTATGCCATGACCCAGGGCAGCCCTCAATCAGCAATTCCCCTTGAATAAAACCCCCAATTATCGGCTATAATGATTGTTCGAGCACCACCATGAATTGAAAGTATTTCAAAGGAGAAGACTGCCAATGACCCGAGACAAGGCCATCGAGTATTTTCAGGTCTTCTATGAAACCAGCAAAACCATTTTGAGTTCTTCATCGCTGCAGGAGATTCTGCAAAACCTGGTCGAGAAAACCGTGCATGCCCTCGATGTCAAAGCCGGCGGCCTTAGGCTTATAAACGAGCAGACCAACTGCCTCGAGCAGGTCGCCGCATACCGACTCAGCGACAAATACCTGAACAAGGGCCCGCTGAACGCCGACAAAAGCATCCCCGAGGTTCTGGAGGGCAAGGCGGTCTTCGTTAAAAATGCCGACAAGGATCCGCGCATCCAGTACCAGAAAGAGCTGCGCGAGGAGGGCATCAACACCATGCTCTCGGTGCCGGTCATCGCCGGCGACAAGATTATCGGCGTGCTGCGCTGCTACTCAGCCGTCAGCAGGGATTTCAGCGCCGAGGAGATCGAGTTTGTCTCGGCCCTGGCAGAGATGGGCGGGCTTGCCATCAGCAATGCCAAGGCCTTCGAGCAGGAGGAAGACAAGCTGGAGGCACTGTTTAACGACATGGGCATTGAGCTGCCCCAAGCCGAGTGCGACCAGCCCCAGGAACTGGAGGACTTTGTCCCCCAGCCTGTCGACAGGGGCAGAAGCCTCGAGCTCTTCAGAACCCTCCACGAGGTGACCCGGGCCCTGCTCTCGTCCATGGAGTCGAAACAGGTGATGGACCTGATCATCGACAAGGTGCTGGGGATTTTCCAGATCAAGGGATGCGCCCTGCGCATCATCAACGAGACGACCCGCGAGCTCGAAATGCTGGCCTGCAGGGGATTGAGCGACCGTTTTCTGAAAAAAGGCCCGCTGCATATCGATAAAAGCATCGAACAGACCCTCAAAGGGCAACCGGTGCTGGTGGCCCATGCGCAAAGCGACTCGCGTATCGAGTACCCCGAAGCCATGGTCAAGGAAGGGATCGCCTCGATTCTCTCCTTGCCGATTGAGGCAAGAAACCGGGTGATCGGCATCCTGCGCCTCTACACCACGGCCCAGCGCCCCTTCAGTCAGGATGAAGTGGCCTTTCTCTGCGCCCTGGCCGAAATCGCAGGCATCGTGATCATGAACGCCAAGCTCTACGAAGAGACCCGCCACGACCTCTCTTTCTGGACGGCAACCAAGGACTACATGGACCAGCCGAGTTGAATTAGCTCAATTCTCTCCCCCGAATACAAAAGGCGTCCCTTTTCAGGGGCGCCTTTTGTGATATCTGGATGCACTTTACTCAAGTTGATCATTGATTTTACCTCAGCGAAATGGTGCCAAAGCTTGCTGAACTGTTCAACCGTTCCCTCTCCCCTCGGGGGGGGGAGGTCCAGGGTGAGGGGGCAAGCCGTTAAACCCACCCTCACCCCAACCCTCTCCCTCAAGGGAGAGGGGGCCAAAAACGGCCTTACGTAGGCCAGTGCATAAATAGATTTTGGTTTTGGAGAAGCCTCGCTGCCCCGAAATCACCCCGTAGCTTGATCTGCCTGAGGCAAAACACCATCATTGGTCATCCGTTTTGCCTCCAGCAGCGCCTGATCGATATTGGCAAAGATGTTCTCCCCACCGATCTTCGCATAGATCCCGGCCTTTTTCAGGGGCCCAAGCAGCTGGTCCTGAACCCCTGAGAGCAGCAGCCGCGTCCCTTCGCGGCGGGTTTTGTCGCAGACATCCTCAAGGGCCCTCAGGGCGGTGGCGTCGATGGTCAGGATATGCCGCATGCGCAGGATGAGGATTTTCGGCGGCTTCTTGACGATGCTCAGGGTATCGGTGAACTGGTTGGCGGCGCCAAAGAAGAAGGGGCCGTAAATCTCGAAGACCTCGACCCCCTCGGGGATCTGCCGGCTGCTGATGGCCAGGGCGTCCTCCTCGTCGTAATCCTCTTCAAGCTCCTCCTTGATGTGGCGCACCTCGGCGGCACCAGCCATCCGGTGCATGAACAGGATCGCCGAAAGCACGACCCCGGTTTCGATGGCCACCGTCAGATCGACAAATACCGTCAACCCGAAGGTGGTCAGCATCACCAGGATATCAGCCTTGGGCGAGCGCAGCAGCTTGACGAAGTGGCGCCACTCGCTCATGTGGTAGGCGACCACCAGCAACACCGCCGCCAGGCTCGCCATGGGGATCAGGGTCGCCCAGCGGCCGAAAAACAGCAGAATCAGCAGCAGGGTCAGGGCGTGGGCTATGCCGGCCACCGGGGAGCGCCCGCCGCTCTTGACGTTGGTGGCGGTGCGGGCGATAGCGCCTGTGGCCGGGATGCCGCCGAACAGCGGCGTGACCAGGTTGGCCACCCCCTGGGCGACCAGCTCCATGTTGGAGCGGTGGCGCGTGCCGGTCATGCCGTCGGCCACCACCGCCGAGAGCAGCGACTCGATGGCCGCCAGCAGGGCAATGGTCAACGCCGGGGAGATCAGCTCGGGGATCATCGACAGTTCGACCTGTGGCAGCTTGGGAGCCGGAAGCAGGCTGGGCACACTGCCGAACTCCGAACCGATAGTCGCAACGGGAAGATCGAGCAGTTGCACCAGGGCGGTGGAGGCGAGAATGGCGATGATGGAGCCGGGAATCTTCTTGGTCACCTTCGGCCAGAAGATAATGATGGCCAGCGAGAGCGCGCCGACCAGCAGGGCCTGGGGACTCAACGTGGTCAGGTGACCGGCGTAATCTTCGAGCCGGCCGACAAACTCAGCCGAGGGCGACTCAATGGTGAGGCCGAGAAAATCCTTGATCTGGGTGGTGGCGATAATCAGGGCGATACCGCTGGTAAAGCCGACGGTCATCGGGTAGGGAATGAACTTGATCACCGTCCCCAACCGCGCCAGCCCCATGAGAATGAGCAGCGCGCCGGCCATCATGGTGGCGACCGCCAGGCCGGCGTAGCCGTACTGGTGAACGATGCCGAAGACGACAACGATAAAGGCCCCGGTGGGGCCGCCGATCTGCACCCGGCTGCCGCTCAGGGCGCTGATCAGAAACCCGGCCACCACTGCGGTGAACAGCCCCTGCTCGGGCTTGACGCCTGAGGCGATGGCAAAGGCGATCGCCAACGGCAGAGCGACAATGCCGACAATCGCCCCGGCCATCAGGTCGCGGACCAGATCGTTGCGGGTGTAGCCTTCTTTGAGGCAGGAATAGAGCTTGGGCACCAAACGCGAATTCATCAGACAAGACCTCCTTGATCCCTGATAGATTCATCGTCAGGTAGATATCAGGTGGTCGTGCGTCTTTACGCGAGGGGTTGTACCGCGGGGTAAAGGCGGGGCCAGGTGATAGGTACCTTAACGAACATAATGTTCATGGTCGTAAGGCGGAGGGAACCACGCCATGTGGTTCCTCCGTCACGGCGGGATTCAATCTAAAAAATCCCCTGCCGTTTGGCAAGGGATTTTTTGATCGTTCGAAATCGCCCCTTATTCCCCCGGCTCTCTTTCAGGCAGATAGATGGCCCTCATTTCGGCCAGCCCCCTGGTCTCGCCGATAACCGTGAGCCTGTCCCCTTCTTCGAGGGTCGTGTTCTTATCGGGCACAAAGGAGAGCCCTCCCCGGCTGAGCATCGCCAAAAGGCAGCCCTTTGCAACGGTAATATCCCCCAGGGGCAGATTCAGCATCACCCGGGTCGGGGCATCGCCACGGATAATCAAGGAGAGGAACCGGTCATCATGCAGCAGGCTCTCTTTGATCCCGTGCTCGTCGGCGGCCTGATTCCATTCCCTTTCAAAGCTCTCCTCCTCGACCCTTTCGGCGATTCTGGCCAGGATACGCAGATGCTGGGCGGGATCATGCTCGGGGCTGACCAGCAGAAAAACGGCATTGACCGTTTCTTCGCCCTCTTCTTCATGGGTCAGGGGATTGTACATGGACATGCGCACCCCCTGCTTCGAGCGCACCAGCACCATTTCGGGCTGCTCGACCCTGGTGGACCTGAAGTGAGGCAGGGCCACGCCGCGCATGACCGGGGTCGCGCCGATCTTGGTGCCTTCCATGACACGTTCGATAATTTCATCGGAAGACAGGGGGATCACCGTCCTCAGCTTGGCGGCGACCACCTGCAGCAGGCTGTCAAAGGAAGCCTCCCGCCCCAGATCGAGCACCATGCTTCTTGAAACGATTTCGTCGAAGGGGTCCTCTTCCCGCAGGCCCTTCTCCTTGAGGATCCCCCGCAGCTCGGTATCCAGGCCGTGATACCGCTGACGCCCCAGGCGCTCGAACACATGGTAAATCGCTCCGCTTCGCTCCACCCTTTTGCGGGCGTAGTAAAAATACCACAGGCAGCAAAGGGCGATGAGGCCGACCGAGAACAGCACCGGCACAAGCCCCATCTCGAAAATCAGGTAGAAAGGAGCGACGATCCCGGTAATCTGCATCCAGGGATAAAAGGGCGAGCGGTACCCCGGGTCATAGGACTGGATCTGGCTCTCGCGCATGACGATGACGGCGAAACAGACCAGACCGAACATCAGCAACTGAAACGAACTGGCGAGCTTGGCGATGCGCAGCGGATCGAACAACAGGATGATCACAATAATGGTGGCCAGGGTTGCCAGGGTCGCAGGCAGCGGGGTACCAAACCTGCTGAGCCTTCTAAAGACATCGGGCAGCAGGTGGTCCCGGCTCATCGCCAGGGGATAACGCGATGCGCTCATCATGCCGGCATTGGCAACAGAAACAAATGCCAGCAGTGCCGCAAAAGAAAGCAGAATCACCCCGAACTCCCCCAGCCCGACCCGGGCGGCGGAGGCCACGGGGGTCAGGTTGTTTATCAGCTCCGCCGGAGGCACCAGCCCGACGATCAGCGCGGTGCCGAAACCGTAGATCAGGATCGCCGTGGTCAGCGCCAGCACAACCCCCCTGGGCAGAGTTTTTTCCGGATCTTTAACCTCCTCGGAGAGGCTCGCCACCTTGGTCACGCCGACATAACTGATGTAGACCAGGCCCGCGGTGGAGATAATGGCATCGAAGCCGACATCGAGAAAGCCCTGGAAATGGGACGGCTCGAAGGCGAAAACCCCGCTGGTAAAGAAAACCCCCAGAATCCCAAGCAATCCGAAGACCAGAAAGACCTGCAGCTTTCCGCCCTTTTTCGCCCCGAAGACATTGATGGCGCCCAGCACCACGGCAATCCCGACGGCAACGGGGGTGATCTGCAGGTTGGGCACGAACAACGAGATGTAGGCCCCCATCCCCACCAGGGCAAAGGCCACTTTCAGGATCAGGGCCAGCCAGGTGCCGATGCCGCCAATGGTCCCGAGAAAGGGCCCGACAGAGCGATCGAGAAAGTAATAGACTCCGCCGGCCCGGGGCATGGCCGTGGCAAGCTCGATGACGCTGAACATGGCCGGGATAAGGGGGATGGCGGCGATCAGATAAGACAGAACCAGGGCCGGCCCGGCCTCGGCGGCGGCAATACCGGGCAACAGAAAGAAACCCGCGCTCAACGTTGCCCCGGTGGCAATGGCATAGACATCGAGGAGATTGAGTTCTTTTTTCAGGCGCTTGTGGCGTTTGTCCTGGACCAAGGGACCCTCCCGGAAAATTGCAAACAGGGATTCAATTCATCGAATTCAAGGTTTATAATTATACCATCTGGATTTCAAAAAGTTGTTCCCCCTGGCCTCATCATGGAAAGCGGGAAAAATGCAGGAGCGGCTTCAGCCGCGAAGCCTTTAAAAGAAAAAGCTTCGCGAATGAATTCGCTCCTACATTGTATCGAGGCCTGCCGGATGAGTATCCTGATCAGCGCCCCGAGGCCATTGCCTCGAGCCGCGCGATGCGCTCATCCATGGGGGGATGGGTGGAAAAGAGCTTCATCATCGACGCGCCGGTCAGGGGATTAACGATGAACATGTGGGAGGTGGCGGGAGTCGCCTCCTGCATCGGCACCGCCTGGGAGGCCTGGTGCAATTTGCGCAGGGCACCTGCCAAGGCCAGGGGCTTGCCGCAGATTTTCGCCCCCGAGGCGTCAGCGAGGTATTCGCGGGACCGCGAGACCGCCATCTGGATCAGCATCGCCGCCATCGGCGCGATAAAGGCCATGGCCAGAGAGCCGGCCATGCCGCCGCCCTCTTCTTCATCCTCGCTGCCGCCGGTGCCGAAAATGGCCGCCCACTGCAGCATGCTGCCGAGCATGGAGATGGCACCGGCGAAGGTCGCGGCGACGGTGGAGATCAGGGTGTCGCGGTTCTGCACATGGGCCAGCTCGTGGGCCATGACCCCTTCAAGCTCGTCCTCGGAGAGGATGCGCATGATCCCCTCGGTGGCGGCAACGGCAGCGTTTTGCGGGTTGCGTCCGGTGGCAAAGGCGTTGGGGCTTTCGGTGGGGATGATGTAGACTTTGGGCATCGGCATTGCGGCCTGCTGGGACAGGCGCCGGACCATGCCGTAAAAGGCGGGGCTCTCGGTTTCGGAAACCTCGCGGGCCTTGTACATCTTCAGGACGATCTTGTCCGAGTACCAGTAGGAGAAGAAGTTCATGCCGCCGGCAATGACAAAGGCGATGATCATGCCGGACTTGCCGCCGATGGCGCTGCCCATGGCCACGAGCAGCAGGGTGAGACAGGTGAGAAGAAAGGTGGTTTTGATGCGGTTCATTTCTTTTACCTCCGTGGTTTACGGTTGGGCCGCAGGTAAAAGAAAAGACCTCTACCCGCGGCATGCTGACATGCAGTGGATAAAGGTCTTGCAAATATCGACATATCGTCGTAACCCCGCATCCGGGTGGC
>CALZIZ010000124.1 GCA_945787465.1 uncultured Desulfuromonadales bacterium
CCTTCATGCGGTCGGGCTGCTCCGAAAAGGGGACCAGCAGATCCTTTTCAAACCCCCAGGCAAGAAAGGCGCCGTGCTGGGTCACCTGCCTGACCTTAAACAGCGCGAACTCGCCGACCTGGGCCATGGGGGGCCTGAGGGTTGCCGCCAGGGTGCCGGTAGAGTCCAAGCAGACAAAGACCTCGAGCGCGTCACCCGGCTTGGCCCCGGAAGGGACTTCCCGCTGCGGCAGTAGAATCCTTTGCGGTTGGGCCTGCAGCCAGGCCCCTTTTTCGTCGAGATGGGCGACCTTGAGAGTATTGATGCGGCCGATTTCCAACATATTGTACCTTTTTGATGAATCAGGGGATAAACATGCCCTTTAATTATTTCAAGAGTCAACCGCACAGGTAACACGAGGCGAGACGCACTGCAAGCCATATTTGCGTCCTGACCGCCGAATAAAGCAAGAGCGGCCAGTGCGCCGCTCTTGTCGTCTTCCGGAGCCGTTGACACTGGCCCGGTCGGGGATTGTGTTTCGGAAATGCTTATGATGAGACGGTTTTTTTAACCATCCCCTCCTGCTCATCTTCTACATAGCCCTCAGAGCCTGCCTGTCCCATCCAGACGACCTTGTCCCGCCCGGAATCCTTGGCCAGGTAAAGCGCCTCGTCGGCCCGTTTCAGGGCGGCGTCGAAGCCTTCCTGCGGATCATTGGTGCAGGTGACACCGAGGCTGGCGGTAACGGGAAGGGACAGATCACCGATCACAAACGGCTCGGCGCGCAGGACCTGGCGGACCCGCTCGGCCAGAGACATAGCCCCGCTTTGCCCTGCATCGGGCACAATAAGAAGAAACTCCTCGCCCCCGTAGCGGCCGAAGACATCGTATTCGCGCATGCAGCTGCGCACCCGAAGGGCCATCTGCCGCAGAACCTCGTCCCCGGCCTGGTGGCCATAGGTATCGTTGACCGACTTGAAGCGGTCGAGGTCGATCATGATCACCCCAAGGGAGTTCTCCTGGCTTTTTTCGTTGCGCCGCAGAATCCTCGACAGCTCCTCCTGGGCACGGGAAAGAACCATGCCCCGGTTGTAGATCCCCGTCAGGGCATCGGTGGTGGCCATGCGTCGCAGCTCTTCCTGAGCGACCTTGAGCTGGTTGGTGCCCATGCGGACAACAAAGAAGGAGACGGCAAAGACCGCCAGCAGGATCAGCGAAAGAATCGCCACCGAGGTGCCGACCCCGTTGGCAATCTCATGGCGATAATGGGTGACATCGACATAGAGCTCGAAGCTTCCGGCGATGCGTCTCTGGGAGTCGCGAACCGGCAGATAGGTTTCGACCACATCGACATCGAGATGCTGCTCTTCGGCCAGGTCGATGACCTCCTCCTTGGTCTCCTGCTTGGAGTCGACCTCTCCGCTCAGGGCCCTGGCCAGACGAGGATTGCCCTGAACAAGCTTGCCGATGATATTGCGGTCGGTGCTGTAAACGATTTTCCCCTCAAGGTCGAACACCTTGATCTTAACGATGTTGAAGGGACGCAAAAATGTCCTGATGCGGGTATCGAAGGTCGTCATGTCATCGGCGGGCAAAGAGATGCCCGAAGCCCCGCCGGAGAGCAGCAAGTTGCCTTCCTGGGCAAGAACGACTTCGCTGATGCGGATGGCGTCATCCTCGGCGCTGCGCAGTATATGTTCGGCATAAACCCGGTAAATGCCGTAAGAGGTAAGGGAAACGACCAGCAACACCGACACAAGGGTCAGAATGGCCAGCAGGCGTAACAGGGATTCGGGGCTTCGCCCCTGCTTACTTTTATTTGTGACCTGATCGACGCTCATCGTTGACAATACTCCTATCCAAACTTTTGACACCAAACTTGCCGAAACTCCGGTGAATACTGCCCGGCACCCGTAAAACGAGTCTCCCAGATGAATTAATAATGCAAGACATAAACCAAAAAAAAGGGGGGTGGGGCCGAGGTTATCGGCAAATACCATTGAATTAATCCGAGGAGAGGAATTACAGAGGGTGGCGTCAGGGCGGGCGATTCTTTACGCCCGCCCCTTAATAGAGGGATGTTTCGAGAGGTCGGATTTCAGAGGTAGGAGCAGACGTACTCGGCGCTGCCCTCGGCAACCTCGATTTCAAAATACGATTTTGCCGGAACGTCGAACCAGGTTCCGCCGGTAAAGCCGGTCCAGTCGCCCTGCCCGGCGATGCGCACCCGGCAGTTTCCGGCGATGATCTCCATCTTTTCGGTTGCGTCGGTGTTGAACTTGTAAGTACCGGCATGGATCAGCCCGACGCTCTTGAGGCTGCCGTCGGCGAGGGTGAAAGAATGACTTATGACCTTGCCGTCGAAGTAGACGTTGGCCTTGCAGGTCAGGGTGACGTTGGCAAACTGCTCGGGGGCGCTGTAGCTCATGGTTCTTCTCCTCAAAGGGGATGGGATAATCGAATCGGGATTTGGTAACACAACCCTGGATTCTGGGCAAATGTATTGGCAAGCCTGTCGCGATTAACCAGCAATGGAGCAAAAAAGAACAGGCCTTCGACAGGCTCAGGCCGAACGGACCCCGCCCCCGCAACCCGAAGACCTCGCGCCCTTCATGCTGAGCCTGTCGAAGCATAGGCAAGACCTGGCCTTCGACAGGCTCGGACCGAACGGATCTGGAGCTGGCACCCCTATGCCCCCTCCCTTCAAGGCCAGAGCTGCATCACCCCGAAAAGCCCTGGCAGGGTTGCAAACGCCAGAACCATGCCAAGCCCGACAAGGGCCACGGCCAGTTCGGCCTCCATCCCCGCCGCGACCGCCAGGGCACCGGCGGTCACCATGGGAGGCATGCCCGCTTCAAGGATCGATACGTCGACTGCCAACCCGTGCATGCCGGCCAGGCGGCAGACCAGCAGTGCGACAAGCGGGGCAACGAGCAGCTTGGCCCCCAAGCCGAAACCGAGCGGTGCCAGCACCCGCCGGTTGAGCCGTAGGCGCAACTGCAGGCCGATGGCGGTCATGACCAACGGGGTCAGGCTGGTGGCGACATCCTCCAGGGCATGCACGACCCTGTCCGGGTAGGGCCAGGGCCTGGTGGCAAGGCCGACCACCAGGGCGACGGTCGGGGGAAAAAAGAGCACCCTGCGGGCGACCGCCGGCAAATTCAGCGAACCCTCGCGCCCGTAGAGGGCCAGGATCAGCGAGCCGTAGGTGGCGAAGATGGTCATGGTTCCAAGCTGGTCGTAAATAATCAGAAAGGGAATCCCAGCCTCGCCAAAAAGCGCCTGGACCATCGGCACCCCCATAAAGGAGGTATTGCCCAGCGGGACGATCAGCAACAGCACCCCGGTGGTCGAGCGGCTCCAGCCGAAACTGCGCGACGCCAGCAGCACCAGCACCACGGAGAGGCCAAGCATCCCCCAGGGAACCAGGCCGGAAACCAGCATCTCTCCGGAGAAATTCAGCTGCGGCACCTTGAGCAGAATCAGCGCCGGCAGCGAGATATAAAGCGCAAACATGTTGAGGACCTGGGCAGAGTCGGCCGGAAAAACCGTCAGACGCTGAAACAACACCCCAAGCAGCACGAACACACCGATGACAATAAAATTTTCCACAGCGTCCCTCTATCCTTCGCTATCCCTGCTCGCTCTTCGCCCTCGGACGCGGCAGCAGAGTGGCAAAAACCACCGCCGATGCTGCCAGTGCCGCTGACACAAGAAAACCGGTGGTGAAGGTGCCGCTCGCCTCGGCGATCATCCCCGCAGCCCCGGGCCCCAGGGTCTGGCCGATGGCGAAGAACAGGGTGACCATGGAGAATCCGGTGGCGGCCCGGTTTAATCCAAGGTAATCCCCCACCGCGGCGGCCATGATGGTCGGAATGGCAAAGGCCGACAGCCCGTAAAGAACCACCGACAACAGCAGAGCCGTGGTTCCGCCAGCCGAGCCGGCCAGCAGGTAAGCGGCCGCCTGGATGGCAAAGACTGTCATCAGGCCGCCCTTGCGGCCGATACGATCGGAGAGGATGCCAAAGCTCACCCCGGAGAAGAGGCTGAAAAAGCCGACCCAGGACCAGAACATCCCCGCCCTGGCTTCACTGAACCCGTATTCGCCCACCATGGTGGTGACAATGAAGGTTCCGTAGACCATGTAGGTCGCCCCGAAAACGAGATAGAGCAGACCGAGCTGCATCAGTATCCGTCCCCCGCCCGCAGGGCTTGAATCGACCACGGCACCCTCGCCCAGCGGCAGCTTGCGGCCGACCGGTTCGAGCCCCAGCTCTTGTGGGTCGTTGCGAAACAGCACAGCAGCCGCCAAGGCGCTGGCCAGGGTGATCAGCGCGAGGATCAGCCAACCGCTGCGCCACCCTGGCGGACCGAGGACCTGGTTGAGCCAGGGGATGAGCATCCCGGAGAAGATAATCGCCGAGCCGTTGCCCATGATCATAAGCCCCGCCGCCCCACCCCGCCGCTCGGGGCGAAACCAGTGAGAGACCAGCACCATTACCGGGATATTGGCAAACCCGCTGCCCAGCCCGATAACCGCATACAGGCCGAGGACCGCCGCGAAGCCCTGGCTGCGGCTGATGCCGAACATGCACAGGGCAATAAGCAGCAGCCCCGCGGCGATCAGCACGCGGGGCCCGAAACGCCTGATCAGCGCAGGCGCCAGGGCTACGGCGACCAGGTAACCGGCAAAATTGCCGGTACTGACGAACCCCATGCGATCATAGCCCAGATCAAGCCCCGTCGCCATGCCGGGCAACAGCATGCCGTAGGCAAACCGGGCCAGGCCCAGGCAGGAAAAGAGCGTCAGGGCGCCGCAAAAAACGATCACCCAGCCGTAGTGGAAAGGAAGTCTGGCAGGTTGAATTCTCATAATGCCTTTTGGGGATGGACCTGGCTGATAATTGAAACGCCCATGCTAGTACAGACGGGCGAAAGTCCGTTGCTGGATTCGGTCGCCGCTGCATCCCGACCCGCTGCGTTGCTCGGCGGTTGAATATGGCTCAATATTCGCCCGCGCATCGACACCCTCGATCCGACGCAAGACTTCCGCCCGGCTGTACTAGCACCGAACCATAGAACCCGCCAGATTTCTTTACAAAAAACGGGCGCCCTAAAGGCACCCGAAATTCTTAAAAGCAATTTTCACCGCAGAGGCTGCAGAGATCGCTGAGGAGAAGCTGATCCACAAGGACTTCTCAGCGCCCTCAGCGCCCTCTGGGATTCAAGCTTTCAAGCCGCTTTGGGATCACTGTCGGTCTTGTGCAGGTAATACTCGTAGTCACCCTCGAAGTTGCGCATCTCCCCATGGTCGATCTCGAAGACCCGCCCCACCAGCGAACGCAGAAAGTGGCGGTCATGACTGACCAGCACCACCGTACCGGCGAATCTCTGCAGGGCTTCGAGCAGAATTTCACGGGACTGGATATCGAGGTGGTTGGTCGGCTCATCGAGCCGCCGGAGAGCTTGTCGATGCGCTTTTCAACGTCGTCGCCCTGAAACAGAAAGGCCGCGCAGAGGTTGCGCACCACCCCGATGGAGGCCTGAGGCAGGGCCTCTTGGACCGTTTCGAAAACGGTCCTGGCGGGATCGAGAAGCTCCATAGAGTGCTGGCTGAAATAACCGAGGTTGATGTTGGCGCCTATGGTGGCGCTGCCTTCGGTCGGTTCGGTCTGCCCGGCGAGCACTTTGAGAAAGGTCGACTTGCCGGCGCCGTTGACTCCGACTACGGCGATTCTCTCCTGGCGCCGGATCAACCCCGAAATACCGCCGAAAACCGACTTTTCGGCGCCGTCGGGCAAGGTCCAGCGCTTGGCGAGCCCCTGGAGGTTGAACACGTCGTCACCGCTGCGCGGAGGTTCTGCGAATTCGAAATTGATCACCTTCTGCTCAGGCGGCAGCTCGATGCGCTCGATTTTTTCAAGTTTTTTCACCCGCGACTGCACCTGGGCGGCATGGGAGGCGCGGGCAGCAAAGCGGGCGATGAAGTCCTCTTCCTTGGCCAGCATCTCCTGCT
The DNA here is from genome assembly GCA_945787465.1 of uncultured Desulfuromonadales bacterium. Lineage (GTDB taxonomy): Bacteria > Desulfobacterota > Desulfuromonadia > Desulfuromonadales > Trichloromonadaceae > CALZIZ01. The sequence continues at coordinate 5,996 of CALZIZ010000124.1, forward strand.
GACGCCGGTGGCTGGCGAGCAGCTGCTCGCGGCGGATCTCGCGCTCGCGCAGGTAAAAGTCGTAGTTGCCCCCGTAACTGGTGACCGTACGGTTGGCGACCTCGACGATCCGCGACACGATGCGGTTCATGAACTCGCGGTCATGGCTGGTCATCAGCAGCGCGCCCTTGAACTCGGTAGAGAGCCATTCTTCGAGCCAGATGATCGACTCCACATCAAGGTGGTTGGTCGGCTCGTCAAGGAGCAGCACGTCCGGGTTCAGGGTGAGGATTTTCGCCAGGGCGATGCGCATCTTCCAGCCACCGCTGAACGATTCGACAGCACGGCTATAATCGCCGGGGCCGATGCCGAGACCGGTAAGCACGGCCTGGGCGCGGGCCTCGAGATCGTAGCCACCGCGGTGCTCGAACTCCTCCTGGGCGTTGCCGTAGCGCTCGAGCAACGCCGCCATCTCATCGTCCTCCATCGGCTCGCACATGGCCGCTTCCATCTCGCGGATCTGCTCACCAAGGCGCATCGTCTCGGCTGAGGCGGCCATCACCTCCTGCAGGGCACTGTGGCCGGCCATATCGCCCACGTCCTGGGAGAAATAGCCGATCACGGTCTTTTTCGAGCAGGAGATCTCGCCGCTGTCGGCCTCCTCCTCGGCGGTGATGAGGCGAAAGATTGTCGACTTGCCGGCACCGTTGGGGCCGACCAGACCGGTGCGGCTGCCGGGAAGGATCTGGAAGCTGGCATTGTGAAACAGCACCTGGGAGCCGTGCTGCTTGCTGATGTTGGTCAGATGGATCATTTTTGTATAAACCTCATGATTAAAAAGTCCCGCACAGTTAACACGTTGCCTCGGCCGGGCGCAAGCTATTTTCAGCTCGGCTGTTGCCGACCGAAAAGGTTGCAGCCCCTGGTTTCACCACGAAGGACACGAAGAACACGAAGCAGGCCCGATGTATCTTCGTGCTCTTCGTGCCCTTCGTGGTAAATAGGGTCCTGATTAAAAGGTAGGTTGGGTAGAGTGAAACGAAACCCAACATTTGAAGCTTTGGCGCAGGTGTTGGGTTCGTCGCTACGCTCCTTAACCCAACCTACATTAAGCTCTACATTAAGCTCCACCCTTCCCACATTTTCCTCTGAGCCTCGGTGTCTCTGAGGCAAATGTCTTTGCCTTTTACCCCGGTCCCCAACAGAGCAAAACACCTATTTAATCTGGTACAAATTACCAAAAAATAATTGTTTTTACATTGCCCCCAATATCCGCAGCAAGTAGTATCAGCGTTTTTGCTAAATGAAAAACCATCTAAAATCGCTCAACAGGAAAAAGAATGTTTGAATTTTTCGTCAAAAAAACCGCAAGTTGCAAAGATGACATCCTCTCCGGCCTGACCGTGGCCCTGGCCCTGGTTCCCGAAGCTGTGGCCTTTGCCTTCGTGGCCGGGGTTGACCCTCTGGTCGGTCTCTACGCCGCCTTTCTGGTCGGGCTGATCACCGCCTGCATCGGCGGTCGCCCCGGTATGATCTCGGGGGCCACCGGAGCTTTAGCGGTGGTTATGGTTGACCTGGTGGCTCGCCACGGGGTCGAGTACCTCTTTGCGACAGTGGTGCTGATGGGCATTCTGCAAATCAGCGCCGGGGTGCTGCGCCTGGGTAAGCTGGTGCGACTGATTCCCCATTCGGTGATGCTCGGTTTTGTCAACGGGCTGGCCATTGTCATTTTTCTCGCCCAGCTCGGGCAGTTCAAGCTCCCCGACGCCGCAGGGGCACTGCAGTGGATGCAGGGCGGCACGCTTTACCTGATGCTCGGCCTGGTGGCGCTGACCATGGCGATCATCCACTATCTGCCCAAGCTGACCCGGGCTATTCCGTCGTCGCTGGCCGCGATCATCGTGGTTACCGGCCTGGCCCACGGCCTGGGCCTCGACACCCGCATGGTCGGCGACCTCGCCTCGGTCTCCGGCGGGCTCCCCCAGTTCCACATCCCCATGGTGTCACTGAGCCTGGAAAACCTCCTGATCATCCTGCCCTATGCAACCATCCTCGCCGCCATCGGCCTGATCGAGTCGCTGATGACCATGACCCTGATCGACGAGATCACCGAAACCCGCGGCCGCGGCAACAAGGAATGTATCGGCCAGGGTGTGGCCAACGTGGTCACCGGCTTTTTCGGCGGCATGGGCGGCTGCGCCATGATCGGCCAGAGCATGATCAACATCAACTCCGGCGGTCTGGGGCGGCTTTCGGGGATTTCGGCCTCGCTGTTTCTGCTGATCTTCATCGTCTTCGCCTCGGGGTTGATCGAAATGATCCCCCTGGCGGCGCTGGTGGGGGTTATGTTCATGGTCGTCGTCGGCACCTTCGCCTGGTCGAGCCTGCGCATTCTACACAAGATCCCCCGCACCGACGCCCTGGTGCTGGTGCTGGTCTCAGGGGTGACCGTGGCCAGCGACCTGGCCATCGCCGTAGCGGTGGGCGTAATCGTCTCGGCCCTGGTCTTTGCCTGGGAGAGCGCAAGGCGGATTCACTCGCGCATCTACATTGGCGACCAGGGTGCCAAGATCTACGAACTGCACGGGCCGCTCTTTTTCGGCTCGATCCGCAGCTTCAACGACCGGTTCACCCCCCAGGAGGATCCTGAAGAGGTCATCATCGACTTTCGCTACTCGAGGGTCTGTGACCATTCGGGCCTCGAAGCGATCATCAGCCTCACCGAACGTTACCTGGCCCAGGGCAAAAAGCTGCGCCTGAAGCACCTGAGCGCCGAATGCCGCACCCTGCTCAGCAACGCCGGCAGCATGATCGAAGTCGACGTGATCGAAGACCCCCGCTACCGCGTCGCCACCGACCAGCTGGCATAAGGATATTTCCCTCTGAAACGACAAAGGGCGGCCTCTCGGCCGCCCTTTGTCGTTTCGGCTCGGCCATTGGCCCGTCCTCAGTTCTTCAGAGCTGCCGAATCCTTTTCCTGCGGTTCCAGATACCGTGCGTACTCGCCTATCTCGACCTTTTTCCAGGAGTCATCCTCAAAGACCAACCACCCCGCTACCTTGTTCACCCCGATGAGTTCGACAATCACATCTGCGCTCAGCATGGCATGATCCCCCTTCTCCGTGCTCTAGGAGACTGTCGGACTTCACATTAACCGACTGCAAAATCGACTGATCGACCCATATCTCCGACGATTTTCGACAAATAGCCCTGCTATTCACTCTCAAATCCTCGAAAATCTGGTCTCGAAAATCCGATTTTTCGTTTCGGTCCGTCAAGTCCGACAGCCTCCCAGAAGAGCCGATTCCCTCCCATATTCACCGTATCGACCGTTGCAAGGAATATCCTTAGGCTGAATGGCCCTTATTTTTCCTTGATTCATTAGGAAACGGGAGCGGATTTTGCACCCAATCCGAAGTCTGGAAAAAAGGAGGGGTTTACAGGGAGACCGGGCACAGGAGCGTTGGCTAAAGCTAGGAGGCTGTCGGGCTTAACATGAACCTACTGCGAAACCGGCTGATCGGCCCAGATTCACGACAATTTTCGGCAAATAGCCCTGCTATTCGCTCTCAAATTCTCGAAAATCTGGTCTCGAACATCCAATTTCTCGTTACGGTCCGTCAAGTCCGACAGCCTCCTGGAGCCGGTTGCCGGGATTTTGACATCCGGGCCCTTTCCAAACCTATGAAATCTGATCGATTGAAGGAGAACTTAATGAAAGTAAGCCAGTACATGACACCCAAAGTCATCACCGCGCGCCCCGAAGACGGCATCCGCCAGACCTTCTTCATGATGCGCGAGAAAAACATCCGCCACCTGCCGGTCATGGACGACGGTCAGAAACTGGTGGGAATTCTCAGTGACCGCGACCTGCGTCGCCCCGACTGGGTCGATGAGGATATCGACGTCGCTCACCCCTATCGTCTCGACGACGATCTGACCATAAAAGACATCATGAACACCAACGTTCAGGTCGTCTACACCTACGACACCATCAAAAAAGCCGGCCGCTTCTTCGTCGACAACCGCTATGGCGCCATGCCGGTTCTGAACCGCGAGCAGGAACTGGTCGGCATGCTCTCCACCATCGACATGCTGCGGGCTTTCGACGATTACATGGTTGACCATCCCAAGAAATAAACCGAGGTCAAAACCAAAACGTTTGCCACAGAGGCCACAGAGTTCACAGAGTCAGGCCTGCACCAAAACCCGCTCTGTGTACTCTGTGATCTCTGTGGCAAGAATATTGACCCTGCAGCATTAACCGCCCACCCAAGCCAAAAGCCCTGAGCTCCAGCCAATTGGCGGGTTAAGACCGGTCCGACTCGGTCTCTTTTTTCGCCGCCTTGCTTTCCTCCTCGATCTGGTCAAACTTCTGATTAAAGAAAACCAGCGACGCACTCTTGATGTACTGGATATAGAGATACGAGGTGTAATGCCCCGCCAGGAGGTAAATCGTTTCGGGGTGCCCCATCCTCTCCTTCAGCTCTTCGCCTTTGGCGTAGGGCACGACGCTGTCGAACCTGGCAAGGATCATCAGCACCTTGTTGGCATCGAGGTATTCGGCATAATTAAGCGGGTCGCAACTGATCTGCTGACGCAACAACTCATAGAGCTCTTCGCTGCTCAGATCCTGACTCTGCATTATTGCATTACGCCTTTTGATGATGCCTTTTTCGGTGGAATAGGCGAGCACATAGGGAATATCGCCCCCTGCAAGAGCCACAACGCTGGCCTTGATGCGATCTTCAAGGGAGCTGATCAGCGCGCTTTTTATCCCCCCCATGCTCACCCCGAACACCCCGATACGCGAAGCATCGAGGTCCTCGCGGGTCTCTATCCAGTCAATGGCCTGGCGATGGTCAAAGACCATCTGCCTCAAGGTCAGGTCGAGGTTCTCGAGACTGCGGCCCCCCTTGTATCTTTTCTGCCGGTGAACCACCACCGCGGCAATGCCGTTTTCGGCAAAATATTCGGCAAATGCCTTGGCGATGGAGTTTCTCCCCCCCAGAATCGGCAACACCATGACGACCGGGGTTTTCTGGTCGTCATGGAGATCATAATAATCGATCACGATATTGTGTTCGATGGGCAGCACATTGTAGGCAGAGGGAAACTCGACCTGCCTGATGTCATACCGATCCCTGTTATCGAGAAGGACCTCGGTAAAGCCGCCGGTAAATTTCTGGTAGGAGAAAGAAGTTCTGATCTCTTCGGGGAGTTGTTTGGGACCCTGGTATTTGGCAGAGACGGGAAAGTGGGCGCAACCTGCAATCACCAGCAACAGCCCCAGCACGACCAGTCGCTTGGCAAAGCGAAAAACCACTGCTGGTTTTCCGGTTGTCTGGTGGTAAAAATCCATCAGGCCCCCTGGGCAACATTAGGGAAAAAAGCCTTTGCAGACGCCGCGAGCTCTCTTCGCCCGCAGGCGACCAATAACCCGGCCGTTACTCGCCGGCCTGCAGATCGGAAACCTGCTCCTGGAGTAGCTCATGCTTGGCCAGCGCATCGGCAAAATCGAAATGGAACCACTGCTGATTGGAGGCCTTACCGGGTTCTCCCTTTTCTCCGGTAGCATTTGAGACCCAGGTTTCAAGAGTGGCGGGCTTGAAGATAACGTTCTGCATGTTGCTTTTCAGTGAAACCGGCTTGGTGATTTCTTTAAGGGAATCCGGAGCGATCTGACCGTAGATGTTGAGGATCTCCTGGTGAAGGACCGGCCCCTTGGCCCCTCCGTAGACCACATCATCGATCGGCAGGTATTTCTCAACCTTTTTGCGTTTTTTCTCCTGGCGCTCATCGATCATCAGGGTGTTTTCGCCATAGGCCAGCACCCGGTTTCGGTCGGTAATGAAGAGCAGGGCCCGGGTTTCGTCTTCAGCGGCCTTGGCGTCGCTGACCAGATAGACGTAAGAGGAGGTTCTTCTGGCCTCAGTGAGCATCCTCTGCACGGTCTCGAGGTTGTCGGCCTCGCGCATCAGCTTTCTGAACAAAAAGATAAAGGGGATGCCCTCGAGGCTCTCGCCTATCGGATCGCCGTAACCCATCTCGCCAAAGGCCATCTGCTGGTCGTTCATCCCGGATACGGTGCCGATGAACCCGGCATAGGAAAAAGAGACCGAAGAATTGCCCCGGTCGGGGTGGTGAACCAGGATAACCGACCACTTCTGCACCCCCAGCTCCCGAATCCAGTCGAGCACCCTGAGCTGGTAAAGCTCACCATCCGCCGTGGCTTTGCCAAATGCGGCCAGGTTGCTGCAGCTGGTCTGTTGAAAGCCCCGGCGAAATCTCTTTTTCTGGCCGTATTCGGAGACCTCGGGGATGGCATGAATCCAGTGCACCAGCTTCAGGGGAACGTCGGCGCCATGGGCGACCCCGCGCATTTCTTCGACCTCTTCAATGGGGATGTAGGGAGCCATCAGGTCGTAGACCTCGTCCATCATCTCCTCTGAGGCAAAAATCTTGACCCGTCGAAAGAGGCTGGCGTACATGGCCTGGATGTCGTCCTTGAGCAGCGCTCCGTGCTGGTAGCCCATCTCATAGGGGGTGCCCTGCAGGTGGAGAACCTTGATGTTGCTCAGGCCCTCATCGGCCAGCGGTTCTACGGAGGCACGGGAGAGAACCTCTGCCTCGATCTCGGGATTGGTGATGATCATCGACCGCTGGTAAGGGGAGAGGTGATTTTGGGGAACGCTGCAACTCAGGGTGATACCGGCCACAACCACGCAAAGAAAAATCATCAGCGCTGCTTTAAGCTTGGCCATGGCATCACTCCTGTTGGCTCGGGTTTACAGGCGGGCAAAAAAGGTCAGGCAGTCATAAAAACTCCCAAGGCAATGAAATCACTGCGAACATTTCTTAAAGTTAACGTTAAGGATACAGTTTACTTAACCATACTTCGGGAAAACGTTATATGGATTAACTTTACCAAGCAAGGGTCAAGTGTCAATTTCACGCCACCCCCTATATTGGGTATTTTTGACTTTTCTAGTTATAATTTTAGCAAACTGCTGCGATTGGTGGCAATGAGACGGGAGGGCCATCAAGTAGAGGCAGGGCAAATGAGAGTTGTGTTGCTCTTTCAAAAGAAACATTCCCCGTTCTGTCGCCCCCCCCTCCAGGGAGGCCTTCGACAGAACGGGGGGAAACTTACCCCGCCAGGGCCGCTTCGATCTGCTTCGGCAATTTGGGCCGCCCCTTGTCATTGAGAGAGGTCCCGATGACCTTGGCCTGCAGAATCAGCTCGTTGTCGGGATAGCGGTAAATATCCTGGTAGAAGGCGAAACGGATGCGTGACTCCCGCTGCAGGCGGGTGCCGATCCAGAAGCGGTCGCCGCTTTGCAGCGATTTTTTGTAATCGAGTTCGGCCCTCACCACGACCAGGATAATCCCCTGCCGGGTCAGTTCGGCAAAGTCGAGGCCCAGTTGCTTGATGAACTCGTGGCGGGTGTGCTCAAGGTAATTCTGGTAGACGGCGTTGTTCACCACTCCCTGCATGTCGCACTCATAATCCCGAACCTCGAGATCCAGCCTGAAATTGTAATCGGACAAAAGCTCAGCCCTCCTGAAATTTGGGTTAAATCGCACAACAACCTTCTTTTTAGCCGAAACCGGAGGGTGATTTCAACAAATGCTTTATGGGACCAGCCTTTAAAGCCTTTGGTGATATACTTTTTACGAAGCCTACCGGGGCCAGAAACAACGTTCGGGTCCCGGCAAAAAAGCAGAAGAAAAGAGCCTTCGCCCTTTTCTTCATCAGCATTCCCTTTTTTCACCGTAAGAAGGAGGTTTCCATGCTGGCCTCGAGATTAAAAGAAATGCTCGACAGGGAGCAAATCCACTACAGCACCATCAGCCATGACCCGACCTACACGGCCCAGGAGATTGCCGCAAGCGCCCATATCCCCGGTAAAAATCTTGCCAAAACGGTTATCATCAAGCTCGACGGCAGAATGGCCATGGCCGTGCTGCCCGCCTCTTACCAGATCAACTTCGACCTGCTCAAGTTCGCCACCGGTGCCGGCACCATCGAGCTGGCCGAGGAAAATGAATTCAAGGGGCTTTTCCCCGAGTTTGAAACCGGGGCCATGCCGCCTTTCGGGCATCTTTTCGGCATGGATGTCTACGTCGCTGAAGCCCTGGCAGAGGACCGGGAAATCGCCTTCAACGCCGGCACTCATACCGACCTGGTTCAAATGAACTACGCCGACTTCGAGCGCCTGGCCCGGCCCAAGGTGCTGAGGTTTTCGACGCGGCATTAATACCTGGAGCCCCATGCGTTTTTCTCATATCCTGGTGCGCTCTGCCCTTGCGGTTGCGCTTGGCCTGCTGCTGACTCTCGGTAGCGCCTGCAAGCAGCGTGCGCGCATTGAGCCCCTGCATGCAACCTCAGTGATTCTGGCCTTTGGCGACAGCGACTCAGCTCGAGGCCTTGCTGCAGCACCGGGTCATCAATGCCGGGGTGCCCGGGGAGGTTTCCGCGCAGGGGGTGGAGCGGCTGCCCGAACTGCTCGAAAAGCACCGCCCGGACCTGGTGATCCTCTGCCACGGCGGCAACGACTTTCTGCAACGGCGCGACTCGCAGCAGCTCAGCGACAACCTGAGGGCCATGATAGAGACAGCCCGCAACCAGGGGGTCGACGTTGTGCTGGTAGGAGTACCGCAGCTCGGCCTGTTGTTGCAGACCGCAGAGCTCTACCAGGAGCTGGCAGAAGACTATGGCCTGCCCTACGAAGGTGAGATCCTGAGGCAGGTTCTTACCTCCCGGGAGCTTAAAAGCGACCCCATCCACCCTAACGCCTCAGGCTACCGCATGTTTGCCGAGGCCCTGGCCGGCCTGATCGAAAAAGCCCAGGGAAGCTGAGAGCCACCCGACAGGGACCACTTCTTACAAGGAGCGCCCGGCATGTTCACGCGCTCTAAGCTCAACCAGTTCGTCGTCACCCTGTTCATGGCCGGCGACGTCATGACCGGCCGGGGGATCGACCAGGTGTTGCCCCACCCGGGCGATCCCCGGCTCTTCGAACCCTGTGTGACCAACGCCAGGGACTATGTCGCTTTGGCCGAACAGGCCCAGGGGCCGATTCGGGCCCCCGTCGACTTTGCCTACCTCTGGGGTGCTGCCCTGGCCGAGTTGCAACGCAGCGCCCCCGATGTGCGCCTGATCAACCTGGAAACCAGCATCACCAGCAGCCCCGACTACTGGCCCGGCAAGGGCATCAACTACCGCATGCATCCGAAGAATCTCCCCGTCTTGACCGCCGCCGGCATCGACGCCTGCGCCCTGGCCAACAACCATGTGCTCGACTGGGGCTATGCGGGGCTGGCAGAGACTCTGGCCACCTTGAACAAAGCCCGAATCAGCTGTGCAGGGGCAGGCGAAAACCTCAAAGAGGCGCAAGCCCCGGCTATACTGGACCTCGGCGAAAAAGGGCGGGTGATCCTGGTCGCCTTCGGAGTCGGCTCGAGCGGCATACCGGGGAGCTGGGCGGCCACCGAAAAACGCTCCGGGGTGAACCTGCTCAAAGACCTCTCCGAAAAAACGGCTCTCGTTATCGCCAATCACCTTCGATCCCTGAAGCGTCCGGGCGACCTCCTGGTCGCCTCCATCCACTGGGGCGGCAACTGGGATTACAGCATCCCCCCGAACCACCGCAGCTTCGCCCGCCGGTTGATCGACGGGGCCGGGGTCGATGTCATCCACGGCCACTCCTCTCACCACGCCCTCGGCATCGAGGTCTACCGCAACAAGCCGATCATCTACGGCTGCGGCGATTTCATCAACGACTACGAGGGCATATCCGGCTACGAGCAGTTCAGGGGCGAGCTCGGCCTGATGTACTTTGTCAGCATCGACTCAGCAACGGGGAAGCTCGAGGGCCTGAGGATGGTCCCCACCAGGGTGCGGAACTTCAGGATCAACCGGGCCTCGGCCAAAGATACCCATTGGCTCAGCGATACCCTGAACCGCGAAGGCAGGGCGCTGGGTACCCGGGTGGCACTGCAGGAGGACGGCTCCCTGCAGCTGCTCTGGGATTGAGCGGCCCGTCCCGCGACCGGTTTCTGTTTTCAAACCTGCTCAAATTTGTTACACATAAGGCGTTTACCAGCTTTTCAGGGCTCCCCCAGACGAGGAATGAGAATGACGACCTTCGACAAGATTGGCCTTAGGGTTCCGACCGTTCTGCTGCCAAAACCGGGCATCGACCTCAGCAAATGGGCGGTCATCGCCTGCGACCAGTACACCTCCGACCCCGGCTACTGGGAGCGGGTCCGGGACCAGGTGGGGCTCGATCCTTCGACCCTGAACCTGATTTTCCCCGAGGTCTACCTCGAGGCCGAGGGAACCGAAGCGCGCATTGCCGCCATTAATGGCGCCATGGACGGCTACCTGGCCGACGGTACCCTGCAGGCGCAGCCGCCGGGGTTCATCCTCGTCGACCGAAAAACCGCCGAGGCTCCCTCGCGCAAGGGGCTGATCGTCGCGCTTGACCTTGAAAGCTACGACTATACCGAGGGATCAACCTCGCTGACCCGCGCCACCGAGGGGACCATCCTCGACCGCCTGCCGCCGCGCATCCGGGTGCGGGAGAAGGCGCCCATCGAACTGCCGCACATCATGGTGCTCATCGACGACCCCGGGCGCACCGTCATCGAGCCGCTCTTCGAAAAGCAAAACGAACTCGCCTACGACGTACCGCTGATGCTCGGCGGCGGTCACATCAAAGGCTACCGGGTCAATGACCAGGCCTCGATCAACCAGGTCGCCGCGGCCCTTGAGACCCTCGCAGATCCCCAGGCCTTTGCCCGCAAGTATGATGTGACCGACAAGGCGGTGGTGCTCTATGCCATGGGCGACGGCAACCATTCCTTCGCCACCGCCAAGGCGATCTGGGAAAAACTGAAAAAAGAGGCCGCTGACCGCGCTGCCATTATGGACCATCCTGCCCGCTGGGCACTTGTCGAACTGGTCAATGTGCATGACCCGGGGCTGGAGTTCGAAGCCATCCACCGGGTGCTCTTCGATGTGGATGCCGCCGATCTTGTGCGCAGCGCCGAGGCCTTCTACGCTGCCCAGGGCAGCCGCTTCAGTTTCTGCCAATACGCCGACCGCGCTGCCCTCGACGCGGCCCTGGAAAAACCCGCTGCCGACAGCCACCGAATCGCCTGCATCAGCAGCGCCGGCTTTGGCCTGCTGAGCATTGAAGGCCCCGCCCACCACCTGGTCGTCGCCACCCTGCAGGCCTTTCTCGATCAATACCTACAGCAGGCCCCCGGGGCGCGCATCGATTACATTCACGGCGAAGAGGCGGTCACCGCCTTCGGCTCCCAGGCCGGAAACAGCGGCTTCTACCTGCCGTCCATCTCCAAGCACGACCTGTTTAAAACCATCATCCTCGACGGCGCCCTGCCGCGCAAAACCTTTTCCATGGGCGAGGCCGACGAAAAACGCTTCTACATGGAATGCCGCCAGATCAGCCGGTAACCAAAGTCATGAAACTGCTGATGATCTATACCGAACACTTCGCATACCGCACCGCCGACAAGTCCCTGGAGGCCGCTCCCGAGATCGAGGATGAGGGGCGGGTCGAGCACGCGCTGACGGGGCTGATACACGCCGAAGCCGCTGATGAAGACGAGGCCTCCAGGGTGGAGACCAAGCTGGTCAAGAACCTCAAGTGGGCGGCCCGCAAGAACGACACCCAACGCATTATCCTTCACTCCTTTTCCCACCTCGCCGAGACCAAGGCGTCCGCAGCATTCACCAAGGCCATGCTCGATAGAGCCGAAGAGCGTCTCAAGGGGGCCGGCTACGAGGTCTCCCAAACCCCTTTCGGCTATTTTCTCGATCTTGACCTGCGCGCCCCGGGAAAATCGACCGCAAGGATTTTCGTATCATTTTAAGTTCCGGCAATTGATTGAAATCACCTTGCGCTATTGACCTTTGGGCGCCCAGCCCTTATTCTTGTTGGCAATTTTTAAAAAACCCTCTTGCTTAGATCGAACCAGCATTTGCGCTTTTCAACCGGGAGAAACAAAGATTGAATGACGCCAGAAGACTCAAAAGGGAAAACACGGTTTATTACCTTTCGGTTTTCGACACGCCCTCGGATGACGAGGTCGGAAAACTGGTGGATATCACCATCGAGGGGTGCATGCTTATCTGCGATGCCCCCGTCGAACCCGACAAGACCTTCCAGTTGCGGATTGTTCTGCCGCGCCCCATTGCCGGAGCGAGCGAACTGATTTTTGCCGCCGAGTCCCGCTGGTGCCGCCCAGCCGAGAACATAGACTTTTTCAACACCGGCTTCGCCATCAAGGACATCTCCCCCAAGGACCGCAGCCTCGTCGAGTTGCTGATCAAGTTTTATTCCTTTTCCGGACAGATTCCCGCATTCTGACCTGGAACCTTGAGTTTGGGGCGGGAAAAGAGTGTAAGTGCTTGGCCTGAATAAAGTGTTTCAAAAAATCTGAGGCGCACCCAAAGGTTCGTCGATGATTTTTTGAATGCTTTGGCAGGTCAATGACTTGCGCTATTGCCCGGTCGGAACTCACGGATTCAGGTCCAAGGAGCCACAGTTATGAGCACAGGTGACGAGACCCCCCTCTCCTGCTCCAAATGCAGCGCGGCCTGGCAGAAACAGGGCACCACCAACTGTTGGAGCGATCCGGCCAGCCGCCCCGGGCGCCCCGGCTACTGCCCTTCGGAGCGTGAAGCGAAGATCATCTCGGAGTCCTTTGGCAAATACACCGGAGATGAGGCCGACGCCAAGCTGGCCCGCGTCGCCGCCAGGGTCGAGGGACTGTGCTACCAGCCGGTGCCCGGCTCGGATGCGGTCAACGCCCGCTGGACCCGGGTCGAGGACACCATCGCCCTGGCCAAACTGATGGGCTACAATAAAATCGGCATCGGCACCTGCATCGGCCTGCTCGATGAAACCAACCGCCTTGCAGACATCCTCACCGCCCAGGGGCTTGAACCGCTTACGGTATGCTGCAAGGCCGGAAGCATCGATAAACTCGAACTCGGCCTGCAAGAAACCGACAAGGTGCGCCCCGGCACCTTCGAGCCGGCCTGCAACCCGATTGCCCAGGCCGAACTGCTCAACCAGGCCGGCAGCGATATGAACATCATCGTCGGGCTCTGTGTCGGCCATGACATGCTCTTCGCCCGGTAACGACCCTGGTGGTCAAAGACCGGGTTACCGGGCACAACCCTGCGGCGGTGCTCTACGGGCAGAATTTTTACTACAAGAGGCTGCAGAAACAGCCGGTGCTCACAGACGAAGAGCTCGATGACGGTTGCTGACCCGGCAGCTAAACTCATTAATTTACTGGAAAAAAGTCGCTCCTCACGCCGCATCTTTCCGATGGGCGCTTTAGCCCTCGGCGCAACCCCTTATAATCACTTGCCCCAGCCCTAAACGCCCGGCACACAGGCACTTTAGGGCTTGAGATTAGCCTTGGAAAAGGTTATAAGGGCAATCAATTCAAAGCAACTTCTGAACTTAAAGGCAAAGCCCCCAGCAGCTTATGAATACAGCCACCAGACACAACGGACCCGAAACAGCCTTTGAACTCAAAGGCAGCGCTATAACCCTCACGGTGCTGCACCTCTACAATACCGATCTCGCCTGCCTTGAAGAGCAATTGCAGGCAAAACTGGGGCAGGCTCCCGGTTTTTTCAAGAATGTCCCGGTGGTGATTGATTTAAGCGAGGTTGCCGAATCTGACCACGACCTCGATTTTCCCGCAATGGCCCAACTGCTGCGTGGCTATGGAATGATTCCTGTCGGCGTGCGAGGCGGCAACACCGACCAGCAGGCCGCTGCGGTCAACGCCAACCTCGGCGTGCTGGCCACCGGCAAAGCGGCGACAGAGTCCGTTGCCGAACCGCAACCCGGGCTAGAGGCGCCACCGCCAGTTCCTGAACCGGGCGAAAGCGCAGAAGGCTCTACCAAATTCGTCACCCAGACCATCCGCTCGGGCCAGCGTATTGTCGCCCCCGACGGCGACCTGGTGGTGCTCGCTTCGGTGAGTTCGGGAGCCGAGATTCTCGCCGGCGGCAACATCTACGTGTTCGGTGCCTTGCGGGGAAGGGCCCTGGCAGGCGCCAAGGGCGATACCGAGGCCCGCATCTTCTGCCTGCAATTCAATCCAGACCTGGTCGCCGTTGCCGGAGAATACCTGGTCAATGAAGAGCTGAACCCGGCACACATCGGCAAGACCACCTGGATCTCATTTGAAGACAAGGGGTTGTTAGTCGACCCCATCGGAACTTTTGCTCCCAGATAGTTTCCATCGGGAAACTTAGGATGGAAATACCGTAGTTTTCATATGGGAAACGAGAAATTATTTGCATCAAGGGCTAGCGCGGAGACGTACATGGTACGTCGCACAAGCAAGACCGTAGATTGACGCAGAGATTGCGGAAAATGGCCGTTTCCGGATGAAAACCAGATAGTGAAATAGACTGGTTTCGAAAAGAAACTTCAGGTTAAGGAGGTAACTAAATTGGCCAGAGTTGTTGTTGTCACTTCAGGCAAAGGTGGAGTAGGCAAGACCACGACCAGTGCCGCCTTTGCAGCAGGACTTGCAAAACGTGGCTTCAAAACAGTGGTTATCGACTTTGATGTGGGCCTGCGCAACCTGGATTTGATCATGGGCTGCGAGCGGCGGGTCGTCTACGACCTGCTCAACGTCATTCATGGCGAAGGTTCGCTCAACCAGGCGCTGATCAAAGATAAGCGCCTGGAAAACCTCTACATCCTGCCCGCCTCCCAGACCAGGGACAAAGACGCCCTGTGCATGGACGGGGTCGGCCGGGTGATCGACGATCTCAAGGGCCGCTTCGACTACATCGTCTGCGACTCGCCGGCAGGCATCGAGAGCGGCGCGATCACAGCCATGTACTACGCCGACGAGGCGCTGATCGTCACCAACCCCGAGGTTTCCTCGGTACGGGACTCTGACCGCATCATCGGCATGCTTTCGAGCAAAACCCTGCGCGCCGCACAGGGGCACGACCCGATCAAGGAACACCTGGTCATTACCCGCTACGACTCCAACCGGGTCAACATAGGCGACATGCTCAGCGCAGGGGACGTGCAGGAGATTCTGGCGATTCCCTTCCTGGGGGTGGTACCGGAATCCGAGTCGGTGCTGATCGCTTCGAACTCCGGGGTTCCCGTGACCCTGGCCGATGAAACTGAGGCAAGCCAGGCCTATATGGATGTGGTTGACCGGTTTTTGGGCGAAGAGCGCCCTTACCGTTTCATCGATCTTCCCAAAAAAGGGCTTCTGGCCCGCCTGTTCGGAACTTAGGATATGAAATTTTTAGATTACTTTCGTTCTTCTCGCCGAAACAGTGCCTCCGTCGCCAAGGAACGGCTACAGATTATCGTCGCCCACCAGCGAACCCGCTCGGACGACAACGATTACCTGCCGTTGCTGCAAAAGGACCTTCTCGAAGTGGTCCGAAAATATGTCCACATTGACGAGGATCAGATCAAACTCTCCCTCGACAGACAGGACGACTGCGAGGTGCTGGAACTGAATATCTCCATCCCAGAAGGCAAGCCAAAGCAGGCCGCCGGTTCGCGCTGAGCCCTGCCCGTAAATCGCTTGACCTCTACCCCGCGATTCAATGAGGGACCGGTTTGTCCAAAACCGGTCCCTCTTTTTATTTTTCGCACCAAAGGGCCGGGATAGCCACCACCAAAAGTAGGCGCGCTTAAGCGAGGCACCAGGAACAGCGATAAACTTTCTTGCCTGCCGTTCATGCTGAGCCTGTCGAAGCATCGATTCACATGACGTTTCCAAGGCCTTCGACAGGCTCAGGCAGAACGGACTGACTTTGGTAGGATTGGGGCCTGCCCGATCACTGAAAGCACCATACAAGACACCAAGACACGAAGAAGACCTGGGAGTTTGCCCCCTCAACCACTACTTTCAGAGGGGCATCTCAAAACACATGTGAATTCGGGGCCTTATCGCTCTTCTTGGTGTCTTGGTGCCTGGGTGGCAAATATCCGGTTGTCATATTTTGGTTTTTAGTCTGCTCAATATACCTCCCCCCACCTCACTGCACCTAAACCAATTCAGACAAATAATTATTGACAAACCGGGTCATCAATGAATAAAATTCTCTCCATATGGAACTTCACAGAACAATCGACGACATTGACCTGAGAATTCTTGAGATTCTTCAAGAAAAGGCACGAATTCCCAATGCCGAGGTCGCACGCCAGATCGGCATGGCACCTTCGGCGGTTCTCGAGCGGATTCGCAAATTAGAGAGCCAGGGCATCATCGAGGGCTACGAAGTCCGCCTCAACCCGAGCCACTTCGACCAGGGCCTGGCGGCTTTCGTCATGGTGGAGGCCGACCGCTCCGGCAATGGCCGCCTTGGCCTTGAAATTGCTAACATTACCGGCGTCCAGGAAGTCCACCAGGTGGCTGGCGATGACGGCTACCTGGTGAAAATCCGCGCTGCCGGCACCGAGGCCCTGGGGAGGATTCTGCGTGAAGAGTTTCCGGCCATCAAGGGGGTACGAGCGACCCGCACCCAGGTGGTCCTCTCCACCATCAAGGAGACCCGGCGCATTGATCTTTAAAGGCGAAAAGCTGAAAAGGCGTAATGTGTAATCAGTAATGTGTTTATTGCAGCCGGCTTTTCACACATTACTCATCACACATCACTTATTACGCCTTTTACGAAAATCACATAGAAGTTGAGAAATTTCATCAATAACAGCATCAACTACATTCCACAGGAGACTCTCCCCCATGCCCATGTCCCAATCCTTCAAAGACCGCCTGTTCCCCTTGGCCAAGCAGATCGCCGAGCACTACGGAACCCCTTTTCACATCTATGACGAAGCCGGCATCCGTGAAACCGGCGAAAACCTCAAGAAGGCCTTTGAAGGCCTTTTCCGGCATCGAAGGGTTTCGCGAGTACTATGCGGTCAAGGCCCTGCCCAACAAACGCATTCTGCAGCTGATGAAGGAAATGGGCTTCGGTTTCGACTGCAGCTCGATCCCTGAGCTGATCATGAGTCGCGAACTCGGCGGCCGTGGTGAAGACATCATGTTCACCTCCAACAACACCAGTCACGAGGAGTTCGTCTTCGCCGAGCAGGACGGCGGCTGCATCCTAAACCTCGACGACATCTCGCTGATCGACAAGGTGCCCAACTTTCCCGAACTGGTCTGCTTCCGCTACAACCCCGGGCCCCGGCGCACCGGCAACATCATTATCGGCAACCCGGTGGAGGCCAAGTACGGCGTGACCCACGAACAGGTCATCGAGGCCTACCGCAGCGCCAAAGAACGTGGCGCCAAACGCTTCGGCCTGCACACCATGGTCGCCTCCAACGAGCTCGACTATACCTACATGGTCGAAACGGCCCGCATGGTCCTCGAAATCTCCGAGCTGGTGGAAAATGAGCTGGGCATCAGGTTCGAGTTCGTCAACATC
>CALZIZ010000125.1 GCA_945787465.1 uncultured Desulfuromonadales bacterium
ATAGAATCGATCAGGATCTCAACCGCATTCGACCGGAACAAGACCTCCCCCATCAGGATAAAGAGAGGGATGGCCATCAGGGAGTCTTGCGTCACCGTATTGTAAAAGCTGTTCGTAAACATCCCGAATCCGGTAGTACCGAACAGCAACGCAACACCACCGATATTCACCACCAGAAATGCGACAAAGACCGGCATTCCCGTGGAAAAGAGGAAGAGAATCAGGACAATGGCCAGTGATAAAATGACGCCCCATTCCATAGCTAATTACTCCTGTGATTCAGTTTGCTGGCTCATGATTCCCAACCGCAAGAACTGCATGGCAGTCAGAAAAAGGCTAACCGGAATGACCGTCGATATCCACCATTTGGGAATAGGATGAATCCACATAGTCATTATTCCGGCCTTCAATTGCCGCAAAGACTCGTTTCCAGTGATGTAAAAAGCCGCCATGCACATCAAAAAGCTCAACAAAAGAATCAGCCTGGTTAAGATCTCTTTTTTACGATGGGGCAGCCTGTCGACAAGAACAGTTATGGCTACATTCCCGTTGGTTCTGGTTATTTCAGGAAGGACAAGCATGGTGGCAAGCGCAAAGAACCACTGGTTCAAATCTGCTGACCAGGTTGTAGGTGCGCTGAAGAAATAGCGAAGCACGACTTCGTTAATAATCAGCAGGAACATTGAGGCCAAAGCCAAACCACTCAGGATGTAGCTCAGCTTGGTCACCTGATCCAGGATGCTGGCCATCCTGTCAAGGATGGCCAGCGAAGTGCGACGAGCGGGCTGGGTTGTCATTCGGTCATGCCTGTTTCGACAGCAAGCTTGTAGATCTCCTGGCCAGCGGCTCCTGAGGTCGCTTTGGCCATGTTCCAGAGACCATCATTCCAGTATTTTTCGATGTTTTTCGCATCATCCGAATTCATACTGGTCTCTTTCATCCCTTTAGTTTTGAGAAATGCAATTTCATCCTCGATCAAACCAGCGAAATAGGCCTGGGCTTCGAGTTCCGTCTTTTTGCCGGCGTCATCGAGCCATTTCTTCTTTTCCGGGGACAAGGCATTGTATTTTTCAAGATTCATGAGGATCATCGTCGAAACATAACCAAATGACGGGCGCACCATATAGTCGGCAACCTCGAACCATTTGAAGTCCTTGACACCGACCTGGGTCCAGGGAGCACCATCAATGATGCCCTTCTGCAAAGAGGTGTAAACGTCTCCACCCGACATGGTGACTGGCGAACCGCCCAAATTCCCGATCAGATTCTGCAGGCTGGGGATACTGCGTAACTTTCGCCCTTGCAGGCTTGGCTTTGCACCAGTCATGGGATCGCGCGTAATAAAGTGATAGGGGGTCAAAGGCGGGAAGGAAATAAGCTTTATGCCGATCTTGTTATATTCCTTGTCGATAGCGGCGAAGATACCTGTTTCTCTGCGCTTGACTGGATCTGCCGTGGTTGCATCCATGGCAACCCCCATGAAGCTTGGGATAACCCCCGTATTGAACACGAAATTTGGGGCCCACGCCGTCAGCATTTTAAAATTTTCTGCGCATGCATTTGAACCAAATGCCAGAACCATAAACAGAACACCGATCAATCCCATGTACTTGCTTTTTTTCATCTTGATTTCTCCAGTCTGGGTTAGTGTTACCGCTTCGCTTCAACCTTCACCCTTCAAAAAGGCGAAGTATCCTGATCTTTACCCTCTCAAATTGATTAGTTTTTCAATCTATATATCCTGCACGACCCACTCCTTATAGAACTATGTTATAGCAATAGGAGTGCCATCAAGCGCAACAAACATAAACAAGGTGATTAATACCCATAACAACTTGATCTTTAAAGCCTTTAACAGGCCTTGGTATTTTCTTACAACGTTCTATTTCCTTTCGGAGTGTCTCTTCCTGTTTACAGCCCCAGCCCCCCGCCCCGATAAGGCCGCATTCTGGGCCCCTGCGGACCAGTGTCCCTTTTGTTTGCAGATGTCTACTCTGTTTACAGCCCCCCCCCGGCCCCATTTTGCCCACAAAGAAAGCCCCAGAAAAACACAGCTTTCGTGGACTTTTAATCCCTAATCCTGCTTATCACCTGCCGTCAGGTTCCGGCAGCGGGTCTCACAAATGCGAGTGGCGCCAACGATGGCAAGCAGGGCGAAGGCCAGCATGACCAGAAAACCAAGGTTGTAATCGGAGGACTGGTAAACCCGGACTCCGCCGGCCATCCGACCGTCCCATCCCAGATCCATCATCCAGCCAAACAGGGGCTGGATGATCGCCGCTCCGAGAAACAAGCCGGTATTGACCAGGCCGACGGCCATTCCGGCCAGAGCCGGGTCGACCACCTCTTTGGCACAGGCAAAGGTGACGATAAAGCCGCCGGAGCCGAAACCGAGCAGGGCAAACAGGGCCATCCCCACCACCCCGGGCGTCCAATGAAGATAAGTCAGCCCCAGGCAGGCCAGGGCATAGAGGATGGTCCCGGCCAGAATAACCGGCTTGCGCCTCCCAATGCGGTCCGACAGCCAGCCGGTCAGCATCGAGCCGATGGCGAAACCGCCCAGGGCTACGGTGGTGTACATCGATGCGGCGGCCCGATCGAGCCCTTGTGTATCGCGCAGGTAGGGGATGGCCCACAGCCCGACGAAGGCGAGCATCCCCCCGACCATCCCCATCCCGACCCAAAGAGCCGGCCAGGCGGCCCGGGTCGCCCCTGCAGGCGCCCCTTTCCCTCCATCTCGCGCACCGACGGAAACCCCAGATCCTCGGGGCTGTTGCGAACCAACAGGAGGGTCAGCGCGGCCAGCACCAGGGTGACCACCCCCAGGGCGATGAAAATCGTCCGCCAGGAATAGACCCCGAGCAGAGCGGCCAAAGGTCCCGCTGAGGCCATGGCTCCGACATTCCCCAGCAGCAGGGTCAGGCCGCTGACCATGCCGTAGTTGCGCTCACTGAACCAGACGCTGTTGCTCTTGAACAACCCGACGAAGACAACCGAAACCCCCAGTCCGACCAGGGCCCGTCCACAGGACGCCGCCCAGAAGCTGTCCGCCAGACCGAACCAGATTGAACCAGCACCGGCGACAACATTGCCCGCGGCCACCGTGAATCGGGCCCCCAGGGTGTCGGCCAGCACCCCGGAGGGGATCTGCATGGCGGTGTAGATATAGAAGTACATCGCCGCCAGCGAACCGAGGGCCGCCCCGCTGGTGCCGAAATCGCGCATCAGGTCTGCGGAAACCACCGCCGGAGCCATACGGTGAAAAAAGACCAGCATGTAAGCGAAAACGAGCAGGGCAAAAATGCCCCAACGGGCCAGAAGAAAACGGCTTCGACTGTAGTCGGAAAGAGCAAGGGCTGCCTGGTCCATGAAGATCTCCCCATCTGAGATGTCGCGACAACGTCAACCAAAACAATTCCAAAGCACTGTTCAACACGATTGCGCCCCTAAAAAAACGCCCGAAGACCTCGATCTACGGGCAATGACAAGACTCACAGGAGGCGCGTTGTCATGCTCAGGGAAGAGTGAACTCCCAGGCACAGTAGTAATAATCGGGGTGCTCGTCGGGGGGGCAGGCGATGCAACGGGTTTCGATACGGGGGTCGATCGCCTTGGCAAACTCGGAGTACTCGACAATGCCCACCGACTTGCAGGGGAAATCAGGCAGACCCTTGCGTTTTCGCGCCGACTGTACCCGGCAGTCAACCATCCTGAAGACAACCCGGTTGTCCGTCAGCTCGACCGACTCCTGGAGATTGAGGCGTGCATAGAGGCGATGCTTAAGGCACTCGACCAGGGCGGGAATCCCCCCGCCCGGTTCGAGACCGAGCCGGGCCATAATACGCTTGGCCTCGATCACGGTAAACCGCCGCCAGGCCTCACGGTCCGCATCCATGGCGGCCTCCATGCCGTGGGTGGCCTCGATGGCCTGGAACCAGAGGCCGTCATGAGCGAGCCAGTTCTTGGCGTCGTCAATCAGAAGTTTAATCAACTGCTCTTTGCTCATATCGTAAAGCAGGCGGATACCTTCGTCGGTATGGACCCCTCTCGGCGGGGTTGTTTCGCAGGCTTGATTCTGGGTTTGCATGACTCTCTCCTTAGGCGCGGTTTTATGTTTCGGCAGGGGCCACTACTGCCCCTGCCGAAAATCCTGGTTGGCGACAGACCCGGCCGGGGGCAATAATCCGGCTCTCGGGTTTCTCCGAACAAATTACATGCGGTTCAGGGCCCGAGCTGCAGCGCGCAACTCCTCGCGAAAATCGGGATGGGCGATCTCGATCAGGGCCTGGGCCCGCTGGCCGGCGGTCCGGCCCCTCAGGTGGGCGACACCGAACTCGGTGACCACATAATCGACCTCGTTCTTGTTGGTGGTCACCACCGCCCCGGGCTGCAGGGTCGGCACGATGCGGGAGATGGTTCCGCCTTTGGCCGTCGAGGGCAGGGTGATAAAGCTCTTGCCCCCCTTGGAGCGGGTGGCGCCGCGCACAAAGTCGGCCTGGCCGCCGGTACCGCTCCAGTGCACGGTCCCCATGCTCTCGGAGGCGCACTGGCCGAGCAGATCGACCTCGATGGTCGCGTTGATGGAAACCATATTGTCGTGCTGGCCGATGATGTAGGGATCGTTGGTGTAATCGACCGGGTGCATCTCGATGGTCGGATTATCGTGCATGAACTCGTAGAGTCGCCGGGTGCCGAGGGCGAAGGTGCCGATGGTCTTGCCCCGGTTGAGGGTCTTTTTCGAGTTGTTGGCGGCGCCGCTCTTGAGCAGATCGACCATGCCGTCGGTGATCATCTCGGTATGGATGCCTAGATCCTTCTTCTGCAGCAGCGCCTTGCAGACGGCGTTGGGAATACCGCCGATGCCGAGCTGCAACGTGGAGCCGTTTTCGATTAGTTCCGAGATGTAGCCGCCGACCAGCTCTTCGATTTCGGTGACTGGCGGGACGGCGAGTTCCACCACCGGGTCGGTGCTCTCGAGGATGAAATCGACCTCGGAGATGTGGATGTGGCAGTCACCGTGGGTGCGGGGGCAGTTTTCGTTGACCTGGACCACCACTTTTTTGGCCTTTTTGAGAGCCGCCATGGTGTAGGCCACCGACAGGCTGCAGGTGAAGTAACCGTGCTCGTCCATGGGTGAGACCATGGTGCCGACCCAGTCGACGGGCCAGTATTCGGTCATCAGCTTGGGGACCTCGTGAAAGTAGTTGGGGACCCAGTCGGCCCAACCGTTCTGCACCGCCTTGCGCGAGGCGCCGCTGGTGAACCAGGAGTTGACCTTGATGTGCTTGGGCGACGTCTCGGTAAAGTAGTCTTTGCAGACGTGATGCTGCTGGTTGATGGTGACCCCTTCCAGGCTCTCCTGGCGGGCAGCCAGGGCGTTGGTGAAGAGGATCGGCTCCCCGGCGCAGATGGGAAAGACAAGGAATTCGCCGTTCTGGACCGCTGCAGCCGCCTCGGCGGGGGTGCAGAGCTTGCTCCGGTACTCTTCGGCGCTGGCAGAAAGATCGAGGGACACGGCTGCATTGTTGGCTTGAATGGACATGGAAAGCCTCCTATTCTGAGATTTGTTGGTTTAAAACACTTGTCTTATCTTTTTTGCAGGGTGGGCTCTGCCCACCCTACCTGCCTCCGGGGTCAGGACGCCTGTTTCTCAAGAGCCCCCTGACAACCCCGGGCCTGAGCCACCTTGGAGCCGGATGGGCGCCCGAGGCTCTTGCTGATGTAGAGGCCGGCCTCGGTGAGGGCCTCCAGGTCGACACCGGTCTCGATACCGAGGCCGTCGAGCATGTAGAGCAGATCCTCACTGGCCAGGTTTCCCGAAGCGCCCGCCGCGTAGGGGCAGCCGCCGAGGCCGGCCACCGAACTATCGACCACGGCGACCCCCTGCTCCAGGCAGGCCAGGACATTGGCCAGAGCCTGCCCGTAGGTGTCGTGAAAGTGGACGGCCAGGCGTTCCACCGGCACAGCGGCGGAAACCACCTCGACCATGGTCCGGGCCTTGCCCGGCGTCCCGACGCCGATGGTGTCGCCCAGGGAGATCTCGTAACACCCCAGATCGAGCAGGCGCCGGGCGACCTTGGCCACCGCCTCCGGCGTCACTTCTCCCTCGTAGGGGCAGCCGAGGACGCAGGAGACGTACCCCCGCACCCGCATGCGGCGTTCGGTGGCGGCGGCGACCAGCGGGGCGAAGCGCTCCAGGCTCTGATCGATGGAGCAGTTGATATTTTTCTGCGAGAAGGCCTCGGAGGCGGCGCCGAAGATCGCCACCTCGGTGGCCCCTGCGGCCGCTGCCGCCTCAAGCCCCTTGAGGTTGGGGGTGAGCACCGGGTAGCTAACCCCGAGACGACGCTCGATCCCCTCCATGACGGCGGTGCTGTCGGCCATCTGCGGCACCCACTTGGGGGAGACGAAGCTGGTCGCCTCGATAGCCGCAAGCCCGCTGCGGCTCAGGCGGTCGATGAGGTCGATCTTGACCTCCGTCGGCACGATCCTGGCCTCGTTCTGCAGTCCGTCCCGGGGGCCGACTTCGACGATCTTTACGCGCTTGGGCAACGGCATCTCAGGCTCCTTCCGCAACTTCAAAAGCGATCAGTTCCGCTCCGTCATTTACCAGCGACCCGACCGCGAAGTTGAGGGCGATGACCTTGCCCGCTTTGGGCGCTGTGATGGTGTGTTCCATCTTCATCGCCTCGAGGATGACCAGGGGGGTCCCCTGCTCCACCTCGGCTCCGGCCTCGACCATGAAGGCGATGACCTTGCCGGGCATCGGCGCGGTCAGCCGGCCCCCGCCGGACTCCTGCTCACCGCAGGCGTAGGGGTCCTGCAGGGTGAGACGATGGCTGCTCCCCTGACAGAGGATGGTCCGCTCCGCCCCGTTGCGCACCACGCTGGCCTTGAGGCGCGCTCCGCCGAGATCGGCCAGCAGTTCCCCTTCGGCATCGATCTCGCCGCGCACCAGCATCTCGCCTCCGGGCAGCTCCAGCAGATAACCGTTCGAGCGGTAATGGGCGGTAATGGAAACCTCCTCCTCGCCGTCCTCAAAGGTCAGGACATGGTGGTTGTCGCAGTTGAGCCGAAAACCGTTGGTCTGATGCCAGGGGGACTGGGAGTCGAAGGAGGTGCGGGCCGCCGCTTTGGCTTCCTCGCTGCGCCCCACCAGGACGTCGAGGCAGGCCAGGGCCAGGGTGCGGTCGCAGGCCGGGGTGCTCTCGGGAAAGAGCTCGGCGCGATGGCGCTCGATGAAACCGGTATCGAGGTCGGCGGCGGCAAAGCCTTGATGGGCGGCCAGGGCACCGAGAAAGCCGATGTTGGTGGTCACCCCGGCCACCTGGTAGCCGGCCAGGGCCCCGCGCAGGCGGCGCAGGGCGGCGGTGCGGTCGACGTCCCAGACGATAAGCTTGGCGATCATCGGGTCGTAGTGGATGCTGACCTCGTCTCCCTGACGCACCCCGGTGTCGATGCGAACATGGGGCCCCTCTTCGGGAGTGCGCAAATGCCTCAGCTCCCCGGTTGAAGGGAGAAAGTCGCGAGCCGGGTCCTCGGCGTAGATGCGCACCTCAATGGCGTGGCCGCTGATGGCGAGCTGCTCCTGACCGGCCGGCAAAGGCTCGCCGAAAGCGACCCGCAGCTGCCACTCCACCAGGTCCTGGCCGGTGATCATCTCGGTGACCGGGTGCTCGACCTGCAGGCGGGTGTTCATCTCCATAAAGTAGAACGAGCCGTCCTCATCGAGCAGAAACTCCACGGTTCCGGCGCCGACGTAACCGATCGCCTGGGCCGCGGCCACCGCCGCCGCCCCCATGCGCTCGCGCAGATCCGTGGTCATCCCCGGGGCCGGGGCCTCCTCCACGACCTTCTGGTGGCGGCGCTGAATGGAACAGTCTCGCTCGAAGAGATGCACCGCGTTGCCCAGGCCGTCGGCGAAGACCTGGATCTCCACATGACGCGGCTTGGTCAAATAGCGCTCGAGGAGCACCCGGTCATCACCGAAGGAATTCTTCCCCTCGCGCTGAGCCCCGGCCAGGGCCGCGGCGAAGGCGTCCGAGCTCTCCACCACCCGCATCCCCTTGCCGCCGCCGCCGGCGGTGGCCTTGATCAGCAGGGGGTAGCCGATGGTGTCGGCCTGCTGCTGCAGGAATTCCACGCCCTGCTCCTCGCCGTGATAACCGGGAACGAGGGGGACGGAGGCACCCTCCATGATCCGCTTGGCGGCGCTTTTGGAGCCCATGGCCTCGATCGCCGCCACCGGCGGACCGACAAAAGCAATGCCGGCCTCGGCGCAGGCGGAGGCAAAAGACGCGTTTTCCGAGAGAAAGCCGTAGCCGGGGTGGACCGCCTGGGCCCCCGATTGCTTCGCTACTTCGAGGAGCAGCTCCGGGCGCAGGTAGCTCTCGGCGGCCGGGGCCGGGCCGAGCCGGTAGGCCTCATCGGCCAGGGCCACGTGCCGGGCCGAGGCGTCGGCGTCGGAGTAGACAGCCACGGTGCGTATGCCGAGGGCGCGGGCGGTGCGGATAATGCGGCAGGCGATCTCTCCGCGGTTGGCAATCAGAATCTTGTCGAACATATCTCTATCCTTTCACCCAGGAGGGATGTCGTTTTTCGAGGAAAGCCGTGAGCCCTTCGCGCCCCTCGTCCGAGGCCCGGATGTCGGCGATACGCTCGGCTGTATCCCGGATCATGGCCTCGTCGATGGGGCCTCTTGCCACCGCGGCCACCAGGTCTTTGCCCGCAGCCATGGCGCAGGGGCCGTTGCCCAGCAGCACCCGGCAGAACTCGGCTCCCCGAGCCTGCAGCTCCTCGGGGTGAACCACCTCGTGCACCAGGTTGATGCGCCGGGCCTCCTCGGCCCCGAAGCGCTCGGCGGAGAGGAAGTAGCGACGGGAGCTTCGGGCCCCGATGGCCGAAACCACGTAGGGGGAGATCACCGCCGGCATCAGCCCGAGCTTCACTTCCGAGAGGCAGAAGCTGGCCTTGTGCGAGGCGATGACCATGTCGCAGCAGGCGACCAGCCCGACCCCGCCGCCGTAGGCCGCCCCCTGCACCAGGGCGAGGGTCGGGCGACGGAAGCCGTCGAGGGTCTTCATCAGCTCGGCCAGCTGCAGGGCATCCTGCAGGTTCTCCTGCCGGGAGTAGTCGGCCATGCGCCGCATCCAGCCGAGATCGGCCCCGGCCGAAAAGCTTTTGCCGCTGGCGGCCAGGATCAGCAGCCGCACCCGCGGGTCGGTCTCCAGGCGCCTGAGCTCGGCGATCAGCGCCGCGATCAGGCTGTCGTCAAAGGCGTTGTGCACCTCGGGGCGGTTCATGGTCAGGGTGGCCACCCCCGAGTCGTCGATTTGGGTCAACAGGTAATCGTTCATGACATCACATCCTGAATACGCCGAAGCTGGTCGGCTCGCTGGGGGCGTTGAGGGCGGCGGAAAGACCGAGGCCCAGGACCATGCGACTATCGGCGGGGTTGATGATGCCGTCGTCCCAGAGCCTTGCGCTGGCGTAGTAGGGGTGCCCCTGGTGCTCGTACTGGTCGCGGATCGGCTCCTTGAAGGCGGCCTCCTCATCCTCGCTCCAGTTCTGCCCCTTGGCCTCCATGCCGTCGCGCCGAACCGTGGCCAGCACGCTGGCGGCCTGCTCCCCTCCCATCACCGAGATGCGGGAGTTGGGCCACATCCAAAGGAAGTTGGGGCTGTAGGCCCGGCCGCACATGCCGTAGTTTCCGGCCCCGAAACTGCCGCCGATCACCAGAGTCAGCTTGGGCACCTTGGCGCAGGCCACCGCGGTGACCATCTTGGCGCCGTCCTTGGCGATGCCGCCGGTCTCGTACTTGCTGCCGACCATGAAGCCGGTGATGTTCTGCAGGAAGATCAAGGGGATGCCGCGCTGGCTGCAGAGCTCGATGAAGTGGGCCCCTTTCTGGGCCGACTCGGAAAAGAGGATACCGTTGTTGGCCACGATCCCCACCGGGTAGCCGTAGAGGTGGGCGAAGCCGCAGACCAGGGTCTCACCGTAGAGTTTTTTGAACTCGTTGAACTCGCTGCCGTCGACAATGCGGGCGATCACCTCGCGCACATCGAAGGGCTTGCGGGTATCCTGTGGAATCAGGCCGAACAGCTCCTCGGAATCGTAGAGCGGCTCTTTCGACTCACGCAGGGCGAGATCGGGGCGCTTGACGCTGTTGAGGCTCCCCACCACCTTGCGGGCGATGCCGAGGGCGTGGTGGTCGTCCTGGGCATAATGGTCGGTCACCCCCGAGGTGCGGCAGTGCACGTCAGCGCCGCCAAGGTCCTCGGCGCAGACCACCTCGCCGGTGGCCGCCTTGACCAGAGGGGGGCCGGCCAAAAAGATGGTCCCCTGCTCTTTGACGATGACCGATTCGTCGGCCATGGCCGGCACGTAGGCGCCGCCAGCGGTGCAGGAGCCCATGACCACCGCAACCTGAGGAATCCCCTTGCCCGACATGTTGGCCTGGTTGTAGAAGATGCGGCCGAAGTGATCGCGGTCGGGGAAGACCTCGTCCTGTTTGGGCAAAAAGGCCCCGCCGGAGTCGACCAGGTAGACGCAGGGCAGATGGTTCTCCTCGGCGATCTCCTGGGCCCGCAGGTGCTTCTTGACCGTGAGCGGGTAGTAGGTCCCCCCCTTGACGGTGGCGTCGTTGGCCACGATCATGACCTCGCGGCCGCTGACCCGGCCGATGCCGGTGATGATGCCGGCAGCCGGCACGTCATCGTCGTAGACCTCGTGGCCGGCAAACTGGGAAAGTTCCAGAAAAGGGGAGCCGACATCGAGGAGCTGGCGGATACGCTCACGGGGCAGCAGCTTGCCCCGCGCCACGTGCTTGGCCCGTGCCTTCTCGCCGCCGCCGAGCTTGACCCGGGACACCTTCTCCCGCAGGTCGGCCACCAGCTCCTGCATGGCGACGGCGTTTTGCGCGTATTCTTCCGAGTGTATGTTGAGCGTGCTTTTCAATTGTGTCATCGCTATGTCCTATTCCATGGCATGGGTCCGGTAGTGAAACAGGCGGGTACCGGCGAGAAACCCGCCTGTTCAGTCAGCTAGCCCCGATCCGGGTGGGCCCGATCAGGCGGCACTTTCGTTGAAAATCTCCCGGCCGATGAGCATGCGGCGGATCTCCGAGGTGCCCGCGCCGATCTCGTAGAGCTTGGCGTCGCGCAGGTAGCGCCCGGTGGGGTACTCGTTGGTGTAGCCGTTGCCGCCCAGGGTCTGGATCGCCTCCAGGGCCATCCAGGTTGCCTTCTCGGCCGCGTAAAGGATAGCGCCTGCGGCGTCCTTGCGGGTCGTCTCGCCGCGGTCGCAGGCCTTGGCCACCGAATAGACGTAGGCCTTGGTGGCATTCATGGTGCTGTACATGTCGGCGATCTTCCCCTGCATCAGCTGGAAGGTGCCGATCGGCTGCCCGAACTGCTTGCGCTCATGGATGTAGGGGACGACCACGTCCATGCAGGCCTGCATGATCCCCAAGGGGCCGCCGGCGAGCACGGAGCGCTCGTAGTCCAGGCCGCTCATAAGCACGTTGACCCCCTTGCCTTCGACGCCGAGGACGTTTTCGGCCGGAACTTCGCAGTTCTCGAAGACCAGCTCGCAGGTATTGGAGCCGCGCATCCCC
>CALZIZ010000126.1 GCA_945787465.1 uncultured Desulfuromonadales bacterium
CTATTTGCTGAGCTGGCGCGCTTTATGGATCGCGCTGTCCAGGGTCATAGGTGTCGGACAGTTGACCACATGAGGCGGGTTCAGGTTTGTAAAATTATAGTCATTTGCACCGACATTGCCAGCTGCCGGCCACTCGTCGATAGTCACCTTACCTTCAGCCCGTAGCCCTTTAAGCTGCTTCAGGCCCTTAACCACCACGGTCGCAGGCTCTGTCCAGTGAGCAAAGCCGATGTGCCACATGGGGCTGTAATCATCTTCAGGCATAAAGTAAGACGGAATGCCAATCTGACTGCCGAAAGGTCCGCCGCCGAGCAATCCGTTTCCATCGGAGGGGGTCGGCGGATAACTTGGCCGAATCGGCGCAGGCGGCAGAAACTGAATCAACGGTACTGCCGCATCGGCGAGGAACCTGTGCTTCGGTACATATGGCACGCCCATAGCTTTCGACGGTCCAAAGGGGAAGGTGTCCAACACAATGTAGTAAGGCAGGTAGTCGCCCTCTGCAGACCACGACTTGTGCAGCTTCAATGACACATGCGGGTTCGGGCCGTCGGTCACGAGTTCCACCACATGTCCGGATTCACGCAAGCCGCCCCATGTCTTACCGTTGTACAGACATGTTGTGTTGGGGGGATCATCCGGGAAGCTGACACAGCTTTCGTCGATTCTGTTGTGTTCCCAGGGTTCGTCACCCCACTGGATGATGATCGCGTTGAAGACCACGTTCTTGCCGCCGATGTTCACGCGGCGAAGCGGCGAGTAGGTATTGTTGTCATCCACTGGCGGGATACCTGCCGGATTCTCGTCATTCGCCCAGACCGGATTCGGCAGATCGCCGTAGAAGGTCCAGTGTCCGCTCGCTGACACGCTGGCTTCTGCTGTCGCTGCCACAGGGGTATTCGCCAGTCCACCTGCCCAGGCGAGACCCATTTCTTCAGCCAGGTCTTCATCGCTGACATCGTGCAAGAAGAACCAGACTTCTCTTGCCACACCGTCCTCATCAATGTTAGTGCCCTTGGTCAGCGGGAAGGTCGCCGTGCCTCGTTCATTCGGTGACAGATTAAACGCATCGCCGATGGGGATGTCCCTTATATCGTCCAACTCGCCGACAACCGCATCTCTGACCCACACCGATACGGGATCCAGCGGCGGCCCAATCTCACCGACACCGTCGCCGGTCTTATAGGTTGGCAGAGCACGGCTATCGACATAGCCGACACCATCCCAGGAAGGCATGGGCGCCGGCATCAACTTGACTTGCCCCGGGTGCTCGATATCCCAACGCAGCAGCATGGCGTGGTCTTCGTGCTGCGTATTGTGGCAATGCTCCATGTAGGTACCGGCAAACTCCCTAAAGCGCAGAGCCACCTCCACCATGGAGCCACTGTCGGGTTGCGGGCCGATACGATACACGTCCTTACGCGCCCACTTCTCCCATTCGGGCGGTTCTTGACCGTCTCGACGCAGGATAATACCTTCCTCGAAGTGAATATGCACCGGATGGCTCCAGCTGCCGCTGTTGAGAATGCGCCAGACTTCTATGTTACCAGAGTTTTTGGTCGGCGCTGCAGACAGCCGCCGCGGGTCCATACCAAAGCCTTTACCGCCATCGGTCTCGATCACCCAGGGCTTGTCGTCGGTGGGCTGGCTTTCAAATTCGAAGGTGCGGTGAATCGCGTTGGCCAGCTCTTCCTCGGTGGGCCTGTGCAGCGGGATCATTTTCTTCTTGCCGGCGACGTATTCCGCCGGATCCATACTCCGGTCCTTGCGGCGGTACTTCTGTACACGGAACTCCAGGAACTTGCCAACAACAGGGTCACCATCCACCCAGCGGTCAGGTGTGCCGTCGGCGTCATCGTCCACCATCGTGGCCGTATAGGCACCACTGACGATATCGGCCAGCGGAATAGCCGTATCAGTGACCTGGCCATTTTTATGCTGCAACCTGTTGACAAAGTAGAGCTTGTCGCCCTCTTCGAATTGGCTGAAGTCAACGATGATGTCGTAACGTTCCGCGATGCCCAGCGTGGGCAGCTCACCGTTTTCGAAATGGACCGAATGCTCCATGATGTTACCGTCGTTGGCAATCATATGGAAGGGTACAGGAACGCCTGCTTCGTCAACCAGGGCAATCTTAAAGTAGCGTGACACAGAACCGTTTAACAGACGGAAACGGTATTGGCGGGCTCGCACCTCAAGATAAGGCTTGTAGAGCCAGTTCACAGTCAGTACGTCACCGATGAAGCCCTTGAGGTTGAAGGGGTTAAACCACAACTGACCCTCTTTGTCCCAGGCCTTTTCGGCAATAAGCAGGTTGACATCATAGTCGCGGTTACCCCAGTCCAGAGCCGTGCCGCTGGGAAAGCGAAGGTTGACGCCGTCGTCCATGGCCTCGTTGCCGCGGTCGATCGCGCTGTAGTAGTTCATCATCGCGGCACTGCCTTTGTAGACGTTTTGCGCCGTGAAATCGAGCATATGGTCGTGGAACCAGTGAGTACTCATGGTCTCACGATAGTCGCCAGGAATCCTTTCGATGCCACCATAGCCATCAGGAGCGCCCGCGCGGCGGTCTTTGGCTCTGGTGTTAATCGTATCGTGACCGGCCAGCGGTATCGCCCAACGATAATCATAGAACTGCCCTGGGAAGATGAAGGCATTGGTGTAGCCGTCACTTTCAGCCGGGCTGTGGCCATTGTGCTCGTGGGTGGTGAGGGTATGTATCCCGAAACCGCGGTTGGCGGCTACGTCGATGGGCAACGCATTGTAGTGGCGCATCAGCACGGGCTCACCGTAGCGAACCTTGAGAAGTTTGGGCGGCAGGGTTCCATCAAAGGTCCACAGTGCCCTATGGTCTTGCTCAGGCATATTGGGGTGGAACTTGATGCTGATGCCCTTCGTGGTTCCCCCAAAGCCTGGAGCGCCCAGGGTGTTGTGGTAGAGCCCATGGCGACCGAACTCGCCTTTACGATAGCCGTGATCCTGTTTCGAGTCGCGAAGCCCTCCGTTCACGCGCGACCCAGCCGTTGCGGTCTGGAAGTAGACCTTGGGATAGAACTCCTCCCATCTTTGATGGGACCAGCCTTCACCCGGCGGTCGCCCCTCTGCCGGAGGACTATCCAGTTCGCGGCCCAAAAAAGCCTCGATTTTCGCCCGCCAGGGGTTCTCCTCCTGGTCGTTCGTCAACCTGGTCGGGTAGGGGTGGATACTCTGAGCGAGAAAGGCATCGAGTGCCGCACCGCTTGGCGCGCTCTGGGCACCCGGAGGTGCCGGGAACGTCAGCCTCCCTCGGTGTCCGTGTCCGTTGCCGTATCGCTTTGCGTATCGCTTTGCGTGTCGCTTTGCGTGTCGCTTTGCGTGTCGCTTCTTGTCCCCTGCGTCTCGTAGGCGCTGAGTCCCGAACTCTTCGAACCGCAGCATCTGTTGAGAAAATGGCGCCGCACCAAATAGCGGGCTTGGAGGTCCGTTCGTTGGGATGTTGAACTCGCCGTCGGCCCGCTGTTCGTTCCTGCCGACAGCATTGGTGTCTGATGCGTCGCCCGCTGTGCCTGTGCCACCTCCTTCAAAAGCACCCTCGTTCGCTTCCGGGAGGCCTTCGGGGAGGTCCTCGATCAGAGGCCCGGTGAAAGCCGAAGGATCTGACTCGTCAGGGAATGGGGCGCCGGCGATGTTGGACGCGCCAGCGTAGGTGGCGGCGAGGAACATTGCCAAGAGCGCTGTTCCTGCAAGCCGCGAAAACCGAAAATAAACAGTCTCGCGAACCTCTCTTCGATATACTTTCATTCGGAAATCTCCTGTTTCAAATGAAATGAGCCCATCCTGATATACACAAAGCACATCCACATGGCATCAATGATGCCGCGAGGATGGACAGGGCCCAGTTCTTTCTGAATTTGCTTTTTCTTTTACTACAGGCGCAATTACAGATCGCTTACGGATTTTGAATCAAAGGAAGAAATTATTTAAGAAATTGTGTAACTATGCACCACATTTTCAAAGCAAAACCGTCGGGACCGGGACTCGCCTCGACAGCCGACCTGCTTTTTGCATGCCGCCAAAAAAGTAGGCTAAAAGCGGCTTTCCCTGCGGGGAGCATTACTGTCGCCTCGATGGCGTTTCTGGTCATCCTAGGAGGCTGTCGGGCTTAACATGAGCCTACTGCGAAACCGGCTGATCGGCCCATATTCTCGACAATTTTCGCCCAATAGCCCTGCTCTTCGCTCTCAAATTCTCGAAAATCTGGACTCGAACATCCAATTTCTCGTTACGGACCGTCAAGTCCGACAGCCTCCTGGCTGCTTATTACAACGGAGTTGCTTGGTGGCGACTCCTCTTATGCGAGGCATTCAGCAAGGCAATGACCAGTTCTTGTTTTTCTAGGCATAGCAGGGCCGGTGTTCGCAACAGCCGGGTAGAGCGGTGGCGAAGCACTCCAGTGGGCAAGAGGGCTCGAAAACGGTGAACCATCTCTCGATTGCAGAACCGGCACTATGACCCGGC
Organism: uncultured Desulfuromonadales bacterium; assembly: GCA_945787465.1. Taxonomy (GTDB): domain Bacteria; phylum Desulfobacterota; class Desulfuromonadia; order Desulfuromonadales; family Trichloromonadaceae; genus CALZIZ01. The sequence continues at coordinate 4,498 of CALZIZ010000126.1, forward strand.
GCCCTTTGCGCACCCCCTGCGCGCGCAGCCAACGTCCTTTCTTTGGTGACTTTCTTTGGGCGAGCAAAGAAAGTTACCCGGCTGTCGGGCCGGGACCCGACGGTTTTAAAAGCTTTTTACTGAGGCGCTGAACAGTTACGAAATTGTCAGTATTTCGTGAGATCGGAAAGGGAGGAAGGGGGAGGGGAGTCGTCTTATATCGCAGTAAAAACCCTGCGGAACAAGAGAACGGTATCAACCGCAGAATTCTCCATCAAACCAGGCGGATGGCGAAGAACATTTATTTGATGAGCTAAAGCGCCTCCGCCGGGAAAACAATCGACTCAAGGAGGAGCGTGACATCTTAAAAAAGGCGGCGGCGTGATTTGGCCTCGGTTTCATTTCCTTGAGATTTGGGTCAATATTTGGGGCTTCCAAGATGGCAAGTTGAAGTTAACAACTTGGAAGCCTGTCCCCGGCCATGACCCCGGCCAGGGCCCCGGGCCAATCGGGTAATCCCCTGCAACAGGTTGAATCCATTCAAAAAGGGCAGGGTCCTCCCTGCATGGCTTAATGGCTTGTCGGCAAGGCATCCACCTTCACCCGATCAGGCGATTCGCGATTGCTGAGGGTCCGGACATTTGCCTGGAAAGGATTCGGATCCAGGTTGCGGCACCAGCCGACCCCCTTCATCAGCGGAGCAGGTTGTGGCAGGCCGTGGAAGAATGCGCTCAGATTTTGTGTCGGCAGAAGCAACTCTGCCACGAATTCTGCGCGCGACTTCACCAAGGGGTCGCCCAATCGGCCTCGAGCCCCCCACCGAACGATGAAATCGTCGCAGTCCGGATTCGCGGTCACCGGCACGCTGGCAAAGGCCATGTCCCGCTCCAGGCCGAAGTGAAATCTCATCATCGTCTCTTCGAACAGCATGGCCACATCTTCATGCTCGCTGGTATAGGCGTAATCGTCATTGGCCCCGTCAAACTCAAACTCCGCGCCGACCGTCAAGGGCGAATAGCCTCTTTGTGAACCAGTGGCCGTTTCCCCACGGTAGAGAACCTTTGCAAGGTCCTTCAACATCGTTGATGACAGGGGATTGAAACCGTCCAGCCGAATGGCAACCCGATCAAACTCAAGATCCTGCGCCGCTAGACCAACCGGCTGGTCAACCGTAAGCAAAGCGACCCGGTCTGGAGGGAAATAGTCATTGGCGTGCGCCAGCTCATGATATAGCAGTGCAGCAAAGGGGTAGAGGATTTCCTCCAGCGTGCGCTCCTCGCTGCCGCTCAGGCTGTAATAGTTATAGGCATAGGCGTTTTCCTTCACCAGACGCGACAGAGGGACAAAATTCAGTTCTTGGCCATAGTCACTCCGGGGGTCTTCCTGCCGGGAGACGGTCGCCTTTTCCGCATTGGTCAGCCAGAGGTATGCCGGGTCAAGATAGATGGCACCGGTTTTCGACGAATAGTGGGCCGGCCGAATATCATCGGCGATGACAATCGCAGTCACTCCTTTCATGAGCGTACTCACGTCGGCGGGCAGTCGGGTAAGGATCTGTTCAAATCGGCTGCCCATCCAGGGGTGGGAGACAACCACACGGTCCATGATGTTGACGAAAGTCGGATCGGCCGTCTGCTGACCGATCAGCGGCAGCGTTGCCAGGGGGCAGGACTCCTCGGGCTCTGCAACTGTTGCACAGTCGGCCAGAACATCCCCGAATTCACCGTCGGCCCGATAAGCAGCCAAATTAGCCAGTTCGGTCTGCGTGCCGGACGGGGTCTCAGCTTTGAAAAAGTTGTCACTGCTGTCGTCGCCGCCGCATCCCCACAGCATGGTCAGAAGCGCTCCGAAAAGCATCACATTTTTCATTTCATACCCTCCACTAACCAAATTAATAACATTGTTCATAAGATGGAAATTTTCTAAATTTGCCTGAATAACTAGTTCCCAGCCGAAGACCCCGTAAGTTATGCGTTGAGTGCCCGGGGTCGGATCGGTGCCCGGGGCCGGACCAGTCTAAGTTCCTGGTTTTCCAAAGTACCAACCCCCCAGATACGCCCATTTTGGCCTTATGGGCCGATTATTACCCCCCCCCAAACAGGGCCATGTTTTTCCGCAGCCTCTCGCAACACATGCATGGTTTCACATCCCTCAACAGCCCTGTAACGGCCTCGTAAACCCAGTGATTCTTGGGCTCTGAGAACATATTCGGCACTGCCGACAGCGAGACTCCGATTCCAGCACTCTTCCCGCATCAGGGGGTTGGCCCGCAGCGCCTCATCAATCCTCTCCCTATGCGTTTCCCTCAAGGTCTCAACCGTGCTGAACTCCAGGGCCTCAAGAAGGGCATCGATTTCGATGATACGGTTGCGGCGCTTGGTCCCCTGAATTTCGTGGTACCCGCCATAAGCCCATTCGCTAGGGTGCCTCACCACCCCAGCACGGACCATGTTCAGATCGATATAGACCAGGCAACGGCGAAGGTGATCACCCGTTTCAACCGCTGTGGCATGATAGCGGTCTTCCCAAAAGGCTCCCTTACGCCGCTTCCTGATGTTGAATTCTTGCCCGGTGCGCCCAGCCACTAACTGCACAAAAGCAGAAATGTCACTTTTTCGCCGGCATCTCTCACGAGCAGGTGGATATGCTATGTGAAGCTCAACATATAGATATGATTTGAAGTGATGGCATAGTTCAAAACCTTAACGCCGAACCTCTTTCGCGCCTCGTATAGCCAATGGGTGTACCGTTGGCGGTCACGGGCAAATTTCAGCAAGAACTCCTGCTTATGGCACCGATGGGTGACATGCCAAACATAGCTTGGTGTGAAATAGCGGTTTGCTCTTGGCACGGGATCTCCCCTCACCTGCTTAGCAATAACGAGCAGATGAAAATTTATAAGCCTGTTTTTGACCCCAAAAATGGGCCCATAAGCCGTTTTTAAGGGCAGGAATTGTGACTTTCTTGCATACTTTCAGTCGCTTGGGCTGGTCCGACCCTGAACCACTGGGAGGGGGCCGCTAGAGCGGCTCCCTATCCCGATTAAGAGAGTTTATGGGTCTTTCATTTCTTTGAATAACTTCAGACACTTATCTCTAGTTTCTTCTAACTCTTTTTCTTTGATTCTTCCAAGGTTGTAAATGGCTTGATTTATGTGAATCTTCTCGATATCACTTGGTGCTTCGATAAAAGGAACTGTGCATATCTGCTCTATAGTGAAACCTTTTTCATCTTTCATCAAACGTAAAACAGCTTCTGTATTCTTATTAAGGGCTCTGCCAAGAGAAAATAGGATAGATTCTGTTTTTGCTGCATCAGTATATTTGATTAAACCCTTGGAAAAATTTATTGATTCTTCGTTTCCATACTCGATTAAATATAAAGTGTAATCAAATTCATCACTTTGAACTATTTTGTCAAAATAGTTTTTCCCGCTATTTTTTAGTCCTTCGCCGTGAATTGACCCACCATTTGCACATGAGCATGAAAAGATAAAAACTAAAAACAAGCTGATGGGGTATATTCGATTTTTCATCGGCGCACCTCAATCTCTCTTGCTCCGCTTGCCCAAATTCTCTCCCTTACGCTTCTTGGAAGGATAATGCAGCCAGTAGATGCTGCCCCCGGCCTCCGCCTCGAATCACCGTGTATTTGGAAGTCTCTCCTGCCATGAGCGCTATGCCCAACAGGGTGCAGTGGCAGAACATACGGGCCAGTTCTGGTGCTGGTGCGCGGCTCCTCGATGCGATACCTCCCCCTCGGAATGGGACCTAAATTTCTCCTTTCTTCGCTCGCAGGATTGTTCCTGTGCCCCGGTGCGCCGGAGTAGCCCGTAGTAACAGGCTGCCCGCTGAACTCAAGCCTTCCCGATGATTGGTGGTAAATCCAAGCCATGTCTCCTCCCATTGAAACTTTACCGAGTAGCTCGGGGCTGTTTCTAGCCCCGAGCTGTCTAAGATCCGTGCGTGCTACTTTCATCGCACACGGCTCAAGCCCTCCAAAGGCCACCCACGGGAAGCCCGATTGCCATGCCTATCATGGTAACCTTTGCGATATTTGCCTGCAGTCCACAGAGCAATGATGTATCCTATTCTCGGAAGGTGCACTAGTCGACCTTAGGGTCGCCGTCATTTGCCTTCCTTCCTAAAGAGGATTCTCCAGGTTTTTTCACAACGGAGCACCAGCATTAAACGTCAGCACCCTTTCGGGGCGGATAATGTCGGCTTTTAAGTCCTGCCTCAACCCGTATCCATCCCATTACAGGACGGCATTCGCTTCTTTCAGCATCTCAAGCCCGCACTTCCGACAGCGTGTCTTCGATGAGTTGGGGTCGGACCACGCTAATTCACTGATTTACATGGAAAACCGGCCCAACAAAAGGTATTTTCAGGGCTTAGAACCCCCTTTTCAGGGTCGAATTCAGGCCTGTAAGGAGTTGCGTCCTCTCTTAATGCAAACTGCAAACTGGCCTTCCCGCTCCTCTACTTTTCTACCCCTTGCAGCAAAGCCCAACTTGGCTTTGGTCTCTTCTACAAAGGCAGGGC
>CALZIZ010000127.1 GCA_945787465.1 uncultured Desulfuromonadales bacterium
AAGAAGGTCGTCCAGTTCGCCCAAGACATCTTCGGCATCGAAATATTCGCCGGTTCGCCGCGCCTCATCACGGGAAGCAAGTCCCCGGGCGATGAACTCTCGCTGCATGCGTCGGTGTTCGATGTTGGCCCTCAGGGATTTCTCCACGAAACTGGACAGGGTTTCGCCTTCTTCCAAAACGCTCTCGGCTGCCTGTCTCAGTTCGGGGTCGACGCGAAGCGATGGAATCGTGGCTGTTTTCATGTGGTTTGCTCCTTGCGTTGCATTTGCAATACAGTGTAGCAGGTATAGTGTTCGGAGACAACCAGGCTATTTATTGAGCTTTCGGGGGGATCGAAACGAACTTGGTGGGGGCCCACTAAAGGTGACGCTCAAAATCCATTCTCTGGTGCAATATCCGAACTACGTCGATACCACCAGTCGTCACCTTGAAGAAAATGACGTGGGAACCAGATCCGATTTTCCTGTATCCTTTCCGCACGTCACCGATATCAACTGATTTTGTGGGGTCACTGGCCTGTTTTTCCATCACAGACCACAACTTCCGCACATATTTCTCAGCTTGGTCAACGCCCCATTGCGTAAGTGTATAATCCCAAACCTCACCAAGATCAGATTTGGCCTTGGGAGTTAAAGTCACCTCACTCATAGGGACAGGGACTTCTTCTTGCCCGCAATGAAGGCTTCAATATCCAAGCCTGTGGAGGGACCTGAGTTTTCCCCTTCGATTAAAGCCTGCCTTAATTCCTCAAGCTTTAGATGATCTTTCCTGATCAGGTCCCGAACATAGTCAGAGGCATTGGCGTACCGCCCGGATTGCACGCATTCTTCAACCCAACTCTTCATCTGATCGGGCAAAGATATATTCATGGTCGCCATGGTCGTCTCCTTTTGTTTGAGTAATGATGAAAGCCTATGGCAATCCTTGTCATTTGTCAATCTTTGTCAATCCAGTCAGCGCCCGTTCCAGGACCTGGCCGACCGCCGAGCGTGGCAGAGACTTCATTGCTTAATCGGTACTTTGAGGGAGGCGCTGACGTCTCATGCTGAGCCCGGGCCTCTCGAAGACCTGACGCTGTGAAGTGCGGGCCGGAGAAGGGCCGGAGCTAAATCCCCGGACCGGAGATGCCTGGGGGGATGGAAACAAGGAGAGCAGTCTGACACAACCGGTCGAGACGCAAGAGAAATGTCGTGCTACCTCGGTCGGGGAAGGTCCGGCCCGGAGGCGACGCCGAGAGGCCAGGTGGAACAAGGAAAGAGGGGCCCAACCCCGGAGGAGCACCGGAGAACCAAAGTGAAAAGCCCCATGTCCCGAGCAGGGAGTGGGGCTATTTCTTTGAAATCTAACGAGAAAAAAAATGGTCGGGGTGAGAGGATTTGAACCTCCGACCCCCTGCTCCCGAACCCGGCGCACTAAGGCTGGGCTCGGGGGTGGGACAGGCTCTGTCAACTTGCAGTTGTCAGGCGACATCAGAAATTGACCTCCATAGCGACAACCGCAGTATTAAAATCCTATGGGCCTGTTTTTGCCCCCGGAAATCGACCTATAAGCTCATATTAGGCGGCAAATCCGAGCATTTTCCTCTCGTTTTCAGCCGCTTGCGCTGGTCCGACCCCGAGTTGCCGAGTTGCTTCTGCTAATTTCCCCCGTAGACGGACTTCAGCACAATTTCGACCTTCGTCCCGGGTGCGGGCATCTTGTTCCAGTCGAAACGGTAGTAATTTTTCGTCTCTTTGAGCGGGACGGAGTTGTCGGCGATGATCCCGCCGTTGCAGCCGGACGGGCAGACGATGCATCCGGATCCGAAGTTGATCGCCTCGGCGGTGCCATGGTAGACGAAATGCGGGGTATAGGGCTTGAGCACATCCTTGCCTTCGACGACAATTTTCTCCTCGATCAGATCCTCGATCGCCCTGGTCACCATCGCGTCCCCCTTCTTCCAGCGCACGGAAACAAGAATCGGATCGCCGTCAAGGTAGTCGTCTTTCTGTGTCGTGGGTTTAAGACCGCGCCGCTGCTGGACCTCGGACATCGGAATCTGGCGGCGGGAGTTGATGCCGAGCGACTGGATCGACTTGTCGATTTCTGTGCGGTTCACCTCGGTGGTGAAGATGAAGAAGGGTTCCATCTTGCCCCCCTTCGCACCGAAGAAGGCCTGAAACCGCCGTCCCCAGTCACAGACCGAGGGCTGTGAGCAGTCTTTCATCACCGTTGCGGTCACCCGAACCTCGTGGGCCTGGGTGTCGATAGTCAGGGGAGCAGCGGGCTTTTCCGTGGCCGCGGCGGTTTGCGGGAGCTGGGCGAGACAGAGGGCTGCGAGGAGCAGGGTATAAAGGGCAAAGCGGGTCATGGAATATCTCCTTTGGGTGATGGTCACAGGCTGACAGAGACCAGTATGCGAACAAAAAGACCTGTTCCGATGAGAATCAGGGCTCGGGACCAGGGGACACGAACCGTTCCGGCAAAGAATCCGCAGATCACCAGCGGCAAGCCGGGGACACTGGTCAGCAGAGCGGCCAGCCAGCCGGTCCAGCGTGGTGGGGGCGTCAGTGGCTCAACGCCGGAACGGCAGCGAAAGAGCGGCAACAGGTCGCCCAAAAGGAAGCGACCGAGAGCGACGGCCAGGCCGGTCGCTGTCAGGCAAGCGGCGAAGGCATACAGGGCGCCCTGCAGCGGGCCGAAGGCCTCGATAAAGGCGGTCGCCGTCGGCAGCGCCGAGAGGGGAAAGCCGAAGGTCTGCATCGTCTGGCAACTCGTCGCTACCCCTGCGGCGCGCAGGGGCGACATCGGGCGCAGATACTCGATGAAGGCGGGCAGGTCGGCGTCCTGCAAGCGGTTCGCCATACAGAGCAGATTAAACTCAAGGGTATAGAGGTGCGCGTCGATCGCCCAGAAATACTTCTGAATCAACCCGTAGGCGGCGGCGGATGCAGCGCCAACAGCAGCCAGAACCAAGGTTTTTTGCTTGAGGCTTCTGCCAAGGCCCCAGGGCGCGGCGATGCGGGGCTTTTGCTCTTGGCGGAGCTGAACCCGGCGGGTGATGCGCGGAATCATCGAAACGCCGGCAATCAGCAACAGTCCGATAAAGAACTCGGCTGAGATCTGCCCTTTGACCAGCCCCAGCAACGAGCTGGAAAAGGTAATAAAGGCGATGGTGCCGGGGAGCATGAACAAAAAGGTGGCCACGGCGTATTGGAAAAAGGAAATTTTTGTCAGGCCGAAGGCGAAGTTAAGCAGGTTGAAGGGAAACAGCGGGATCAGCCGGGTGAAGGCCACCGCCTTCCATCCGTTCAACTCAGTCTCGGCGTAGAGCCGGTTCCAGCGGGACCCGACAAGCCGGCGCTCCACCCAGCCGCGAGCGCCGTAACGGGCAATCAGGAAGGCGACGCAGGCACCGAGGGTCGCACCGATGATGGTGTAGACCACACCCCAGAACGGGCCGAACACCGTGGCCCCCGCCATGCTGATCGGCAACCCCGGCAGCATCAGCGCCGGCGCCAGGGTAAAAAAGGCGATGTAAACAAGGGGTGCGATGACGCCGAAACCCGCGAACAGTGCCCGCAGCTTTTCCGGTTCGAGGTACTGGCTCAATCCGCTCGCCCGGACCAGCACGATGGCGGTCACCACCGCAGCAAGGATCAGCAGCGGGCGGAGCAGGCTCGTGGAACCGCCGGCATCGGTCCGCTCACGGGTGACCGCAGCGGGGACCGCCTTTTTGAACCGGGCCTTGAGTCGCAGGCGGTTCAAATAGGTGATCGGCCCCTTGGACGGCTTTGGTGTTGCGCAGATGATATCGAGGATATGGGTCACGGAGACCCGCTTGCCCAGATGGTTGGCACAGCCGGCGCAGTAGGTGAGGACCGGGCGGCCCGAAGCTTCGACCGTTCGTCGTTCCCCCCAACCATCGGCCAGATCGGGAGCCAGGGGGCGCACCGTTCCGCCCTCGCCGCAGCACAGGGCTGTTGACCGGGAGTGGGGCATCTCTTCGACCGACTGGCCCGCTGCCGAAGCAAGCGCGCGCACCGCTTGTTGAGGCGACGATGCGAAGCGCATCACGCAGGGATCGTGCACGGTCACCGGTGATAATGGCGGTAATGAGTCCTGCTCTGCCCGAGCAGGGAGGGCTTCCGCGAGCACTTCATAAACCGTTATGGTCTCAAGCTGTGGCGCGTATCGGGAGAAGACCAGATGGCAGTTGGGACAGGCGACAAGAACCCGGCCCACACCTCGGGCTTCGAGCCAGGCGGCCATCTCGCCGAACATCCGGGTAAAGAACTCCTGGCGGCCCAGATCATGGGACGGCTTGGTGCAGCAGTCGAGTACCAGTCCGATCGCCGGGATCGTCTCGCGCAGTTTTTCATAGACCGCGAAGGTCGCCTCAGGCCGCGTTCCCGGCAGCGCGCAGCCGGGGAAAAATACGGTGTCACACCCCTCCGGCAGGCCGTACCAGGTAAACCGTCGGGAGGTCCCCGTCCGTTCATATCCGAGCAGCCCCTTGTGTTCGGCAAAGTGACCGGCGCCGCGTTCGACCGCCTTGCGCCGCATCTCCAGAAAGAGCGCCTTCGGGTCGAGCCCTGCCGGACAGACCGCGGTGCAGAGCGAGCAGAGGCTGCACTCGAAACCGAGCGCCCCTTTTTTCGGGTCTGTCGGATCGAAACCGTGCGTGATTTGCCCTGGCGTCCCGTAGAGCTTCAGATAGTCGCACTCGCCAGCGCAGACGCCACAGTTGGTACAGAGATCGTTGGTCTCGTGCAGTAGCGATGCCAGGGCCGGGCGCAGCGGTGCCGTGGTTTCATTGATGGCCTCATTCATGGCGTGATTCTGTCCGGTCACTGCTCTGGCACCTCCGCGGAGGCCGGAGCGCAGCAATCGCAGACGAGATTCTTTGCCGCCGCTTCCATCCCCCCCTCCAGGACAACGATGCGGGAACGCTGCACGCCGCCACGCGCAAGGCGTTCAGCGGCCTGCTGAGCCTCCGCGCCCCCGGTCGCGCTGACCACGATCACCTCGCCCTTTGTCCCTCGCAACTGTCCCGCGAGACGGTCGATCCGGGCAGAATCAGAGCCTGCAGCAATGGAGCCCTGGTAGTTGTGGGCCCGAAAATCCTCGGCACTCTGAATATCCACAATCGACAGCGGGTGCTCCGCCCGAATCCATGACAACAACTCGTTGTGGCACACCGTAGACGAATCGGCCGCCTGCAAGAGCGCAGGAATTAACAGAATCGTCAGTAAAACCAATCGAAACATATAAACCTCCCTTAGAACACTGGGCGCACTATCTCCGAAATACGCACATGAAGTCAAATTGGAAACATCGATAGAGCTAATGACGGCTATAGGAAAATAGGATTGTCCTTCATCCCAATGCACATCATGTAAACTGGAAGCACCAAAAAATACCTCCGTCAGGCCGGGCTGGCACCGGAGCCGGTCTGGAGCCAATTTTTCGGACCGGAGATGCTCGGGGGGATCGAAAGCAAGGAGAGAAGTCTGACGCAACCGGTCGAGACGCAGGAGAAATGAGATGCCGCCTCGGTCGGGGCGAGAGGATTTGCCCACTACGGCATGAACTTCCTGTTCAAGCCTGCGTCGGCTCCCCTGTGCTCGCTTCCGCAGCCATCCCTGGCTGCTTTTCCGACATCAAGTAGGCGCTCGCTCCGCTTCAAATCCTCTCCATGATTCAATAATCAAAAAGGAAGCAATATGAACTTGTTTTTCTTTTTAATGCGTTTTTGGCGTGTAGCATGCATCCAAGGCTATGGCTGAAGAGGATCTGGCTAGAAGGCTGTCGGACTTGACTGGCCGTAACGAGAAATCGGATGTTCGAGACCAGATGTTCGAGAATTTGAGAGCGAATAGCAGGGCTATTTGTCGAAAATTGTCGAGGTATGGGCCGATCAGTCGATTTTGCAGTAGGTTCAGGTTAAGTCCGACAGCCTCCTAGCAAAAAAATGATGTTCAACGGCCATTCCCGCCATCAAATACACGAAAGGCACTGTTCCTGTAGGCAGGAAGTCAGCCTCTTTCTGGTTGCCCATATGGGTACATCTGCGGTCTGTTTCATGTTTTTAAGCATTTGATCTTATAGTGAAAATAGGGGGTTTTTGTATGTCTGAGGAGTCGTTGAAACCATTTTTATACGAGTCTGAGACTAGTGTGCTGTTTGGTTAATCGTGTCAGTTAATTCCGAGTCAATTTGGTTGCTGTCAAGGCGTTTCCGACGCAGGCCTAGCCTTGCGTTAAGTCAAGGAGGCACAACGCAGAGAGCGGGCAAAAGGGCCAGGATAAACTGATAGGATTAACCGCACGGGACACTAGGCTCTCAGCAACAACGGGATCATAGCAAAATGTCGACCAGTGGTGGTGCTACTGAAAGGTGAGAGTCTAAGCTTTGTCTATGTTTGTCAAGCCTGACCCCTTTGAACAGGCCGTCATGGCGCTCACCGTCTGGTTCCTGCAGCCGACAAAAGGGCGCCATCAGGCCCATTCCAATCCTTACCGTACAAGCTTTTTAGAGTTTCGCCATCCATATAGAGGAGTCCTGCTTGAAACAACCATTACTGGCCCTGGGTAAGTCGATGCTGGGGAGCCTCCGCGATCTGGCACCCATCATCCTGGTGGTCGCATTTTTCCAGTTCGCCGTCCTGAGGCAGCCCCTGCCCAACGTCTATGACCTCGGCATAGGAGTCATCTTCGTCGTACTCGGACTGACCTTTTTCATCTACGGCCTTGAGATGGGTCTCTTTCCCATAGGCCAATCCCTGGCCAACGCCTTCGCCCGCAAGGGGAGCGTCTTCTGGTTGCTGGCCTTTTCCTTCGCACTCGGCTTCGGCACCACCATCGCAGAACCGGCTTTGATCGCCGTCTCCGCCGAAGCGGCTGAGGTGGCCGCCGGAGGTGGGATGATCGAGGACACGGCCGCCGCCCGCACCTCCTACGCCGGCGGCCTGCGCTATGTGGTCGCCTTTTCCGTCGGCCTGGCCATCGTCCTGGGGGTGCTGCGGATCCTGAAAGGGTGGCCCATCCACCTGATGATCGTCATCGGCTACTGCCTGGTGGTCGTCATGACCACCATCGCCCCCAAGGAGATCATCGGTATCGCCTATGACTCCGGCGGCGTCACCACATCGACCATTACCGTTCCCCTGGTAACGGCCCTCGGCGTCGGCCTCGCCTCGAGCATCAAGGGACGTAATCCCATGCTTGACGGTTTCGGTCTCATCGCCTTCGCTTCCCTGTCTCCCATGATTTTTGTCATGGCTTACGGAATGGTGGTCTGATGGAACTACTCAGCGATTTCTTTGCGGTGTTCTTTGCCACCCTGCGGGACGTGATGCCTATTGCCGCCATCATCTTCGGCTTTCAGTTCCTTATCATCCGCAAGCCGATTCCCCATATGCGGCGCGTACTCATCGGCTTTGCCTACGTCATCGTCGGCCTGGCCCTTTTCCTCCTCGGACTCGAAAAGGCCCTCTTTCCCATCGGGCGCCTGATGGCCACCCAGCTCACCGACCCCGCCTTTATCCTCTCGGGGGCGCAGAGCCTCGCAACCATCCCCGACTGGCAGGATTACTACTGGGTCTACCTCTTTGCCTTCGCCATCGGCGCCAGCACCACCATCGCCGAGCCCTCGCTCATCGCCGTGGCCATCAAGGCCAACGAGGTCTCCGGCGGTGCTATCAGCGTCTTGGGGCTGCGCATCGCCGTGGCCATCGGCGTCGCCATCGGCATCGCCCTCGGCTCCTACCGCATCGTCGTCGGCACACCCCTGCACTACTTCATTATTTCGGGATATATCGTGGTGGTGATCCAGACATTCTTCGCCCCTAAAATGATCGTCCCCCTAGCCTACGACTCGGGCGGGGTGACCACCTCGACGGTAACCGTTCCCCTGGTGGCCGCCCTCGGTCTCGGCCTGGCAGAAACGGTCCCGGGGCGCAGCCCCCTGCTCGACGGCTTCGGCCTCATCGCCTTTGCCAGTCTCTTTCCCATGATCACTGTAATGGCCTATGCCCAGATTGCCGAATACCGGTCCAGGCGTCAATCCCGTAGGGATGCAACGGATGCCCAAACCGGTGAACACCCCAACCGGACCAGCGCCTAAAAGCGGGTCTTGAGGAGAAACCATATGCATTTCAAGCTGATCGTTGCCTTTGTCGAAGACAAAACGACCGACGCGGTCATGGACGCCGCACGCAATGCCGGCGCCACCGGCGCCACCGTCATCACCAACGCCAGGGGCGAAGGGCTCAAGCAGGCCAAGACCTTTTTCGGCCTTTCCCTCGAAACCCAGCGCGACGTCCTGCTTTTTCTGGTCGAGGAGCACCTGAGCCGCCTCATTCTCGAAACCATCGGAGAGGTCGGCGAGTTCGATACGGCTCCCGGCACCGGCATCGCCATACAGCTCGATGTCGAAGACGCCGTGGGAGTCACCCATCAAATCAAGGAACTTACTTCTGTAGTGGAGGATATACGATGAGCAGCAAACAGATGATCTGCGTCCGAGAGGTCATGAACGGGAACTTCGAAACCATCGACGGCCTGCTGACGGTACATGAAGCCCTGGCGATCATGAAGGACAAGAAGGCAGCCTGCCTGATCGTCAGGAAGCGCAATGAACACGACGAGTACGGCATTGTCCTTCCTGCTGATATCGCCAAAAAGGTTCTAGGCCAGGACCGCTCCCCGGAGAGGGTCAATATCTACGAGATCATGACCAAGCCCGTCATTTCCGTGTCGCCGAATATGGACGTGCGTTATTGCGCCCGCCTCTTCGACCGCTTCGGGCTGGCACTGGCTCCGGTCATCGAAAACGACCAGGTGCTCGGCGTTATCGGTTACAACGACATCATATTCAACGGCATCAGTTAAGCCCCTCCCCCCCCCGCAAGGGCAAGGGGGTTGAGCAAGCCAATTTGGCAAAAGCAAGAGCCTCCAGGTCGCAGCGACCTGGAGGCTCTTGCTTTTAAGTATTGCGTCACGGCAAGAGGAATGAAAGATTGGAACTTAACCTTATTTCTTTCTAGGAGACTGTCGGACTTGACGGACCGTAACGAGAAATTGGATGTTCGAGGCAAGATTTTCGAGAATTTGAGAGCGAATAGCAGGGCTATTTGTCGAAAATTGTCGAGAATCTGGGCCGATCAGCCGATTTCGCAGTAGGTTCATGTTAAGCCCGACAGTCTCCTAGATCTTCCCTAATATGGAATGGCCCCCCTATTTGCAGTCTCGCAGTGATTACCGGGGCCGGGGGAGGGGCCGGAGCCCGGGGTGTGGAAATGAGTGCATCGGCGCACCTGAATTACTGATGTCGGTCAAACCGGGAAATGATCCCCATCTTCCCCATGCGCCTCGGAACCGTTCTGTTGCTCGGAAGGGTATAGGGGAATAGGGGGGCCTTGGTTGAGACGTATGGAAAAAGGGATGCGAAAAATACCCGGACTTCCAGGGTAGCCCGGACGTCTCATGCTGAATCCGGGCCTCTCGGTGGCCTGTCGCCGGAAAGCGCGGGCCGGAGAAGGGCCGGAGCTAGTTTTCCGGACCGGAGATG
>CALZIZ010000128.1 GCA_945787465.1 uncultured Desulfuromonadales bacterium
TTTTTCGTGCCTCTGGCGGTTTGGCTGCTCACCCCGGGGCAGCGCCCGGTGACCTTGGGGCGGATTTTTTTCACCTACCTCATCCCCCTTGTGCCGCTGGTTGCGTTTTACGACGGGATCGCTTCGTGCTTACGCAGCTATACCCCTACCGACTTTCGCGAAATCATTGATGGGCTGGGTGAAACGAATTACAAATGGACCATTGGCGAGCAGCCGTCCGAAAGGCTACCGATTCCGGTGACCTATCTGGTGGGGCTGCCAAAAGACTAATCGAGGAGGGGGCTTGGGGTCGGGGATCGGGGTCGCCCAGGTTGCCAAGTCGGGGGATAGCTTTTCCCACAAGTCACGACATATACGACACCATAATGGCTCCTCCGGAAACGGATCGGGCCACTCTTCGTTTTCGGGGGTATGGATGGCACCAGGTGAGGTGGCTATTCTCAGGATGCCATCTTCATCTCGAACAGAATCCAATGCGTTTTGAAGCTCTGGCCGCCCCTTTGCAGAGCGCCCAGATGCCTTTAAATGGAAGATTCGATCACAGTCGGATAGCCGGTCCAACTGAACATTAAGTTTTGACCTGCAGAACTTACCCTTGCGCACCCGATCCTCATTCCCATGACTACCTCCTTTTTCGCTTTCGGGTTGAACTCCGCTGCGGCGGGGGAAGTCATGTAAATTTATCGAAATGGTCTGCCTGGTCTCAGAATGCAGGATTTATCAGAATGGTTCGGATGTTTGCCGTGCGTCGATACCCCTCAGAATGCGGGACGACAGTCTCCCCTGCGGCAATCGGCTGACTGCAGCTGAGACTGCTCAGAATCAGTACCCGGGCCGAGGCAAGCAAGGAGACTCTGATAAGCCGCCTCATACTCCTTTTCGCCGTCGATCTCTCGGTACTTGATCCCGTTCTGGCGAATCCGAGCGATGATCTCCGAAGCAGTCTGTGCAAACTGGCGAAGGCGCTCATCGACAATCGCTTCGGTGTCACTGATCCGTTTTTCCAGAACCGCACGATGCTGCAGGATTCTTTCCTTGACCACCGCATCACTCACCTGCACATAGATCGCAGTCAACTTTGACCGCAGCTGATAACGAGCAAAGATAGAGCAGAGATTTTCCAGGTCTTCCAGACTTCTGGGGGTCCAATCGAGGAGAAACCCATTTTCTCTCACTTTTGGATCGGCCAGCTCCCGGGCCAGGATTTCGCCAACCAGCTCCGCCGGTAGCAGCATATTCAACAGGTATGGGCTGACTCGCATCCCCAGGTCAGTCCCTTCTGCGGCTTCAATTCGGGCGATATTTCCGATGGCGATCAGGCGCAGGCCAAGTTCTCTGGAAAGTCTGTGGGTCAGGGTCGATTTACCGGCCCCCGGCTTGCCTAGAACAATCAGCATGTGCGGAAGAGATGTTGCAGGGCTAGAAGCCTGAGTGATGGCCATAATGTTCCCCTCTTTTGGTAAGTGAGAAATTTTTCTCACTCGGCTCTGCGAAACCAGAACCGATCCAATCGATACCGCACAATGCGAACAACGTAACGCCCTTCTAGCGCGACAAGCGTCCCAAAAGCCACATCAGGATTTTATGAGTGGCCGGAGTCGTAAGGTACCGCTAATGGACAACGCTCAATGTGTGTTATGAATCTATCATATCAGGAGGATTTTTCATCCCATCGCAGACAAGAACAGGGATAACTCATCCTTTCTTGCCGCCTTCGGAGAGGTCTGCCGCACCTAGGAGGCTGTCGGACTTTGAAGTGAACCTACTGCGAAATTGCCTGATCGGTCCATATTTCCGACAATTTTCGACAAATAGCCCTGCTATTCGCTCTCAAATTCTCGAAAATCTGGCCTCAAACAGTCAATTTCTCGCTACGGTTCCCAAAGTCCGACAACCTCCTAGGGAACAAAAACCGATTCTCCACGCTCCATGGTATTGATAATCATCTGCGAGATTTCTGGTCGCATGAACCAGGCTGGCGGAAGCTTCTTTTGTTGCAGCATATTTTTTGAATGAGGTCCTCTGATCTGTTTCAGCTCTTCAGTGATCGATGGGGTCCGTTCAAGATAAGACTGCAGACGCTGTGAATAGCCGACCTCGCCAAAAAAGACCGGCTCAATCCCCAAATCTTCAAACCGACTGAAGATCTCCTGCGCCGCCAAGGGGTGATAGAGGTCCTTGTAGCCGTCATGATCCCAGCCGACAATAAAGTGGCTGCAACCGTAATTCTTACGACAGAGTGCAGTAAAAACGGCCTCGCGCGGGCCGGCATAGCGTGAATAGGTGGAAAACACGCCAAGGACCACCCGGTTGATTGGTAAATGTTTCTCGAGCAACATTTCATAACTATCGACGATTACCTTGGACTGAAAATCACCCGACTTCTTCTTGCCACTCACCGGGTGAATCAGCAATCCGTCGCAACCGCACTTCTCCATAGCCTGCAACATCAGGTATTCATGGGCGCGATGAGCCACGCTACGGGTATGAATCCCAACCACCTTTGCCCACCCCAGAGCTGAAAAAACCTCTCGCACCTGCCTCGGTGTCAGATGCAGCCGCGATACCCTCGACTGAGGTCTGTGGTAGAGCTCGATCGCACCTCCGACCAGATAGTCTCCGGCGCGCTCCAGGCGCTGCACCCCGGGGTGCCCTGGATCAGTGGTGCCATAAACCTTGCGGGCATAATCGTTCTTGCAAAAGGGGTAAACGTCTTCCACCGCAATGCTGCCGTAAATTTTGCCATTATGTGCTGAAGCGATTAGAGCACTGGTGCCCGGCGAGAGCTGCTGCTTCGTTGCTCCATCAACCGCCAAGATGATCGGCAGCGGCCAAGGCGTTCCATCCGTCAGATGCATCGAATCGAGCACCGACTGAAAGTCCTTTTCTGTCATAAATCCGGTCAGCGGACTGAAGGTTCCAATGCCGATCTGCCCCAAGTCGACCAGAGCCTCTACCCCGACATTGATCACCGGGAGCCCGGCGGTCTCCGGCTGATCGCCGACCAGGCGGTCCACCAACTCTCCCCCGTGCGGCTGGGGCAGGCCGCTGCAGATCTCGGGATGCAGCATGTAGTTCTTGTCAGCCAAAAAGGACAAATCGACGGCACGGGAAACAAAGCTGCTCTTTGCCAGGGAATGTGAAAGTGCCAACTGCCCTTGCCTGATCAGGCTCTGCAGCATGTTGACCGTCTCGACCGGATAACGGCCGACCGCGGTCTCAGAGGTCAAAACAAAGCCGCCGACCCCGTCGAGAACCGTGTTGACGATATCGTTAACTTCGGCGCGGGTCGGCTTCAGTTCGGTTGCCATCGTCTCCAGCAGATTGGAGGCCACCAAGGCAGTCTTCCCGGCTTGGTTGGCCGTCTCAATCAAGTATTTCTGAGCCAGAGAAATTTTTTCGATGGGAATCTCGCGGCTTAAATCCCCCCGGTCGATCAGGATGCCGTCGACGTGCGGAAGAATATTTTCGACATTCTTGACTCCGGCAGCCGTTTCGATCTTGGCATAGGCGACCGCATGCGGCAGAAGCTCCCTAAACTGCAGGATATCTCTTTCGTTATTCATGAACGAGAGGGTGAAATGCTCAACCCCTGCTTGTTTCGCCAGCTCGAACGCCTGCAGATCCTTTTCTGAAAAGGGCGGCAAACTTGAATTTTTTTGACTGCAGTGAACCCCTTTTCGACTCCCGACCTTCCCCTCAATAATCACTCGGGCCTCGATGTATCCCAACCGATCCAGCATCGAATCATCTTCCACGCGCAGCTGTACCGAATTGAAATCAATGGCGATCAAATCACCGGGATGTATCAGGTGAGTGACCGTCAAGGGAGTAAGGTAGAGGTTTTTCTGATCGCAAACAATTTCAGATGAGTGAATACGGACGACGTCATTCAGGTGGAAGTTAAGGGGACCGTTCTGCACCAGGCCGGTGCGGATCTGCGAACCTTCGGTATCGATGGCAATAGGTATCGAAAACTGCTTGAGCGTCTCCAGATAGATCGGCAGTCTATCTATATCAATGTGCGACATGTTGAGGCGAACCAAGGCAACATTCCGCACTTCCAGACAACGCAATACCCTCTGATTCAAAGAGGTTGGCCCGACAGTACAAACAATCTGCACATTCTTCTGGTTCACGGCAAGCCCTCCTTCTGCTGAAGAATTTTTCGCACTGACCGATGGTGGCAAGGAGGCTGACCGATAATAGGGCCGAAGCGAAAATCCAGAAGTTTGAGAACAGATTTTGGCTCGTTTGAGAGCTCATAGCAGTAGCTATGGGCCGAAAAGGAGCTGAAATATGGGCCAAGCAGCTGGGTTTGTAGCCGGTTATGGATTGTCGGACAGCCTCCTAGAGCGCCATCAACATGATCTTCACTTCGAAATCGACCTCAAGTGTAGCAAAAAATTCCGCAACGTCAGCACCGTCCAACATCCTGGGCTCTGACAAACGGGCAATTGTCCTCTTTGATCGTAGGTTTCGAATTAATCGCCAGGCCTATTCAACGGGAATCTTTTCCGGTCGAAGGGAAGATAGGTCGTTATTGTTCCATATATCACCCTCTGTAGAACACGAAAAACCCTCAATCCCCGGATCGGGGGTTTTTCTCGTAATGCGCTATTTTTTGCACGGATCTGGAGGCTGGAGTTTTCCGGCGGCTGATAATGGAAGGATCGTGAGCCGCGAGAATCGCTGCATGGCGTTAAACGAGCGGCAAGTAAACCTTCCCGAAGGCTTTTATCATGGGATGAGGGATAAGCAGGAAGGGGAGCTGGCTGGTCATTTGATTCTGGAGTTATTTACTGACTTTCTGCCCACATGGAGGTCCGAAAAGAGAAGCCTTCTTCTCCCTGTCTCATCCAGATCGCTTCTTTTTCAGAGACCGTCAATACCCAGGTTTGATTGGTTTTATCGGGCTTTTTTACTGCAAAGGCCCGCGGGGTGAGGACAGCAGCGCAAAAGTGGGGTTCGGGATCGCGTACCGAAAGAAAAAGAATGGCGCCGATTCCGGCGCTTCGGGCGACCCGACCAAAGGCTTGGGTCGCGGAATAGTCCGACGAATGTTGCCACACCTCACACCTCACGGGTTCAGGTATTCTACTGGCACTTGCCGCCGCACTTGTTTTCAGGCGACCTTGTTCAGCAGTCGCGTCATGCGGACGCAACTTTCGGAGGACCATCCGATCGGGTCGGCTATCCTGGGGATCTCAATCCTCCTGCCTGCGTTGAACTCGCCGTTTCTGCCGACATCTTCCAGCAGCATTACCCTGACAGTTCTCGGGCCGAGGCTTTGGATGCGGGCCTGGCCGTGATAGTAGAACCCCCTCGAGCTCCAATGGGCTGTCACCTCGAGGCCTGCGGTCAGTCGCCGGTCTTCATTGATCAGTTCCTGAATCTGGTCTGGTGCCATGTCTGTCATCCTCTACATCTAAATGTTTGGCCCACGAGCAGGCGGGTCTTCTCAGGCCGCCGGTTGCAGGGGGGGGAAGATTCTGTTCAGGTGGCCATTCAGCATGCCTTCGAAATCGGCTTCACGGTCTCCCCGGTAGACCAGGGACGAGGCGATTTCACTGGCCAGGATCGCATAGCGGTACTTGGCCGGAAGCCGCTCCAGCCGTTCGCGGTATTGAGGCAGGGCCTGAAGGATTCTGGGCAAATGGCTGAGAATGGCCTGCTGGTAAAGAGGGTCTTCGCAGAGGTCAGGGCGATGCTGGAAGAAGCTGTACAGCCGTGCATAGTGATCGTTAATCTCCCGACTGAGGGCATCGGAAAGCTCTGTGTAGAGCAAGGTGTTGCCGGGCTCCTGGTGACGGCGAAAGATCAGTCGCGCCTCTTCCTCGGCCCGTGTCTCCAGAATTTCAATCACGTCGCCGACGTAACGTTCCTTGTTGGCCAGAAACTCGTCTTCGGCCAGCAGCAGGTTGGCGATGATTTCGTAGGACGAAGAGATCACCCCGCACTTGTTGGCCGAGGCGTCGCGCATGACGACGATACCCTTTTTCTGCAGTTCGGTTCTGGACTCGGGGGTGATGAAGGAGTTGGCGCCTTCGACGATGGCCCGCACCGTTGCTGAGCCGTCCTTGCGGAAAAATCGCTGCCAGTTGTCCTGGTGGATGGTTTCCGGACGACCGCCGGCGGGGATGAACAGGTCGGTTTCAACGCAAAAGAGCAGGCTGTCGAATTCGCGGTGGAATTCGTCAACGGTGACCCACTGCTCTTCGACCCCTGTTTCGGTGCGTCTCACCCGTTTGAAAAGTTCTCTCAGGTCGTCCTTGCGGCGCTCGCCCCGGTAGAGGATGAAGCCGCCGGGATTGAGCAGGGATGGGTCGAAGAGGTCCAGATCGCTTTTGAGCAAAATGCGTTGCAGCTCCTGGTGGTTGGCCCCTTGGGGGTCGAACAGGGCGCCGGTGCCGTCCTGGATGAGTTTGATCTGAACCTTGGGACAACGTTCAAGCAGGATGCGCATGGCGTTGCCGGCCACGTCACCGCCGGGGCCGCCGGTCAATTTCACCGAAAAGACGTCCCGGTGGATATCCACCCCGAGTTCGGCCATGGTGATTTCGGCGAATTTCACCACGCCGGTGGAGGTGACGCCAAATTCCTTGTGATTGATCCCCACCTCTTTGCTGGAGATGACCCCGATGCCGAGCAGGTAATCGCGCTTGACTGACTGGCGGGCGATCAACTCCACCATCTCGTCGTGCATGTTTTCGTCGGGGCCTAGTTCGATCGGCTCATCTTCCCCGTAATAGTCGACCACTCGCGGGTCTTTGGCCCGGCCGCCCACGGTGACGAAGATATCGAAGAAGGCGTTGATAAAGCCGTACTGAAGCTTGTAAAGGCGCCGGGTCACCAGTTCCTGATCCTTGAGGTCGGCGGCGTCGAGGATGACAACCATCTTCGAGCCCCCCTCGTAGATGTCCTTGTTTTTCAGGTGCTGGGTATGGGCCAGCACGTAGTTCTCACGGAAAATAGTGTTTGCGTTGGTGACGTAGTCGTCCCAGCCTCGGGTGAGCACCGTCCGCCAACCGCCGCGGGCGATGTCGGAGAAGCCGATATGGAAGCCGGCGCCATGACGGCCGAAGAAAAAGGTGATGCGGAAAGGTCGCTCCGGGGGGAGGTCGCCGGTGAATACCGCTCCGAGTTCATCGAGGTAGGCCGGATCGAGTCGAAATGCCAGGGCATGTTTTTCCGGAATGAAGAAGTTGGTCTTCAGGGTGTGGCGGATAAATGCCAGGCAGCACCGAAAGACCGTGCGGCGCACCTCATCGAGATAGCGGTGGCCGGTGTTGTAATCCTCCACGGCCTGGGTTGTTTCCTCCAGGGTCTTCTGGTAGAAGGCTTGGCGATCCGCGAGGTCCGGGTCGAAGCGCATTCGGAACAGGTTGACCAGCTGCAGTGAGATCTTCGGATGTGAATTGAACGCCCTCATGACGTCTTCGAAACCGAAGCGATCGGGCTGGTTATGGGCCAGGTTGGTATGGCAAAAAGAAATGAAGGCATTGACCAGCGAAGCTTCTTCTCCAGTCATGATCCCGTTGGTCACGAATTCTCGGTAGGTGTGGGAAGCGGTAGAGAGGATCTGAGTGTTGTAGAGTTCTTTGCGCAGCCGCTGGAAAAGTTGCGAACCTTTGGTGATCGGGCCGGCGTCCTGGGCCCGGACGTAGAAGGACCCCAGGAAGTAGGGGTGGATGCCGTTGCTGATCGTCAGGCAGTAAGTGCGCTTGATGCCTATTTTGAGTCGTTTGAAGACCTCCATGGTTTGATGCAGAAAATCTTTTTGCGGCGGGTTTCCGGCAGCGAACATGATTCGGTATTCGTGGTGGTCGTCGAACCCCTCGGCTTGCTCGACGTCGAAAAAGACTCCACCCTGGAGCATGCTTTGCTGGTAAAGCCAGAGTACCTGGGCCACCCGGCGTGGCGGTGAGATGCGGATGTAGTTTTCGTTATTGAGCCACAGGATACGCAGCAATGGGTCCAGGCCGTCGAAGTCAAAATGGGGATAGTTGTCTTGCAGAGCCTGGCGTATCTCCCCCCTGATCTCTGGTGGAATCTCCACGTCCCCCGCCTGAGCAATCTCCTCGTGGCTCTTGCGGTCAAACTCAAAACGCTGGATTTCCAGGTCCTGCGGCAAACCCGCAAGGGGATTGTAGGATTGGGCGATGTGGGCATAGGAGATGTCGCGCTCCTGGAGGCTCTGGAGGGTCTCGTAGAGCGACCCTGGTCGGTTCATGGTCGCCAGGATCAGTTTCCTGTCGTTGTCCGCCAATACCAGCCGGTTGTTCTCGGTGAGGCTTGAGAGGCTGGTCGCCAGGGTGGCGATGGCCTTGACCTCGTTTTTCATAGTGATGAAAAAGTAGGGGTGCAGGTTTTCCTTGAGCCAGTTCAGGTTTTCCGTGGCGCTGCAGCAGCGTTCGTGGATAGAAGTCCTGATTTCATCATAGAGGGGACTCTCTGCCGAAAAGTTCATACGTTCTCCCTGTGGGCCTAAGGCCAGCCCGATCGAACTTGCGTTGGGGGTTCCGCCCTACTTCTTGGGAAGAAGGGGGAAGGGCATGTTTTGTACGCCAGAACAATGTGATGGGTTCCTCCTTTATCAAAGAACGTACCAACTGCGTATACGCCTGCCCTGCAGAAGGATGTCTTGGGGACAGGGCCCCCTGGCGGGTGGAATGGGGAGAATATCGGGGAAAGGCTCATTCAGTATTGAATAGGACAATTCAAGTCTGTATACTTGTGGGCATAAGGGTCGTGAGATTTTCGCATCCGGGCGAGACATGAATCCACCCGACATGAGAGGAATTCGGCAATGACGCAAACCTCCGATAACTTGACCGACCAGATGCTTTCCTTCCAGGAACTGACCCGCGAGTTGGACGCGATCATCGATTCATCCTCCGACGGGCTGTTCGTCTGCGATGCCCAGGCCAATGTTATCCGCATGAACCCGGCTTCTGAGCGCATTCACAAAGTCAAGGCG
>CALZIZ010000129.1 GCA_945787465.1 uncultured Desulfuromonadales bacterium
GAATTCAAAATGAAATTCGAGAACCGATTATAGGTTCTGAAGCAACCTGGTGCAAGCGATTAGGTTGCGTGCCGCATTGGCCTAAATATAGGGGCGAGAGGGAGTCAAGTCGCAGTCTGTAAACGTGTTCATTCTCCGAGGCGCGTACCTTCGCCGCAAGCTCGTCCTGAAAATCGACGCGCCCCAAGGCCCAGGGCCATACACTGCTTCCCGGTGAGAAGGGGCAGAACATCGACATCCCGGTCAAAGTGACCGAGTACACCCCCAATTGGCAGCGGTCCGGCTATGCTCTTTCCCCCTTTCCGACCTTTGCCTTTGCGAAGACCTTTTTGACCCCCGAATCGATGAAAGACACAGGCGGGCTGTTTCGCGCCTGGCTGAGCGGCAAAGGGATCGATGTCCTCAAACACATCAACCCGGAACTAAAAATCCAGCTCATCGGCCATGCCGACAAGGTGGGAACCGATGCTTATAATCAAGGATTGAGCGAACGGCGGGCGCGGGTGGTTTACGGCTATCTCACCCGGCAGAGCCCCCACTGTCTGGCGATGTTCGAGGTGCCGCAAAGCCATGGCGGCTGGGGCGTTGAGGAACTCCAGCAGATGCTCAACGCCCTGGGCGCAACGCCGCCGTTGAATATCGACAATGGCTGCGGTCCCCTCACCCGGCAGGCGATCCGCGCGTTTCAGAAAAAGACCAACCGGCAAAACGGGCAGGACCTCAGCCCGAAGTTGGGACCTGCCGTCTCGACGCTGAGTTTCGACCCCCAACCGTTACCAAGCCTGTTTCCCAGTCCAGAGCCCCCTACCCGGCCCCTGCTTCTGGAGGATGGCAGCATCCATTTAACCGGAAGCGATCTGACCCTGCAGGCGCTGGTGGAAGCGTATCTGGAAAAGTATGCGCTTGCCGAAACCATCACCCCGGCGTTCTTCGAAGAAGGCAAACCCTATATCGGCGTTGGCGAATCTAAGCCGGAGGAGCCCACCGAAGGCCCTGAGATCAAAAACCGCCGGGTCGAATTCCTGCTCAAGCAGGCGACTTACGAAAACGTCGTCAAGGAAGAGAAGGACGTTCCGCTCGGCGATCTGCGCCTGAAACTCGAAGCCCATCTGGGCGGCTACGTCGGCGCCAACCTCATGGCCGCCGCCGATATCCATTTCGATGTCAACCAGGGCACCCTGCACGCCCGGGGTGTTCGTGCCGGATTGGAAAAAGCCGACCCTGGCGCCGGCGCCGAAGCAGGGGTGTTTGCAGGGGCCAAGGCCGAAATCGGCTGCAAAGGGGTGCTCGAATGGAAAAGCCCCGAGCCGCCTCCCGGTACGACAGTGGCTGGAACTCAGAAGCTCGACACGGTTGCAGCTCACCGACCGTTAGACAAATGCCTGCCTTGTCACGACTCTACAAGCCTGGATTTGGCAGAACCCCGGTCGTTTGTTGAATTGGGGCTATCAGGCCGCAGCCTTTTTGTTGCGACGAGAAGCGAACCTCAGCTTGAAGGAAGTTGCTTCCATCTTTGGAGTGTCGCCGTCCCGAATCTCTCACATCCAAAGCCAAGTTGAAAAGGGGGCAATTGAAAGCAGGTTAGATAGGCTGTTAAGGCGATAACTGCTGAAGAGAATGGCTGTCTCTATCGATTGCGGTGAAAAGTCAAGCACTGATCCCCAGCGGCTGGGCAAATAATAAACCTGCCTCGCTGCTCGAATAATTGAGACCAAACCACGCTCATAGAGCCAACCAGGGGGCATAGATATGCCCCATCCTAAAACGCTGCTGTTATTGATAATTTTTGTTTTGACTACCGGCTGCACCACGGCCCGAGCGGACAAGCCAAATCACACCTCCAGCCTGGCGCAATGTGAGGGTATTTTCCTCACCCGCACTACCTTCATTCGCCTCACCCCGGAAAACGGCTAGTTCAGGACAATACAGGACAAGGAGTTCGCTGAAAGGCTCAAAAAAGAAGAAAAAGACCGATTCGCCGAACTGCCCTCCAACATGAGGTGTGCCTCGGCAAATAGTGCCCTCAACCATATAATATGCGATTATAGCGGTGGTCCGAGTTATCTGTTCGACCTGGATACCTATGCCCTAAAAAAGCGAGAGCTCCCCGTCTACGGGCCCATGACCGCCGACGGCCGCTACATCCTCAAGCGGAGCGAAAATAGCTCGGTCTACGATCTGCAGACCGACACTACCTTTCCTCTTGAACCCATTCCTCAGAATGAAGAGGGAGAACGCCCCTCCGTCAGCTACCCCACCCAGCACCGTCCCGACGGAACCTTCGCCTTTAGTTTTAGCGACACTGATGATTACCATAGCAACATCATCTACGAGGCCAATTTCAACGAAGTCCTCGAAAAAAAGGGCCAGGGATTCAGCTTCACCCGGGTGGAAGATGCCCTGCAGAACAACCGTTTACAGGGGAAGGTCCAGGATTATGTCGGCAACAACCTCTCAATGGAAATTAAGGTGCGATTTGACTCGCCCCCCCGCTGCACGATCGACTCGAAAATTGGCCGTCCCCGGTTTATGCCTGCACCACCAGCCACGACGGCGAATGGGCGGTGTGCAAATCGGACAAAGACTGGTACGGCCCCGTCTGGGTGTTGGTCGATACCCGCGCCAAGAAGGTGGTCAAGGAATATCCCGAGCTGGCCGCCGACACAAACCCGCTTTGGATGTGGACCGGCGACCCCAAGCAGCATCCGGGGTATGTGCGCTAACAGGGGGAAACTGAAATTGCTAACAGTATCTTCCGCACGTTTACGTGCCTAGGAGTAGCAGGTAGAATGTCCCCTTCTTACGCCGGGATCGCGTTGCTTGGTGAGGCTCGCAAATCGAGAGAAATGACATCCTCCAGCCATTCCTGCGAGCAGGTCCACTTCGGTACTGGCGCCCGGTGCCTTGAAGATGCCAGGGTGCTGGCAAATGGGGTTATTGACAAACACAAAGGGCCCCAATAAAAGAAGGTATGGCCAGACCGTTGGGGATTCAATACCCTGGCGCGGTGTACCAAAAAGAGAAAAGCCCGCCAGTAGGCGGGCTTTTCTCGTGGCCGGGACTTTTACCAGCTCAGTTTAATAGGCCTGGGGGGACTGCGCCAACTTGGATTTGATGTTGTTTTTGATCCAGGTGTCATCCCACCATTCAAGGGGGCTTACCGGCAGCCCCCAGAGGATCATGCCGTAGTGCAGGTGATCGCCGCCGGCCATGCCGGTGGCACCGGTATTGCCGACCACCTGGCCTCTGCGTACCTGCTCGCCGGCCTGAACGGTGATCCGGCTTAGGTGGCCGTAGAGGCTCTGCAGCCCGAGGCCGTGGTCGACGATGACGCATTTACCGTAAATGCCGAGGTAATCGGCAAAAACCACGATGCCGTCATTGGCCGAAGGGACCGGCGCCTGAGCCACCGAAGCCAGATCGATGCCGAGGTGGGTCTGCTTGTCGATGGTCTTGCCGCTGTTCAGGTAGGTGCGATGGTCGGCAAACTGGGCCAGGGTGGCCGCCTTGGGCTGGCGCAAAAAGCCGTCGCTCCAGAGAAACGAGGCGGAGGTCTGCTGGGCGAATTCTTTAAGCTTGGCGCGGTTTTTCTGGCGAAGGTCACGGTTGACGACCAGAAAGGCGTCGAGATGCGAGTTCGCCTGGGGCGCCAGCTGTTCGAATTCGGGGGCCTTCTGGGCCAGGAAGCCCTTGCTGACGTTGATGGTGCGGCGGCGGAATTTCTTTTTGTTGGCGTGGTGGTAAAAGCTGACCTTGCGTTCGTTGCCGGCTTTGTCCACGGCGATCAGCTGCGGGGTGAAGTCCTTGGCGTCCATGTTATAGGGAAAGGCGAAGAGGCTGGCATAAACCCCCGAAGGCTGCTGGAGGCCGGGAAAGAAGTAGTCCCCGACCATAACCCCGGTTTTGTCCACCTCTTCGTTCAGGTTGTAAACGATCAAGGCGCTGCCGCCTTGGTTTATATTGTGCGCGTTGCTCATCACCGAGACCATCGGCGCCTTGCGGTCGAAGGTGAAAGTGAAGGACTGCTCGGTGGTGTTGCCCTTGCCGAAGGGAAAAACACTGCGGTCGCTGGCGACCACGGCAATCTCGATGGGCCCGTCCTGCATGTTGGCGCCGGGAAGTTGCAGGGTTTCGCTCTGGGTGGACAGCCCCGGCCCATAGGTGCGGGCCAGGACAGGAACAGCTTTGCCGTTTTGAACCAGGTTGACCTGGACCGTCTTGAGGCCGGAACCGGCGTCTTCGAGGCTGAGCACAAGGGGACGGTTGGCGGATACCGGGCCGGACCCGGGGCGCAGGCTCAGCAGGGGGCCATCGGTATCCCTGAAATAGAATACGCTGGCTGCGATCAGCACCACCAGCATGGTCACGGAAAAAATGAGGGTAGTTGTTTTCAACGGTACATCTCCTAAAAGTATTTAGAACATAAAGGTCGGCAATGTAGATCCGCAGGTTCGCAATGGAAACCTATTAGCACGACAACAACCCGGGGTCAATGGCGTCAGGCCCTTTTCCGATTTCGGCGACAGCTTGACGCGCTTCGCGATACGGGATAGGATTTGCTTTAAAAGGTTTGTGTTTCCGGTTGGTTTTCTGCAAAAACTGACAAGGCTTTTTTGCCACCCGCTCGCTTCGCGCACTAGGAGGCTGTCCGACAATCCATGACCGGCTACAAACCCAGCTGCTTGGCCCATATTTCAGCTCCTTTTCGGCCCATAGCTACGGCTATGAGCTCTCATCGCTTCGGCCCTTATTGTCGGACAGCTTCCTAGAGGGCACAGAGAACACAAAGAAAATTCTTTGTTCAGAAAACCCTCTCTGTGAACTCTGTGTTCTCTGTGGCAGATTTTTTTCCGGTTGGCATTGTGAAGATAATGACTAGAGATCCACTTGCTGACGGTTCAGTCGGCTGTGACTGAGGTCTGGAATTATTTCATGGAGGAACTATGCAATCAATTCAGGTGGGTGAGCCGGCCCCCGATTTCAGCCTGACCGCTCATGACGGTCAAAGGGTTTCGCTGGCCGATTTTCGCGGCAAAAAACTGGTCCTGTTTTTCTATCCTAAGGATGAAGCTCCGGTCGGAACCAAGGAGGCCTGTCTGTTTCGGGATGCCTATGAAGACTTTGTTGCTGCCGATGCCGAGGTGCTGGGGATCAGCACCGATGAGCGGGACAGCCACCGCGTGTTCGCCGAGGGCCATGATCTGCCTTACCGGCTGTTGAACCCTCGGCATCATGCCGGGGCGCGTCACTTACGTGATTGACCGCAAGGGGATCGTGCGGAATGTGACCGATTCCCAGATATTCGCCGAGCGCCATGTCGAAGAAGCGCTGGAGGCGGTACGGGCTTTGATCTGAGGAGATAAGAAGATATGGGGATTTTACGACGCCTCTTCGGCAGCAAACCTGCCAGGCCCAGGGAACGGGAACCGGCCTCGATGTTCGATCTGCGCTCTGGCGACCCCTGCTGGTGCGGCAGCGAAAAGGCTTATCGCAAATGTCACCGCAAGGTAGATAAGCTCCGGCTGGCCGAGGCGCTGGGCAAAAGGGCCCATATTGTCGAGGCGCTTACCTGATGTCGCCGCCCCCGCAGGTGAGTCTCACCTGCTCAAGACGCTGAGCCCTGCCAGGAACAGAAATCCCCCTCGACCTCCAGCGGCAGGGTAAAGCTGACCCTGGTGCCCTGTCCCACCTCACTCTCCACCCAGATCCTGCCCCCATGAGCCTCCACCAGGCTTTTTGAAATGTTCATGCCGAGTCCGAGGCCGCCGATGGCCGTATCCAGGGTATCGGCGCGGAAAAACTTTTCAAACACCCTCTGCTGCTGCTCTGCGGTCATGCCAAGCCCCTGATCTGATACCGAAATCTCCAGTCTGGCTTCTCGAACCTCTGCGCTGACCCTGATCGATCCCCCCTGGGGCGAATACTTGACGGCATTACTCAGCAGGTTGTCCATGACCTGAAGGACCTTGCCCCGGTCGACGGTGATCTCCAGAGGGATTTTCGGGAAATCGATTTCGATGTTGTGAGTCTCCGAAAACTTTCGGTAACCCGCTGCCAGCCTGGCTATAACCTCCAGCAATCGGCAGGGAGCCCGGTCGAGGACAATGTCCCGTCCCGATTCGATGCGGCTGAGGTTGAGCAGGTCGTCGACGATGCGCTCGAGGCTGCAGGCCTTTTCGAAAATAGTGGTAAGAAAGTCTTCGCGCTGCTCCGGGCGGAAGGGGCCCAACTCGTTTTCCTGCAGGAGCAACTCGGTGTAGCCCATGACCGAGGTCAGGGGGGTGCGCAGCTCGTGGGCGGCTATGGAGATGAATTCGCTTTTCATGCGATCGACCTCCCGCTCCCGGGTAATATCACGCAAAATGGTGATCTGCCCCCCTGGCCTGTCCCCCTGGCCGGGAACCCTGGCGCTACGGGCCTGGAGGGTCAGCGGTTTTTCTTCTCCATCCCCGGGCCAGTCGAGATTGGTGGTGTGGATGGCGGATTCATCTTCGGCCGGGCGGGCAAGGTGCTGAAGCAGGGCCTGGTTTTTTGTCAGCAAGGTCAGTGGCTGAAAGAGGGCTTCTGCGAGGCGAATGCCGAGCAGCTTTTCTGCCGCGGGGTTCAGTAAAATGATGCGTCCCTGCTGATCGGTGACCAGCAGCCCGTCGGCCACCGACTGGAGCAGGGCATCGAGTTTCTCCCGCGAATCCTCGGCCTCTCTCAAGGCCTGCCTGAGGGCGGTCTTGGCACGCAGGCGTTCGATTTCGCTGGCGGCCTTGGCGCCGATGATCGCCATGGCCTCCTCGGCCCGCTCGGGGAGGCGCAACTTATTTAAGGAGACCGCCGCAAGAATCCCCACCACCAGCCCCTTACGGTCCCTTAGGGGCAGACCGACATACCCCTCGGCGTCAAGTCCATTGAGCATTCCGTCGCCCGGAAATCGTTCTCGGACCTGCTCGGAAAAGGCGCAGAATCCCTTGTTTATAACTTCTTCGCAAGGTGTCCCAGGCAATGCGTAGCTGAAGTTGTCCTGGCGAGTCCCCTGTTGGTTGACCGCCAGGGTCTTTACGCTGTCAGGGGCGCCGAGTTCACCCACCATCGCCCATCCCGTACCGAGCCATGTGCAGAGTTCTGCTGCGATCTTGTCGAAACACTCCTGGCCGGTGGCGCCCACGGTGCTTTCGACCAGCGCCTGCAGGGCCTGCTGGGCCTGGCGTCTTTCGCTGATATCGCGGGCGATGGAAAGGATCGTGTCTCGTCCCTCCAGGCGCAGCAGGTGAGCATGGATCTCTACCGGAACCCGATGTCCGTCGCGGGTTTCGAGATCGCTTTCGAACATGACGTCGCCCCGTTTCTGCAACTCGCTCATGATGCCTGGAATGGCACTGGGGTTTTCTTTGTGCAGGGTATCAACGTCCATGGGGCTCATTTGCGAAAGCTCCTTGCGGGAATAGCCGAGCATCTCGCAGGCCAGGTCGTTGACTTCGCTGAAGGGCCCGGGCTGGCCGTTGTCCTCAAGGTATGTGACGAAGACTGCGTCGTTTCCGGCGTTGAACAGCGTGAGGTAGCGCTTCTGGCTGCGCTGCAACTGTTCCTCGCGGTCGTGGATGGCCCGGGTCATGTGGCGAAAACTGGCGGCAACCTCCTCCACCTCATGGTGTTTCTGCAGGGGGATGGCCGTTTGGAAGGAGCCGTCGGCAATGGCTCTGGCGGCCTCGCCAAGCTGACCCAGGGGATTGATCAAACGCCGTGAAAGCAAAAACGAGACCAGGGTTGCCAGGGCGAGCGCAGCCCCCATGCCGCTGAGAAACAGGTTGCGCACCTGGCTGACCGGGGCATAGGCCTCGGTCTGGGGCTGGGTGATCAGGGCAAGCCAGCCGGTCTCTGGAATGCGCGCCACGCTGCCAAGGTAGCTTCGGCCACTGCGGGTGAAGCTGTAGGTCCCTTCCCGCCCCTGCAATCCCTCGCTGATCGGACGCAGGTTGCTGAGGTTGAGGCGCTGGCTGAAGCTTTTGGTTTCGGGGTTAAAAATCAAGGCGCCGTTCTGGTCGATAATCGCGACCTCAATCGAGGGAGCCAGGGCGATGTCCTGAGCGAGTTTCTCGAGTCTTTCAAGGCTGAAATTGCCGACCAGGGTTTCTCCGCTGCCGCTCACCGGGTAGGACAGGGTCAGGGAGAGTTTCCCGGTGATCATCGAAATAAAAATATTCGACCACTGGGGCCTGGAGGATGTGCGGGCCTGCTGGTAAATGCTATGACCCGAAAAATCGAGGTCCAGAAAATCCGTCCGCTTTATGGCCAGTTCTTTCGAAAGCCCGGCATGGAGAATATGTCCATCTTCTCCGAGGACGTAGATCGATTCGAAGAACCCGGAGATCTGCACCGGCCCGTCAAGGTGGTCCTGGATCGGATGGTTTTCGGTACTGGTGTAAAACTCCAGGGACTCGGCCAGTTGGCGGAGTACGGTCATCGGTTCGCGGAGAAATCCGCTGATTTCCCTGGATGCGGAGCGGGCCAGCAGCAAGTTTTTGGTTTCGATGCTCTCGGTGGTTTGGCCCGTCAGGTAGTCGAGGGAAAAATAGCCGGCCACCAGGATCGGCAGCGCTGCGATCAGGGTAAAGCTTTTGAGCAGGGAAGTGCGCAGTTTGCGAACCCTAGTGTCCCGTGCAGTTAGTCGTGTCATAGAATTCTGAGTCATTTTGGTTGCTGGCAAGGCGCGCCGACGCAGGCCTAGCCATAGTTAAACCAAGGAGGCGCAACGCTGGCAGCGGGCAAAAGGGCCAGAATTAACTGATAGGAATAACCGCACGGGACACTAAGCATGGTTTACTCCACCACCTCGAAACGGCCGTTGCGGATGGTCATTAATACGTATTCCCGTCTGCCGTCACCGAAGCGGTCGATGCTGATCGCCCCCTGCAGGCCTTCGAAGGTGCCGATCTCTGCCAGGGTTTTTCGCAACTGGTTCGGATCGGGGTTTTGGTCCAGGCCGCTCAGCAATACCCTTGCGGCATCATAGGAATGGGTCGAGGCGAAGCCTGGGGCATAACCGAAGCGCTGGCGGAATCTTCGGCTGAAGGCCTGGTAAGTCGGGCTGGCGTGGTTTTGGTCGAAGGTGTGGAAGAAGGCGATTCCCTCCACGGCTTTACCGCCGAATTGCAGGAGCTCTTCGGTGGCCGACCATTCGCTGGTGAACACAGGCAGGTTGCCGTTGCGTTTGTGTAATTGCTGGACGAGCAGTGCTGTATCCATGGCGTTGGCCAGCACCAGCAGGCCGTCGCCGGGTTGGCTGGCGATACGTGCCGCCAGCTGCGAGAATATCACCTGGGGGCTCGATGTGAAGGTGTCCGTGGCGACGATGATGCCCCCGCGGGCCTCGAAGCTGCTGCGAAAATGTTTGTACCAGCTTTCAGTGTGGGCGCGGTTGGACAGGTCGTAGAGAACCCTTATCCGGCGCAGCCCCGCCTTTTCGAACACCTGTCCTGCCAACTGCTCAGCGACCCTGGCACTTGGCGGATAGAGGCGGAAAAAATGGTCGTCGATGCCGCTCAGTTCGTTGGTGCTGACAGTAGGGCTCAGCAGCAGGGTGTGTAAGCGGTTGGCCACCGGCACAGCGGCCATGGCCATGGCGCTGGTCATGGGTCCGATAATCGCCGCGGCGCCCCCTCGCACCAACTCTTCGGTCGCCCGGGTTGCGGCTTTGGGGTTCTGCCGGTCGTCCCTGACCAGCAGACGGATCTGCCGGCCGTCAATCCCCCCAGCCTGATTCTGCTCTTCGATGGCCAGCATGACCCCGTCCCGTCCGGCCAGGCCAAGGTCGGCGACCCGGCCCGACAGGCCGCCGATAAAGCCGATGGTCACCAGCTCGGGGCGCTGACAGGCGACCGTCAGCGCCATCCCCAGCAGCAGGGTCGCCAGCCAGGCAACCGGCAGGGATGCTGCGCTATTTGGATTCAGATTTCCGCGGTGCATGAACTGGACTCCAGGCCGGTTCGACCCTTATCGGCTTTGCGCCAGAAAGGGGAGCGGTAAGAGGACATGAATATTAGTAACTATTCCGACCATTTCAGCATGCAACCGGCAGAAACCCTGGATCCCCGGCAAAAACACTCGGGGATGACGGCCGGGCATTCACCAAGCAACCGTCATTCCCGCAGAGCTTTTGGGCGGGAATCCAGCCTTCTGCCTGGACTCAAAAGGAACCAGGGCTGCTGAATAGTTACGAATATTAATTATATACATAGTTCGGTGGGCAGGCCAATCTTTTGAGGGCTTTAAGGTTAGACATGGGTCCCAAACCGGTTGACTGGAGGTTCTTTCAAAGGTTAGTTTGAGGGACTTTTTTCTCGCCTTAAAAGGGAATCCGCTGTGATAAGAATTCAGTGTTTTTGTTGGGGGCTGTGGGGCGCCATACTCTTGTGCCTTCTGGGGGGAGCTCGGGAGGTAAAGGCGCAGTCAACGCCTCCGGGCCTCGAAGAGCAGATCGGCCAGATGCTGATGGTCGGTTTCGAGGGGCTGGAGGTGGGCCCGGGGCACCCGATTCTGCGGGATATCCGCGATTATCACCTCGGCGGGATACTCCTCTTTGACACCAATTTGAACGATCGAAGCCGCCCGCGCAACATCCGCAATGCCGGGCAGTTGCGCAAGCTGGTGGCGGATCTGCAGGCCGCTTCCGATCGGCCGCTGCTGGTGGCGGTGGACCAGGAAGGGGGGCGGGTGCAACGACTCAAGCCCCGTTACGGGTTTCCCCCCACGGAATCGGCGAGGCAGCTTGGTGAGGCCGACAACCTGCTGCGAACCCGGCGGCAGGCCGCAATGATTGCCAGGACCCTGGACGAAATGGGGATCAACCTGAACCTGGCCCCGGTCGTCGATCTGGATGTCAACCCTGAAAATCCGGTTATCGGCGGCCTCAGGCGCAGCTTCGGTGCCGACCCGGCCCTGGTGATCCGCCATGCCCGCGCCTTTATCGAGGAGCACCACCGGGCGGGGGTGCTGTGCACCTTGAAGCATTTTCCCGGTCATGGCAGCGCCGCCGGCGACACCCACCTCGATCTGGTCGATGTCACCGGCAGCTGGTCGCCGCGCGAGCTGCAGCCTTTTGCCGCGTTGATCGAAGCGGGGCTGGCCGATGCGGTGATGACCGCGCATATCTTTCATGCCGGACTTGATGAACGTTTTCCGGCCACTCTTTCAAAGCAGGTTGTGACCGGGATGCTGCGCAACAGGCTGCAGTTTGACGGGGTGGTGCTTTCCGACGACCTGCAGATGGGGGCCATCACCAGACATTTCGGCCTGGCCACCGCACTTCGCCAGGCGATCGACGCCGGGGTGGATGTGTTGGTGCTGGCCGATCATCGCGGAAACCTGGTGCCGAAGGCGGTGGCGCTGATCAGGCAGATGGTGGCGCGCGGGGAGCTCAGCGAGGCACGGATCCATCAATCCTATGCACGCATCAAGGCCTTAAAAGAGCGCCTCAAGGGCCGCAACGGGGAGGGAAAATGAAATATCAGGGGATTCTGGGATTGTGCGCCCTGCTCGGGGTGGCCTGGCTGCTCAGCGAGAACCGCAGGGCGGTGCGACTCAGGCCGTTGCTGGCCGGGCTGGCCGTTCAGCTGATCCTTGCTGTGGCGCTGATCAGGCTGCCGCCTTTCAAGGCGCTTTTTCTGGCTTTGAACCAGGGGGTGATGGTGCTCGATAAGGCGACGACCGCCGGCACTTCGCTGGTCTTCGGTTTTCTCGGCGGCGCACCGCTGCCCTTTGCCGAAGCCGCTCCCGGCGGGGCCTTCGTGCTGGCCTTTCGGGCCTTGCCGCTGGTGCTGGTGATCAGCGCCCTGTCGTCGCTGCTCTTCTACTGGCAGGTGCTGCCGCAGGTGGTGCGGGGCTTCTCCTGGCTGCTGCAGAAGTCCTTGGGGGTTGGCGGCGCGGTAGGGGTGGGGGCTGCGGCCAACGTCTTTGTCGGCATGATCGAGGCCCCCTTGCTGGTGCGTCCGTACCTGGGGCGGATGTCCCGCAGCGAACTCTTTACCCTGATGACCTGCGGCATGAGCACCATCGCCGGTACCGTGCTGGTGCTCTACGCCTCGATTCTAAGCCCGGTGATCCCCGACGCCCTGGGGCACATTCTGACCGCCTCGATCATCAGCGCCCCGGCGGCCATCGTCATCTCCCAGCTGATGGTTCCGCCGGTGGGGCAGGTGACCGACGGTCAGGGGTTCGCCCTTTCGCAGGCGCACAGTTCCATGGACGCGGTGACCCAGGGCACTGCCGAAGGGATTAAACTGTTGCTCAACATCGTCGCCATGCTGGTCGTTCTGGTTGCCCTGGTCAGCCTGGTCAACCAGTTGCTTGGCCTGCTGCCGGCTCCCGCTGGCACGCCCCTGACCCTGCAGTCCCTGCTCGGGTGGCTGCTGGCGCCGCTGGCCTGGCTGCTCGGCATCCCCTGGCAGGAGGCGACGATTGCCGGCAGCCTGCTCGGTACCAAGACGGTGCTCAATGAACTGATCGCCTACCTTGACCTTGCCGCCCTGCCTGCAGCGGAGCTGAGCGCCCGCAGCCGTTTGATTCTGACCTATGCCTTGTGCGGGTTTGCCAATTTCGGCAGCCTGGGCATCATGATCGGGGGGATGGGCACCATGGTCCCCGAACGGCGGGAGGAGATCGTGGGCCTGGGGCTCAGGTCGATTGTCGCGGGGACCCTGGCGACCTGCATGACCGGTGCGCTGGTCGGGCTTTTGTGAGGTGATCAGAGGGTTTGCCAGCGCAACTCTTCTGCGCCAGCCGCAACCGCAGGGTATGCATGCGGCTGTCGCAGGGGCAGGGTGAACCAGACCCGGGTTCCCTGGCTCTGCTCGCTGCTGGCGCCGATCCGGCCGTCATGGGCCTCCAGAATGTGGCGGCAGACACTCAGGCCCAGGCCGGTGCCCCGCACCGCGGTGGTCGAGGTGTCGACCCGGTAGAAGGTATCGAAGACCCGCTCCAGGTGTTCGGGGGAAAGGCCGATCCCCTGGTCCTGTACCGAGACGCGGCACTGTCTGGCCTCGATGGTGCAGCAGATGCGGATGGTGCTGTCTTTGCGGGAGTATTTGATGGCATTGCCGATCAGGTTATCGAGCACCTGGATGATCCGGCCCTGGTCGGCGGTGACTGTCAGAGGCAGGTGCGGCAGCTCGACCTCGAAGCGGTGTTGCGGGTAGCGCAGCATGTACTGATCGGCCAGATCCTGTATAATTTCATCCACTTGGAAGATCGATCGATTAAGAGGCAGGGGCTCGCCGGCGGCCACCTGGCTGACTTCCAGCAAATCGTCGATGAGCCTGGAGAGACTCTCGGCCTTGTCGATGATCTGGTCGGAAAAGTCGTGAACATCCTGGAGCAGGGGACCGCCGTCCATCTCCTGCAGCAGTTCGGCATAGCCCAAAATGGCTGTCAGAGGCGTTTTCAGCTCGTGGGTGGTCATGGCCAGGAACTCGTTTTTCATGCGCTCGACCTCATACTCCCCCGCGACATCCTGCAGCAGCACAATCATCCCCGGATCGGCACCCTCCTGACTTTTCAGCTCCGAGGTTCGGGCCCGCAGGTAGCACGCCTGGCTTTGCCCCTGGCCATCCAGGGCGATGTCCGCCGGTGCCATCCCGGGGCTTGTTGTCAAGGCCTTGCACAGCTGTTGCTGCAGCCCTGAGCGAAGGTTCGCCGAGTTCAGGCTCTGACCGCGAACTGCAGACAGGCTGCAGTCCAGCAGCCTTTCGGCAGCAGGATTCATGAGCACGATCCGCCGGTTTTGGTCAAGCACCAGCAGGCCGTCGGTCACCGAATGCAAAATGGCGTTCAGCTGCCCCTTGGCCTGTTCTGATTCCTGGTAGGCAAGTATTGCGTCATGCTCGGATTTGCGGCGCTCCTTGATCTCGAGGGTCAGTTTTTTATTGGCCGCCACCAGCTCCCGGGTGCGCTGGGCGACCTCCAGCTCCAGTTCATTGCATGGAACAGGGTCAGCACCAGGGGGATCAGCAGTCCTGTCGAGATGGCCAGCAGCAGGGTGCTGGAGCTCTGGGTCAACTCGGTAATCCTGGCTCTGCTGGCGGTGATGTCGTAATAGACCTCGATGGCCCCTCCGAAGGAGCCGTCGCTGGCCAGAATCGGCACGTAGGTTTCGGCAACATCCTCACTAACCTGCTGATTTTCTGCAGACAAGCCAACTTTTTCCACGACCTTGGAGTAGGTTTGGCCCCGGGCGACGATGTCTCTGAAATAGGCATTGTTGTTGATCTGGCCGATCTCTTCGGGGACGGTCGAGTAAACGATTTCCCCCGCAGGGTCGAAGACCCGCAATTTCATTAGCAGGGCATCGCCCTGCAGGGTTTCGACCTCTTCATTGATGGCGGCGGGGATCTGCCCTTTTTCAACGCCGGTCCGCTCAAAGCCCAGGGTGCGGCTCAGGTAGCGGGCAAAACGCACCGCCTCATCCTCGGTCTCTTCCGTCAGC
The DNA here is from genome assembly GCA_945787465.1 of uncultured Desulfuromonadales bacterium. Classification (GTDB taxonomy): domain Bacteria; phylum Desulfobacterota; class Desulfuromonadia; order Desulfuromonadales; family Trichloromonadaceae; genus CALZIZ01. The sequence goes on from CALZIZ010000129.1 coordinate 14,468, forward strand.
AGTTGCTGGTAAGAAGGGAAAATGACCAGGATGTCGTAGAGCGGCAGCAGCAGGGCGATGCCCAGGGACAGCAGCAGAATATTTCGTAAAAACTTGATTTTCAGCACCATTTTCTCCTTGGCCTGAAAATCGATGTGAGCAAAAAACAGGCCAAGGATAGTTTCGCAGAGTCCTTGGGCGCGAACCCAGCTTGTGCATAGAGCGAAGAGGCTGGGGCTCCGGCAGGATCATTCGGGGATGGCAGGGCATGCTCAATGAAGACGCTGGTCATCGAACAGGGGGTGGATAACCGGAGGCTTTACAGTGGAGGCGGTCCTCAGCTCGCGTGGGGCATCAATCGTTTTGTTTTACCCAACGCTCGATGGCTTCTGCGGTCTCGGAGGGCAAATCGACGAACCTGAGGCCCATGCCCGGTTCGTAGGGGGAGGACTTGCGGTACTGGCGTTGCCAGACCACTTCGCAGCTGCACTGGACCTGCTGCTCGAGGGGGTGCGGCAGGGGGATTTCGACCTGAAACCGGCTACCGGGTTCCCTGGGATTGACCGTGCCGATAAACAGGCCGCTTCGACTGATGTTCTTGGTGTAACCGAAAAAGGTGCGGCTGCCGTCGTCGATTCTCACTTTGACCACCAGCAGCGGAGAGCGCAGATTCTTACGCTGGTCGGCCGTGGTTTTCGGTGGTTGTTCCCTGGATTCGTCGTTCATCGTTTCCCCTCGTATCTTCGGGCCCCGGGTCTTTGAACATCAATCCAATTATACAAACTTCTCAGGCTTGTCCAGTTTCGGAGGCGTTTGGCAACAGCTCTGCTTGCCCGTGCTGGGCGATGCGCAGCAGCTGAAGCTGGCCCGCCACGCCTCGGGCAGCGCCAAGCCCCGCCCAGTCAAGCAATGGGGGCAGGGCCGCTTCAGGTTCGACCCGTGGCCAGGGGCCTGCGCACAGGTGATGGATGAGCCTGGTGGTTTTCAGACCGTCAAACCAGTCATGAAACCCCTTGAGCCGCCGGTGGCGGTGGCGGTGGTTGTCACAGATCTTTTTCCAGGTGACCACGAAGCCTTCGGTGTCGAGAAACCCCGCCAGATGCGGGCAGACCCTTTCTGCCTCATCGAGCAGGCGCTGGCCGCCCGAGTCCCATTCGGATTCAACCAGCTCGAGCCAGCGGCCAAGAACCCGGAAGGGTTGGGGGGGGTAGAATTGAACGGCGGTCACATCCCCTGCCATGTGCCGGGCGACGCTCGGCCCGGTGCCAAAAGGGGTGCGGGCCGAGGGGCGGGCCGAAGGGGAGATCAGGGTCCCTTGCAGCTGGCCGACCCCGCAGGTTTTTGCCAGTTGCTGCAGAAAGTAGAAGTCCTCTCCGGCCTGGCGGCGGTTCATGCCGCCCATGCGGGCGTAGGCTTCGGCCCGGCAGGCCATGGCGCTGCCGATGGTGTGAAAGGCGTAGGGCGATCTGGCCAGAGTCAGCCCCAGCAGGTGGGCCCGCAGGTAGAGCTCGTAGCGGTCGATGGCGTCCTGCTCGGCCGGTGAAGCCCCCAACTGGTGACAAAAGGGGATGACTGCAGCTCCGGCGGAGCTCTGGGCGAAGTGGCTGCTTATGGCCTGAAGGTAATCGGGGCGCACCAGGGTGTCGGCGTCGAGGGAGATGAGCAGCGGCGGCGCCCCGCCAAAATCGAGGCGCTCCAGGGCCCGGTCGAAGCCGATCTTGCGGGCCAGGCCGACTCCGGCGTTACGACCGCAAAGCTC
>CALZIZ010000130.1 GCA_945787465.1 uncultured Desulfuromonadales bacterium
TTCTTATCGTTGCCGCGCCCCTTGCTCTTGCCGTTGCTACTCCAGCGGGAGGAAACCTTGCGGCAATACGAGGCATAGTTTCCGACCTTGGCGAAGCGCTTGATGCAACCGGTTTCCAGCATGATCGTCAAGGCCAGAATCTTGCCGATTCCGGGAATGGTCAGAAGGTACTGGTAAGGGCCTTCCAGGTCGATTCGACTTTCCACAACTCGTTCGATCTGCCGGATCTGCCGGGTGAGAAAATCGATACTCTCCTTGCTTACGCGTCCTGCCAGAGCCAAATCTTCGTTATCAGCCAACAGTGGGCTGACACAGTTGTCGCGAAAACGCTTGATTTCGTGTAACTATTCAGCAAAAAAGTTCTTGACAACGTTTTTCTGAAAACTTGGCCAAGTAGCAACGCCTTCAGTACTGCCCTCGATACGCACCGCCAACGCCACTGTCTTTTGCCCAAAAGCAGAACAACGTTGCCATGTGCTGCCGGGATTATCCGAATGAAATTATCGTCTCTAAAAGGAACCTCAGGACAAAAAGTAGCTCCTCAAAACCTGTGTTAGTATAGGCCATCTCAATGAACGGATGGCCAAAACATGACAATAGACAACCTCGACGTTGAAGATACTATCGATCGGGTCAAGGCACTGATTGCCGAAGAAAAAGACCTGTCACCTGCGCTCAGGTCAAGCCTTGAGGTGATGTTGCTACTGGTCACTCTCCTTGCAAATCGCTTGGGACTTAACAGTAAGAATAGCAGCAAGCTACCATCAACAGATCCCAATCGCAACAAAGAACCCAAGGGCAAAAGCAGCCGAAAGCCCGGTGGTCAAAAGGGGAGCAACGGATCAACACTGTTGCCTGTTGATGACCCTGACGAAATCCAGGTTCTCCCGGTCGACCGAAGTACCTTGCCGCCTGGCAATTACCGGGATGTTGGCTTCGAGTCACGGCAAGTCATTGATCTGGATATTAGTACCGTGGTGACCGAATACCGCGCCCAGATCTTGGAGGATCAGCAGGGCAAACGCTTTGTGGCCTCTTTCCCTAAAGGAGTCACCCGCCCGGCACAATACGGCATTGGGGTCAAGGTCAACTCGGTCTACATGTCCCAGTACCAGTTGATTCCCTACAATCGTATTGAGGATCACTTTCTGGAACAGATGAATATTCCGGTCAGCGCCGGTTCCATCTTCAATTTCAACAAAGATGCTTATGACCGATTGGAGTTCTTTGACCAATGGGTCAGAAACCAGTTGGCCTCGTCCGGTTTGGTCCATGCCGATGAAACCGGAATCAATATCGGCGGCAAGCGCTTATGGTTGCACAATGCCTCCAATGACGAATTCACCCACTTCTTTCCTCACGCTAAGCGAGGCGGGGAGGCCTTGGATGAAATCGGAATATTGCCACGATTTACAGGCATCCTTTGCCATGATCATTGGAAGCCCTATTTTAAGTACGGCGCCAGTCATGCATTGTGTAATGCCCACCACCTCCGGGAGCTTGAAAGAGCTTGGGAGCAAGACAATCAAAAGTGGGCTAAGGACATGGCATCCTTGCTAAGGGAAATCAACCAAGCCGTCCAGGATGCCGGCGATCACCTGGATAACATTGCAGCAGCCCCCTACCGAAAACGCTACCGAACTCTTCTCGAAGAGGCGGAGAGAGAATGTCCTGCTCCCGATGAGAGCCAGAGAAAGGGGCGCAGGGGGAAACTCCCACGCTCAAAATCACGAAATCTCCTGGAGCGTCTTCGAGATTTTGAGGTTGATGTTTTACGATTCATGGAGAACAAAGAGGTTCCATTCTCCAACAACCTAGCAGAAAACGATCTCCGGATGACCAAGGTTCAGCAGAAGATCTCAGGGTGCTTTCGCTCTTGGGATGGGGCAAAGATTTTCTGCCGAATCCGGAGTTATTTGTCCACATGTCGGAAGCAAGGCGTTAGTGCGTCCGAAGCCTTGCGCCTATTGTTTGAAGGTAAGTCACCTCAATTTATGCTGCCTGAATAACCGTTATCCGTTCATAAAAGGAGCATCCGGTTTGGAGGGTGCTGAATAGTTACCTTTACGCAAGCGATAATGGGACGGACGATTGAGACATAGGCGATCCCAGAAAAGGTCTATGCCGGCCGAACCTGCAAGTCGTCACCGCATATTTAATGTCGTTCGCTGGCAAAGACTGAATAACAAATATGATCCTCGTGGATAGTTGGTCAACGATGCCAAAAGAGCTCGATTTTTCTTCTGTTGAGCTCCCGAATGCGAAGGTCCATTCCATTCATGTGGACGGGGAGCTTCTATGCAACGCATACGAACTTAGCGAGTGGGAGTCAGACAGTGATCGCATGCAGTTGATCATCTGCGACCACTGCGGCACGGTTCATTGCCAATCTGGCGGATGGGTGACGTTTCGGAAGGGCGGAGAGGCTGTCTTCGTGTTGCCCCTGTTCCCCGAAATCCTAAGTAATGACGATTGGGCTCATTCGGAATACGAACCCCCGCACATCATCCGAAAGCGCGGAGTATTGATCTTTGAGCGCGATGTTTATGCGAAGTTCAGAGCGTCATTCTCAAAATTTCCCAGATATGAATCAATTCCGCCTATGACCTACCATGAGGCGCTCCTGACATTTCAACTTGAGGTGCCGGTTCGCCTACTCGGTGATGCCTTCAAGTCTCCAAATGACGCCAAGAGGCTGGATCTGGCCTTGGCCGCATCCGAGGGAAATGCGGGATGTATCTCAGATTTTCGTTAATTGTCCTAGAGGGTCCTGGCGAAGTCGGCTGGAATCACCAGATCATCAGGACATAGGCCCTGGATCGATGAATGGCCCAGTCCGAACACCGCCGAGTCAAGCCCTCCGCGCAGGATATCGAGCACGTTTTCCACGCCCGCCTGGCCATTGGCGGCGAGCCCCCACAGGTAAGCGCGCCCGATCATGACGGCGCGAGCGCCCAGGGCGAGGGCCTTGGCCAAATCGCTTCCTCGGCGGATGCCCCCGTCAAGCACAATCTCGACTTCGCTGCCGACTGCATTCACCACCGATGGCAGCAAGCGAATACTGGCGGGCGTTCCGTCCAGGTTGTTGCCGCCGTGGTTCGAAACCGAGATCGCCGTCACGCCGGCATCCACCGCGCGCTTGGCGTCCTCGATACGCGTAATTCCCTTAAGCATGAAGGGCCCGCCCCACTCCTTGCATAGCCACGCAACGTCGTCCCAGGTGGCGGGAGGGGTCTGCATCCATTCGCCGTAGGCTTCGAAGAAGCTCGGCGCATCCTTGCCTGGCTCGGCGAGGTTTGGCGTGGTCAGGTCGGGGATATGACGGGCCTTGGCGAAGGCCAGCAGCCACTTCGGGCGGGTGATCACCTGGGGCAGGAGCCTGGCCATGGCCGCCAGGTTGAAGTTTTCGGGTATCACCGGACTGCCCCAGTCGCGCCCGTGGGAAAACGACCAGTCGAGGGTCAGGATCAGGCCCTTTACTCCCGCCGAGCGGCTCCGCTCCATGCGCTGAATCATCGTTTCGCGGGTTCCGGACCAATAGAGCTGGAAGAAGGTCTGCGGATTGGCCGCAACGACCTCCTCCACGGTCTTGCTCGCGAACGAGCTGAGGCCCATGACCGTTCCCCGATTGGCCGATGCGCGAGCCACGGCGACCTCGCCGTCGGGATGCACCGCCTGCACTCCGGCCGGAGAAATGATCACCGGCACAGAGATCGGCTGGCCCATGACGCTGGTCGCGAGATCGCGCTCTGCGTGCAGGTCGGCGACGTGGGGAGCGAGCCCCAATTCGGAAAATGCCGCCGTATTGTCGGCGTAGGTAACCCCCTTCTCCGAACCCGCGAGCAAGGCACTGTAAACCGAACTCGGTAGACCTCTCTTGGCCCTGCGCTGGGCTTCGGCCACGGTCTCAAACCAGCCATTTCCGCTCATGGTCAAAACTCCCCGAATCATTCATTGGAAACCAACCGCACAAGGTTCCGGTCAAGAACGTACAGCTAACTGCTGTGAGTGAGGCGGACATATCGCCCGGATGGAGGCCGGTCGGAGAACCCAAAAACAACGTCGACGGATAGAACCAATGGTATTTTTCGGATGCTGTTGATGTCCCGATTCTTCGAGGGCTTTGTTGACCGGGGAATTTTTGCGGCCAATCAGCGATGGTTATTTATCAGCGCAAATTTTTATGGTTGGCCTTTCTGTCACCGTTTGGTTCGACCTTAACTTAGTCTGCGGGGTTGTCAACCGACCTCATTCGATCCAGGATTCAACTGCTCGCAAATAGCCAAAATGATGTGGGCAAACCGACGAGCACCTTTTCGATTGTCTTGCGAGCTTGGTCCGGCGTTTTCGCCGCAGAGACTGAATTCAGCCAATCTTTCAGCACCACGATTGTCATACTGATCAGGGGTTGTGAGAATCTCGTAGGTTGGCAAAAACCATACCCCAAAACAATGTGGGATGATTTATAAGAAGAAAAAAGGCCCATGAAAAGTTTAAGCCCCCTTGCCTCTGTTGTATGGCTTGGCTCAATTATTAATGTGGTTAACGCATTTCATCAGGTCAGAAGTTCATCATAAAGACCGTGACCCTATGGATTATTGATAAGCGCCACTGGAGTAATGCAGTTCATAGCTGTGACTGTAGATTTCCAAAATATTGCCGAATGGGTCTTCCATGTAAATCATTCGATAGGGCTTTTCACCTGGGTAATAGTAGCGTGGCGCTTTCATACGGCGTTTACCTCCGGCCGCCACAATTTTTTCTGCCAGTTCTTCCACATTTGGATCTTGCACAGCAAAGTGGAATACCCCCGTTTTCCAGTATTCAAAATTATTCTCCGGGTTTTTCTGGTTTTTAAATTCAAACAGTTCAACTCCAATACGATCGCCTGTGGACAGATGAGCAATGCGAAATCTCTCCCACCCAACCCCAAAAACATCCGTGCACATTTCACCTATCGCACTATCGTCTTCGACGATGTCCGTCGGTTCCATAATTAGATACCAACCTAACACCTCGGTATAGAACTTTACAGCGGCCTCTAAATCTGGCACCGAAATGCCAATGTGTGAAAATGAACGTGGATATGAATTAGACATGCTCAACTCCTCAGTGATTTGGTTTGTGTCTCTCGATTCCTCTCTGAGACCAGCATTCCCGACTGTTGCACAGCCTTGAACAAAGAGTATTGAAACGAACATCAGGGTCATAATAAAACTTGAAATTTTTCGAGCCATTTCTTCTCCTGGTAATGAAATAAATATGTGTCTCGGCCTCTTGTTGCAATCAGTCTATTCCTTCTGATTGAAAATTTGAAATTATCATATATTATTAAAATGATAAAATTGCGTTATGGTGGGGGGCAGGTTACTACTATGATTAACCAACAATGGCTGCACACCTTTCTCACTTTGGTAGAAGTGGGACACTTCACACAAACCGCCGAAAAGCTATACATGACCCAACCTGGAGTGAGTCAGCATATTAAAAAGATAGAAGAGCAAGTGGGAGTCCCTTTGTTAAACCGCCAAGGGAAGAAGTTTGAACTGACACGGGCGGGTGAAACCTTGTACGAGTTTGGCTGCAAAAGAAGGCTGGAAGAAGACCAACTGTTAAGAGAAATGCAATTTGATGACCCGAATAAAGGAGAATGTCGCATTGCTTGCTCGGGGGCGATGGCAACGCTTTTATATCCTCATTTTCTTAGAAGGCAGAAGGCTCACCCAGACCTTGTGATTACCGTTGAGGCAGCACCTAACCATCTCATTGTTAAAAATATTTTAAACAATGAGGTTGACCTGGGTATTGTTACTCAACCCTCTCCGTCGAGTGAATTGGTGCACGATACAATAGGTTTTGAATCCTTGTGCTTGGTGTTGCCGAGCGAATGTGCACGCCATGAAATCAGCTTTAACATATTGGAAACTATTGGTTTTATAAATCACCCTGATGGTTCCCACTACGCCGACCGCCTATTGAGTGCCAACTTTAATGAAGCATTCCATGGTGTGGGTAAGTTGAAAATAAAAGGTTATATCAATCAGATAAACCAGATCTTAATGCCAGTATCTGAAGGGCTTGGCTTCACGGTGTTACCAGAAACGGCCGTTCGGCATTTTGAACAACAATCCTTACTCTATGTGGCCCCGCTTAAATTCCAAATCAAAGACGAGTTATTTCTGGTTAGAAAAAGATATCGGGCACTGCCAAAACGTTATGATTGGTTTGAAAGAAAAATCAAAGAACTAGTCAGAACGTGACTGGGGGACAAAGCTGAATCCCCCCGACAGGTTCTTGGTACTCTAGCCCAAGTTGAAGATGTCTTTTTGGTCACCACTGGCAGGACACTTATGACTGTCTGAAATCGCCGTAACATATACGACACCTACCAAGGGTCATTCTGATCACCAGATCGGGTGGCCCTTTCCACTTATTGAAATTCGCATTTCCAGACCTCCAGCTCAAAAACAAGACATATCACGTCTTCCCACGGAGCAGGACGAGGTTCCTGAGTCCCCGCTTCCCCACAAATCAAGGCGGGCCCATTCTTTTTGCACTTGGAACATTGCTTGCTAAAATATTAATAGGCCCTCACGCATCATTCACACCAAAAACCATCGATCAGAGCAACCAAAAAAAGGAGAACAAGATGAGAACCTTCCTGATCGTTTTTGCAATCCTCGCCGGTGCCACCCTATTCTTTCAATACATATCCTTCCTGAGACACTTCAGCAAGAAGAGAAAGGGGAAATAGCACCTTCCCCTGCCAACACATAGAGAGCCCCCCCGCAGGCTCGAATGAGAAAAAGCCGAAGACACATGCATCGGCTTTTTCTCCGGTTCCATAGATGGAAACATCCATGCCCTCATCAATTGCGGCCACCTGAGCCCGCCCTGTGAAAGAATCGGGGGCAGGTCTTTCTCTGCCATTTTTTTCTTGCAACCAGGGTCATGGTGGCATGGTCATATTTACGAAACTCACGACATGTCGAACACCGAAATGGCCCATCTGGAAACAGATTGGGCCTTTCGTCATTTTTGCTGTATTTAATGTGGCACAGGGGGGCCTTGAATCTTCTAAGGATTTATCGGACACTGATGGCGCCGCCTGCCTAACAGGTGGCACTCGAAAAACAGACGGGGGGCTTGTCGTTTACGAGGGCTGTGTTGAGGGCTGGGATCTGGGAAAAGGAGACGTGGAGTGGAAAAATTAGATATCCTCTGGCAGGATGATCACGTGGTGGCGGTCAACAAGCCGTCCGGCCTCCTGGTGCATCGCAGCCCCATCGACCGCAGGGAAACCCGGTTTGCCCTGCAGATCGTCCGCGACCAGCTCGGCCAGTGGGTTTACCCGGTCCACCGTCTCGACCGTCCGACCTCGGGGGTGCTGCTGATGGGGCTTTCGCCCGAGTCGGCGCGCAGCCTCTCCGAGGCCTTCGCTGCTGGGCGCACCGAAAAGACCTACCTGGCGGTGGTGCGCGGTGTTCCGCCCGAGTCGGGGGAGATTGACTATCCCCTGCTTGAGGAGCTGGACAAGATGATGGATCCGCGCACCCGCACCGACAAGGAGGCTCAGCAGGCCCTCACCCGCTTTCGCACCTTGGCGACGGCCGAGCTCCCCTTCGCCGTCGGGCGCTATCCGACCAGCCGTTATTCGCTGGTTGAGGCGAATCCGGTTACCGGACGCAGGCACCAGCTGCGGCGGCATCTGAAACATATCTTCCACCCGATCGTCGGCGACACCAAGTACGGCGAGGGGCGCCACAACCGTTTTTTCAGGGATGAATTTGATTGCCACCGGATGCTGCTGGCCGCTGTCAGGCTGACCTTCCCCCATCCGGTCAGCGGCGAGCGGATCACCGTCAATGCCCCTCTGGACGAGGTGTTCAGCGGGGTGGTGGAGTCCCTGGGGTGGCAGGAGGCGGTTGGCTGACGGTGGCATCGCCAGGGCCAGGGGCAGCCTGCTCCCGATTCAGGGAGGGACCGGTCCTGTTTTTATCCTCCTCCCCGCCCCGGTAGATCACCCGCCAGATGCGTCCCTGTACCGAGTCGGAGATGTAGAGGGAGCCGTCCGGGCCCTGGGCAAGGCCCATGGGACGGAAGCGGGCGTCGGAGGAGCTGCGGATGACCCCGGCGCCGGCGAAACCGGTGGCGAAGTCCTCCCAATCCCCCGCGGGGCTGGCGCCGTGGAAGGGGACGAACACCACCTTGTAGCCCTGCTGGGCCAGGGGGGCGCGGTTCCACGAGCCGTGAAAGGCGATGAAGGCCCCGTCGCGGTAGCGGCTGGGGAACTGGTTTCCGGTGTAGAACATCAGCCCGTTGGGGGCCCAGTGGCCGGGAAAGGCGACGATCGGGTCGCGGGCATCTAGGCAGCGGCCGACCGTTTCACCGTCGCCGCCGTATTCTGGAGCCAGCACCTTCTTGTCCCGAATCGGATCGTAGTAGCAGTAGGGCCAGCCGAAATCGTCCCCCTTGGTGATGCGGAAAAACTCCTCGGCCGGCAGTTCGGCGTTTTGTTTCTCACTGAAGATTTCGGGCCACAGGCCATGCAGCTGATCGCGGCCGTGCTGCACGGCGAACAGTTTCTTGGCCTGCGGGTTCCAGGCCAGGGCCACGGCGTTGCGGATCCCTGTGGCGAAACGCTCGCCCTGCTTAAACTGTGTCGCTGTCTTTGCGGCGTTGAAGTGCCAGATCGCCCCTTGGGTCTCGAGCTGGGGGCAGGGATCGATTCCCGGAGAGCCGGGGCTGCGGGTTCTTTTCTGGCAGGCGTTGGAAGGGGCGCCGACATTGACGTAGAGCCCCCCTTCCCCGCCGAGCGCGATCGATTTGGCGGCGTGTTGAAATTGCATCGGGAAGTCTTCGACCACCGTTTCGGATCTCCCTCTCGGCAGCAGTTCTCCCTGTGCCAGGGAGTAGCGGTATACCGCCCGGTCGGTGGAGAAATAGAGGCGGTTGTGTCCGATGGCGATCCCTGTCCCCCCGGTCAGCGGTCCGAACCGCTCGACCACCTCTGCCCGCCCATCGCCGTCGGCATCTCGCAGGGCGACCAGGCTCCCTCGGAGGGAGCGCCCTTTCAGTCTCAGGTAGATGTCGCCGTTGTCCCTCACCGCCAGATGACGCGCCCGTCCGCTCGATTCGGCGACCACCACCGCACAGAAGCCGGGCGGCAGGTCGATACCGCCGTTGTTCGCGACGCAGAGCGGTTTCCCTGCAGCCGGTGTTGAAAATCCGCATATGGCCAGAGCGACAGCCAATCCGGCAGCCCAATGCAGGCCGGGGTTGAAAAATGATTGTTTCATGTGGAAATTCCGTGTGGAAGACCGTTGTCAGAAATCAAACCCCAAGGTTCTCTAAAACCTTACCCCCCATTGCGCCAAGTACAACATCGCGCCCGTATTGATCAGGGTTTTGCCGTTCTCCAAAAAGAATGACATCAGCAAAGAGGGCGGAGGGATGGCCCGGAGGCGACTTAGAGTTTATAAGTCAAGCCCGGCATCGTTGTTGGGGGCCGGAATTGGTCGATTCTACACACCTTTCGTCTTGACCCCCCGCTGTTGATAGGGCACTCTAAGAATTATGCCCAAGTCAGCATTCAGTGCCATCGAAAACAGCGTGTGCGCCTTTCTCGGCGGCGCCAAGGTCTCCCTGAGCGAGATCGAAGCCGATGAGGTCTGTTCCGTGCCGGCAGACCGCTTGGAACTTTGCGTCCGGCTTGAGTTCGACAGGGTCGGTTACCTGTTCCGGGCGGTCCGCAAGGAACTCCCCTTTACGAACACCGAGGAAAGTTTCATCCTCGAACTCCTTACCGCCTTCGAGGGGCTGTTCGCCGGTTTTTCGGCCAAGGGCTACGCCGCCCACTTTCGCACCGCCCTGCTGACCTCCCTCACCGATATCGCCGTGGCCCGCTATATCCGCGGCGACCGCAAGGGCGTCTTCTGGACCACCCAGAGCCTGATCCAGCTGCTCAAAAGCCTCTCTTACCAGCGCTACGAAGGGGTTCCGGCGACCACCGGGTTCCTCGTCTACCGCAGTCAGCTCGATGATTTTGTGGCGTCTCTGGAAAAGACCCGCTATGACTGGCTCGACCTGGGTGAAGACCGCCAGCGCATCTCCGGGGAATTCTTTCGAAACCCCCTCTCCTATCGCTTTGTCGATGGTCTGCGGGCCCTGTTTGTCTGCGACATCCGCATGAACGTCAAGGGTACTATTCGCACCAGCGCTCCCGGGCCCAGGGACTCTATCGAACAGCTGGCACACCGCGAAACGGCCTCCCTCTTAGCCCGTTCCGGCGAGGGGGCTTTTGCCATCTTCGTCAACGAGGTGTCCGAGGTGGAGATCGTGCTCGACAGCGACCGGCTGCTGCTCTGGCGCAAGGGGTACTGGGGCATATACGATCCGGACACTTACCGGGCATTTTTTGCCGGACACCTCGAAAAGCGCTCCATCGACTACCTGGTGTGGTCGATCTACGCCCTCTCCAAGGCGCGCCACGGCACGGTGGTGCTGGTCGCCGACGACGGCACCGACCTCGATGCCCTGCGCAAGGGCTCGGTCGGAGGGCGCGACCCGCTGAGCCGGGCTCTGATCCGCCACGTGCGGGGGACCAAGATCGGCACCCTCAAGCGTTCCGGGGAACTCAGCCGCATCCTCTCCTCCGACGGCCTCACGGTCATCAACCGCAAGGGCGAGCTTCTCGATACCGGCGTTATCATCGACACCTCGCAGGTCAGCGATCTTGTCACCGGCGGGGGGCGCACCACCGCCGCCACCGCCGCCTCCCATTTCGGCCGGGTGGTCAAGGTCTCCGAGGACGGCCCGGTGGAACTCTACCGAGACGGCCGCCGCGTTTACCGTTTCGGTTAGCCCGAGATGCCACAGATAAAAAAAGCCCGGTGATCCTCAGGACCACCGGGCTTTTTTTATTATGTCTGTCTATTCTGACTAGCCGTTATTCTCCATAGCCTTATCGCCTTCGTCGTTTTCATCTTCGGCCGGTTTTTTCTTGCCGAACAGGCGCGCCACGATGATGCCGACTTCGTAAAGGATGATGAAGGGGCCGGCGATGGCGGTCTGGGAGAAGATGTCGGGCGGGGTCAAAATGGCGCCGAGGACGAAAGCGAGCAGAAAGGCGAACTTGCGGTTCTTGCTCAGCCACTTGTGGTCGACCACGCCCATGCGGGCGAGAAAGAAGATCACCACAGGCAGTTCGAAGACCAGACCGAAGGCGATCAGCAGGCGGGTCGACAGGGTCAGGTACTGCCCCATCGACAGCATGGCGCTGATTTCTCCGGTGCTGGTGCCGAACGAGACCAGAAAGGTGAAGATCATCGGAAAGACGTAGAAAAATCCGAAATAGGTGCCGGTGCCGAAGCACAGGCAGCCGACCAGCACGAAGGGGATGGCGAACTTCTTCTCGTTGCTGTAGAGGCCGGGGGCGATGAAACCCCAGATCTGCCAGAGGACCACCGGCAGGGATACCAGCAGCGCGGCAAGCGCGCCGACCTTGAGGTAGGTGAAGAACGGTTCGGTGGCGTTGATAAAGACCAGAGAACTCCCTTCGGGCAGGGCGTTGCGAACCGGCTCGGCAATGTACTGGAAGATCCGCTCGGCGAAACTGTAGGTGCCGAGAAAGGCGACGATCCAGGCCCCGGCGGCGATCATCAGCCGCTTGCGCAGCTCTTCCAGGTGCGAGGTAAAGGGGAGTTGATCATCAGCCATTGGAGCGGTCCTCCGGTTTCGGCTGGGGGGGCTCTTCCTGGGGGGCGGGCTCGGAGTTGCTGTCGCCGGTCACCCCTTCGACGTAGGGGTTTGACGGCGGAGCGTCCGAGTCGTCCGGGGGCGGCTGGATTTTGCCTTCTTTGAGCAGTTTCTCTCGCGTCTCGGCCTGGCGGCTTTCTTCGTGAATGGTATTCTTTAATTCATCGGTCGCTTTTTTGAACTCTCCCATGCCGCGGCCGAGGGCTTTGGCGATATCGGGAAGTTTTTTCGGGCCGATGACGATCAGTGCCAGTGCTAAAATGAGCAGCAGTTCGGGCATGCCGATACCGAACATGGGGGACTCCTGGGGGGAAAAAGGGTGGATAACTTCATGAGCTGTAAAAGAATATCAAAGAATATCCTTTTATCCGGGCCCCTGTCAAGGCCAAAGGGGGTGGATAAGGGTTTGACATATCAGGGCTTTTGAACTAGTATACGGCCACTAAATCGCCGCCAGAAGGCGGTCGCGGAAGGTGGGAAATGAATCAGGAAGACATTAAACAGGAAATTCGCCGGTTGGCGAAAGAGCGTAACGCCCTGCTGCTGGCCCACAATTACCAGCGCGACGAAATTCAGGAAATCGCCGATATTACCGGCGATTCGCTCGGACTGGCGATGGAGGGCGCGCGCACCGACAAGCAGGTGATCGTTTTTTGCGGCGTCCATTTCATGGCCGAAAGCTCTGCGATCCTCTCCCCTGAGAAGATCGTGCTCCTCCCTCGGCCCGATGCCGGCTGCCCGATGGCCGATATGGTGACGCCGGAGGGGTTGCGGGAACTCAAGGCGAAGCACCCCGGGGTCCCGGTGGTCACCTACGTCAACTCGACCGCTGCCGTCAAGGCCGAAAGCGACATCTGCTGCACCAGCGCCAACGCGGTGAAGGTGGTCAACTCCGTCGAAGGAGACGAGGTGATCCTGGTGCCGGACCGCAACCTCGGACAATACATCGCTTCGCACACCGACAAGAAGTGCATTTTCTGGGAGGGTTATTGCCCGACCCACGACCGGCTTCAGGTCGCCGATGTCAAGCGGGCGATGGATGAACACCCCGATGCCTTGTTCATGGCGCATCCCGAGTGCCCGCCCGAGATTCTCGAGCTGGCCCATCACATCTGCTCGACCAGCGGCATGTACGACTACGCCAGAACGAGCGATGCGAATAAATTCATCATCGGCACCGAGGCAGGAATCCTTTATCGGCTGCGCAAGGAGAACCCCGGCAAGGAGTTCATTCTGCCGGCCTCCAGCCTGATCTGTCCCAACATGAAGTTGACTTCCCTCGAGGATGTGCTCAAGTGCCTGCAGACCATGAGTCCGCAGATCACCGTGGAGAAGCAGGTGCGCGAGAAGGCCAAGACCACCCTCGACCGCATGCTCGCCGTGCCGAGGGACTGACCCAATTTACCGTATATCAGCAGCAATCCGGGGCGTGTTCAGGCACGCCCCGGTTTTTTTTTAGCTTCTAGCGGTCATCTCTCAGCTGTCAGCACTCAGCTTAAAGTCTAGAATCTCAGTAATCAGCTTTAACCCGAGAACTGAGAAGTATGATATGTTAGTCGGAATAAACCGCCTGACTTTCGTTGCGAATGTGAAGAACAAAGCCTTTCCTGCTGAAAGCTGACAGCTGAATACTGATAGCTTCCTTATGACCCACGAAATCCAACATCCGGAAATCGCCCACGCCACCGTTCGTTCGATCGTCGAGGGGATCGGTGCGGGAATACCCCGCGCCGAGGTGCTCGGCCTGGTCGGCTCGAGCGGGGCTCACCTGCTGGCCGGTCTGCTCGAGGCTTCCGAGGCGCCGCTGATGGTGCTGGCCGCCGATGCCCGCCAGGCCGAAACATTCACCGCCGCCCTCGCCTTTTTCCACGGTCGCCCCGACGAGGTGCTGGTTCTCCCCCACTGGGAAGTGCGCCCTTACGAGCCGCTCAGCCCCCACCCGGAGGTCGAGGCGACGCGTCTGGCGACCCTCGCCGCGCTGCGCCAGGGGCGGGCCCGGGCGGTGGTGGTGACGGTGCGTTCGCTGATGCAGCGGGTGATGCCGGGAGTGGTGCTGGACGGTCTCAGCGAGCGCCTCGAGGTCGGCCGCGACTATCCCCGCAAACCCCTTCTGCAGCTGCTGCTCAACCTCGGCTACAACTCGGTGCCGATGGTCGAGGACCGCGGCACCTTCTCGGTGCGCGGCGACCTCCTCGACGTCTACCCCCCCTCCCTGTCCTCGCCGGTGCGCATCGAGTTTTTCGGCGACACCCTCGATCGCATGCGCCCGTTCGACCCGGCGACCCAGCGTTCGCATGATCGACCGCTCAACGAAATGCTGCTGCTTCCGGCGCGGGAGATGGTGCTGGCCGGGGAGTTTCTCAACACCTTCGCCAGCAAACTCAAAGAGCGCTGCGACGCCCTCGAACTCCCCCGCACCCAACGCGAAGGGGTGCTCGAGGAGGCCCGCGAAGGGCTCCTTTCGCCCGGACGCAGCTTTCTGCTGCCCCTCAACTACGGCGCTCTCGATTCGGTTTTCGAATACGCTCCGGAGGCGAGCTGGGTGGTTCTCGACCCGCCGGCGGTGGAGCAGGCCACCGATCTCTTTGCGGCCGAGGTGGCCGAAGGGGTCGCCCGCATTGCCGGTAAAAAAGAACCCTTCGTCGAGGCCTGCGACCTCTACCTTGCCCCCGAACAGCTCGAGGCGGCCCTTTCGCTGCGCCGGCGCATCGATATTTCGTCCCTTGAGGTCTTCCGCCTTGAGGAGAGCCGTCAGCTCTTCAGGGTCAACGCCGAGGGCAACGGCCATATCCGCGCCGACCTGAGTCAGGAAGGGGGCGGCCTGGCGGCTCTGGCCGGCCACCTGGAGGGGCTCAAGAGCGGCGGCTGGCGGACCCTGGTGGTCTGCCACCAGCAGGGGCAGGCCGAGCGCTTCCTCGATCTGCTCGAGCCCGAAGGGGTGCGTCCGGTTTTCGATCCTTCGCTGCGGCTCAAAGATGTCAGGCCGGGGGAGGTGATCCTGACTCTGGGGGAGCTGTCCGAGGGCTTCCGTCTCCCCGACGAGCATGTCGCGGTGATCACCGAGGAAGAGATCTTCGGCCAGCGAATCAGGCGCCGTCCGCGCCGGGAGACCGCCGCCCTCCTCTCGTCGTTGGCCGAGCTCAGGGAAGGGGATTACGTGGTGCATGTCGATCACGGCATCGGCATCTACCATGGCCTGCTGCATATGCAGACCGGGCCGACCGAGGGAGACTTTCTTCACCTCGAGTACGCCGGCGGCGACAAGCTCTACCTTCCGGTCGAGCGCATCGAAAAGGTGCAGAAATACGTCGGCGGCGAGGGGCAGGCACCGCGTCTCGACAAGATGGGGGGCGGGGCCTGGGAAAAAGCCAAGCTCAAGGCCCGCGCCGCCGTCGAGGAGATGGCCCGGGAGCTGCTCAAGATCTACGCCCGCCGCGAGATGGCCGAGGGGTTCCGATACACGCCACCCGACCGCATGTTCCGCGAGTTCGAGGCGGCCTTTCCCTACGAAGAGACCCCGGACCAGATGCGGGCCATC
>CALZIZ010000131.1 GCA_945787465.1 uncultured Desulfuromonadales bacterium
CAGCAAGGCCGCACGCTTCCCGGCTTGAAAGGCCTTGGCCAGCTCGGGATTTGAGGTGACCTGCTCCAGCAGGGTCTGGATCAGGGCGACTCGCTGGGCAATAAGTTCCTCGAACAAAGAAGCGACAGCAGCATGCTTTTGGTTGAGCTCCTGTCTGATATCCTTCTGCAGGTAAACATAGGTCGCCAGATAAAACAGGCCGAGGATGAAAACAAAGGTCAGCGAAAGGCGCCAGAGTACCTTTTTGCGAATCCGGTCTTTTTCGGGACGTCGTTCAGACATAAATGGGCTTTGGGGATAGGTTAAAAAAACCAGCCTGCTACAGGACATGCTATTAAAATCCACCCCAAAAGTCCACGGTTTCAGGCCGATTCATTTACCGGCCCGGCAAAACCTCAGCCGTTGACCGCTTTTTCTCCAGGGTCTGCCGAATGAGGCCCTCAGGCTCAAGAGCCAGCCCCCGATCTATGGCCCCGGCAGCCCCCTGAAAATCTCCAACAGCCAGCAGCGTTTCGGCCAGGGTGTCCCAAAAGGCCGGTTCCTCGGGACGAAGATCGACGGCCTTGCGCGCCCAGGCAAGGGCCTGCTCCGCATCGCCGGCCTGGCTCTGCACCCAGGCCAGGTTGTTCATCGCCTCGGCGTGGTCGTCGCGCCGCCCCAGAGCCAGAAGGTAGTTTTCGGCTGCGCCCTGCCAATTGCCCTGGTGAGCATAAACATTGCCCAGGTTGACCAGGGGTTGTGCCCAGGTCTCATCAAGTTCAGCAGCGCGCAGGTAAGCCCCGATCGCCAAATCATACTCGGCCCTGTTTTCGTAGCTGACGCCAAGATCATTGTGCTGGCGGGCATCCAGGGGGTCATGGAGGACAATCAGGCGTGGGGGCGAGCAGGCAGTGATAACAAGGAAAATGGCTAGAATAAGTAAGGGGCGCATGGCAAACTAATCCAGATACAGGTAAAGGCGGTTCATGGCCTGCCAACGGGGCTCAAGGCGCCCTGCCGAGATAAAGACCCCATCGGCGAGACCATTGTGAACCACATAACCTGTGGGGGAATAACCGATGACGACGAGGTAATGCCCTCGAGAAAGACCGAAAAACCCGCTCTCGATGGGAATCAGAACCGGGCGGTCTGAATCGACAAGTTGCCGAAGCAGCCCGGGCGTGCCGCGACCGCTGCGGGTTTCAACCCCCTGGGCCCGGGCGAAGTTTTCCAGCTCGGGCAAGAGGGATCCACCCAGCAGGGGATCATAGACCACCTCGGCAGTCCGCAGTCATCCTTGTGCTGCTGGGCAAAAAAAGGTACCCCGGCTACAAGGCGCAGCCGGGTGTCTTCCATCGAATGGATCTCACTGTACAACGAAGAGCAGCCGCCCAGAACCAGCAGGAGCGACAAAAGAACCAGCTTGATCATCGGATGATAATCTGCTTGCCGGAAATCTTGAGGATCACCACCACCAGAAGGACAATCAGCAGTACGGCGATGATCCCTTCAAGGATGCCGCCGGCAGCCAGGTCGTGAGAAAGGCCGGCGAGTTGATGCAACTGTTCGTCGCTGAAACGCTCAAGCTTGGCCGAAACCTCTTGCGCAGACAGCCCGAAATCGGTCAATTTCTGTCGGACCAGCTCATGCTCCAGGGCCTGCCGTATGGTTTCGATCCGCTCAGTTCGCTCGCTGATTGACTCCCCACCGGAGAGGCGACTCCCCATCAGGGCGGCCCGCCCGCTGGTGGGAACCAGGGACAACAAGGTGAAAGCCAGCAGAACCACCCAGCAGGTGCTCAGATTCAGGACCCGGGAACGTTGCATGATCATAAGCGCTTCTCCATCGAAGTTGTAGCTCAGCCAAGGTTGATTTTGATGTATTTTAACGAAAATACGATGGTTGGCAACCGCTTCGGGCTGCAACGCTTGACGACCGCCTGCGGCATAACTATATTGTCACAATTGACTGAGCCGAACACCCACAGGAGATAGCATGGCAAAAGATTACTACGCCGTTCTCGGGCTGGGCAAGACAGCCTCGACGGAAGAGATAAAAAAAACCTACCGAAAAATGGCTCTCAAGTACCACCCGGACAAAAACCCCGGGGACAAAAAGGCCGAGGAGACATTCAAGGAAATCACCGAGGCCTATGCGGTCCTCTCCGATCCGGAGAAAAAACGCCAGTACGATCAGTTCGGCGACACCGGCTTTCACCAGCGCTATTCGCAGGAAGACATTTTTCGCGGTTTCGATGTCGGCGATATCTTTCGGGAATTCGGCTTTGGCACCGACGACATCTTCGGCTCCCTGTTCGGAGGCGGCGGAGGCGGACGCGGACGCTCGGCCTTCTACGGCGGCGGTCGCCCCCAGAGCATCAAGGGCCAGGACTATGTCATGCGTCTGAGCATCCCTTTTCGAACCGCCGTGCAAGGCGGCGAGCAACGGGTCGACTATCGCCGCGATGGCCGGGTCGAGCAGTTGCAGGTGCGGATCCCCGCCGGGGTCGAACCAGGCCAGAAACTGCGGGTCTCGGGCAAGGGCGCACCCAGTCCCTCGGGAGGCCCGGCCGGGGACCTGTTTCTGGAATTGCAGATCCATACCGATCCGGTTTTTAGCCGCGAGGACCGCGACCTTCTGGTCAAAGTCCAGGTTCCCTTCAGCGGGATCTGCCTTGGCACCTCGGTCGAAGTTCCCACTCTCGAAAGCCCGAAGCGGGTCAAGGTTCCGGCAGGAATGGCCGGCGGCGGAAAAATCCGCCTCAAGGGCTTCGGCGTTCCCGGCCGCGGCAGCCAGCCGGCCGGGGACCTCTATGCGATTATCGAAGTGGCTGTGCCGAAGAAATTGACCAGCGAGCAGAAAAGGCTTCTAAAGGAATTGCAGGAAGCGGGACTGTAAATAAAAAAACGGCCTTCCTTGCGAAGGCCGTTTTTTTTCCCGAAAGATGCACGCCCTGTAGGAGCGGCTTCAGCCGCGAAGATTTTCGGATCAAAAACCCTTCGCGGCTGAAGCCGCTCCTACAAAAGATTCGCCCCACCAATCACCAATCACCAATCACCAATCCCGGCCCCTACCCCGCATAAAACTCCTGACAGTACATCATCGCCAGCCGTCCGCGGCTGGCCAGGCAGTCGGGGCAGAGCTGACCGGCATCGCCGTATTTTTCTTCGGCCATAATGGCGCCGGCCTGCTGAGCGGGCTCGGTCAGCGGAGCCTGGGGATCAAACTCGTTCTGGCACAACTTGCAGGTTTTCACCCTTTTCCCTCCAGGTGGCTGGCAACCAGATCGGCCATGGCCTGCAGGAAGCCCGGCTGATCGTTGAGCGAGGGGCTGCGCTCGAAATGGACAATCCCGGCCTGGTGGGCATGCTCACGGTATTCGATATCGATTTCGTGCAGGGTTTCGATGTGGTCGGAAACAAAGGAGATCGGGACCATCAGCACCGCCTGGTGTCCGTCGGCAGCCAACTGGTCGAGTACCGCCTCGGTACCCGGCTCCATCCACTTGACCGGACCGCTGCGGCTTTGAAAGCCGACATGCCAGGCTACCTCTCCGAGGCGCTCCACCACCCCTTTCACCGTCTCCAGAACATGCTCGAGATAGGGGTCGCCCCGGTCGATGAATTTCTGCGGCAGGGCATGGGCCGAGAAAAGCAGCTGCACCTTGTCCCTCACCTCAACGGGGAACTTTTCCAGCCCTTCGGAGACCCGCTGCGCCAGGGCATCGAGATAGCCCGGCCAGTCATACCAATGCTCGATAACCGAGAACTGCAATGCGGGATGGACCTCTGCAGCGGTGCGCCGAAAATCCTTGACGCTGCTGCCGGTGGTCGCCCCGGTGTAATGGGGATACATCGACAGGACCACCGCACGCTCAATACCGTCGGCGGCCATCTGGCGCAGGGTCTGTTCGGCGGTCGGCTGCCAGTAACGCATCGCCACATAGGGGCGGGCCCCATCGCCCAACTCCCCCGCAAGCCCCTGGGCCTGCAAACGGGTCCAGTGCAGCAGGGGCGATTTGCCACCGATGACCCGGTAATTATCGGCCACCCGCTTGGCCCGAAAGTGGGAAATCAGCCGGGCGAAAGGTTTTTGCATCAGGCTGCCCAAGGGCAGATTGATCAGGTCGCGATCGGAGAAGAGGTTGTAAAGAAAGGGCTCGATTGCCTCGAGGCAGTCGGGCCCGCCCATGTTGAGCAGAACAATGCCGATCGGTTTGTCAGAATTGCCAGGGTTCATAGATGATCCGAACGATTCCTGTTGGCGTAGGGGCACCCCTTGTGGGTGCCCTGCCCCTCAGTGGGTACACTTTTCAGGTTGCCAATTAAGGGCACCCACGAGGGGTGCCCCTACCGGTTGCTTACTTGCGGCTCAACCGGTGCACGCACTCGACCATGTGGATGGCATTCTCCGGCGGTACCGTCGGCAGGATGCCGTGGCCGAGGTTGAAGATGAACCCGGGGCGCCCGGCATTCTCATCGAGGATGCGCTGCACCTCTTTTTCGATGTAAGGCTTGGGGGCGTAGAGGACGGTCGGATCGAGGTTGCCCTGCACCGCCACGTCGTCGCCGAGGATGTCTCGCGCTTTGCCGAGGTTGACGTGCCAGTCGAGGCCGATGACGTCGCTGCCGGCCTCTTTGACCAGTTCGAGCATGGTGCCGCCGTTCTTGACGAAGTAGATGACCGGGATGCCGTCGCGGTTCAGGCCGTTAATGAGCTGCTTGACGTAGGGCAGGATGTAGCGCTCGAAGTCGTGGGGCGCCAGCAGACCGCCCCAGGTGTCGAAGATCTGAATCGCCTGGGCGCCGGCTTCGATCTGCATGTTGAGGTAGCGCCGGTCCATCTCGGTGATCTTCTTCATCAGGGCGTCATACAGGGGAAAGTCGGCGTACATCATCTGCTTGAGAGAGGCAAAGTCCTTGGACCCTTTGCCCTCGACCATGTAACAGGCCAGGGTGAAGGGCGCTCCGCCAAAACCGATCAGCGGCACCCGCCCCTCAAAGGCGACGCGCAGGCGCTTGATGATCTCAGGCACGTAGGAAACCGCCTGACCCATATCCTCGGGCACCACCAGGGCATCGACATCGGCAGCGGTGCGAATCGGCTTCTCGAAAACCGGGCCGGGCACGAAGTCGAGCGCCATCCCCATCGGCTCGATGGGCGTGAGAATGTCGGAGAAAAGGATCGCCGCATCGGCGTTCAGGATATCGATCGGCTGGATGGTGACCTCCGCGGCCCGGGCCGGGTCCTTGCACAGGTCGAGGAAGGTTCCGCCGCCCTTGGCTCGCACATCCTTGTAGCACTGCAAGTAGCGGCCGGCCTGGCGCATCAGCCATACGGGAACGTAGTCGGTCGGCTGGCCCCAGCAGGCCTTAAGGAAAGTGTATTCGGTGGTCATTAAAAATCCTCCTGTAAATTCATAAAGGCGTAAAAAGCAGAAAAGCGTGATGTGTAATGTGTAATATGTGATGTATTCAAGGCCAAAAGCGATTTTACATATCACAGATCACTCATTACCCATTACGCCTTCGATTTTTCAAGGTTTACAGCCGCTTCCTGTTCCATGCGCTTGCGCGTACGGTTGGGGATATAGTTGCAGAAGGGCTCTTCTGCCATGTAGTCACCGTAGACCGCGTCGGCGCGGGCCCGGCAGCCGCCGCAGACGTTGATGAACTCGCACTCGCCGCATTTGCCTTTGTACTTTTTGAAATCGCGCAGTTCGCTGAAGACCTTGGAGTTGTACCAGAGCTCTTTAAAGGGCATCTGCTTGACGTTGCCCACCGAGGAGTGGAAGTAGGAGCAGGGCTTGAGATTGCCGAAGCAGTCGATAAGGCAGATGGTCTGGGCGGCAATGCAGCCTTTGCCGCCGCCGGTGGAAAAGGTCAGGCTGCGACGCTTGAAGTCGACACCTTCTGCCTTGGCCATCTGGGGCACGACCCGGTAGTAGTGAGGGGCGCAGGTTGGGCGCATGAGAATATCGTCCTCGCCCTTTTCCTGCTCATAATGCCAGGCCAGAATCTCCTCGTAATCCTCCTTGGAGATCAGCTCGCTCATGATCTCTTCTCCACGGCCGGTCGGTACGATCATGAACATGTACCATGCTGTAGCGCCAAGGCTCTTGGCCAGTTTGAAAGTCTCGCCGATGTCCTGCTGGTTGCGCTTGGTGAAGGATGAATTGATGAGAAACTTGATGCCGTTGCGCTTCAAGGTTTCGGCGCCGCGAATCACCCCCTCGAAGGCCCCTTCGCAGCTGCGGAAATCATCGTGGATTGCTGCAGTGGAGCCGTCCAGCGACAGGGAGACCATCTTGATGTCGGCCTCCTTCATTTTGGCGCAGACCTCGTCGGTGATCAGCGTGCCGTTGGTGGCCATGCACATGCGCAGCCCCTTGCCGGTGCCATATCGGGCGATCTCGAAAATGTCCTCGCGCAACAGCGGCTCGCCTCCCGAGAGGACCATGACCGGGGCCGAGACCTCGCAGATGTCGTCAATGAGCTTGAAGGCTTCTTCGGTATTGAAATCCCCGACCGCCGCATCCAGGTCAGAAGAACAGCGACAGTGCACGCAGTTGAGGTTGCAACGCTGGGTAGACTCCCAGGCGATCCACTTGGGGATGAACTCGTCTTTTTTTGCTGTCATCACAGGTCCTTGGGTCATGCAGGAAAAAATCCGTCAAATCGATAATTTTTACCATCTTACACTAATATTAAAGCGCCTGACAAGAACTTCGGGGACCTTTAGGAACGACTCTGTCGAAGTTCCCTCCGGCTGGGGAAAAGCCTTGGATAAAAAAGGGGGCTGCCCCGTAAGTCTTCCGGCGCAGCCCCTCTTTTTTGTTGCGTTCAGCCTCCCGGATCTCAGCCGTTAAACAGCCTGATCCCGGGATTGCTTGCCTTCGATGGCAAAAAGCTCGTTGAAAACCTCCTGCACCGTGGTCATCCGGTCGGCCTTCCAGGCGTTGGTGCCACAGAAGATCAGCCCTGTTTCGGTATCTCCGCGCTGTGCACGATCCAGCGCATGGACGATGCAGAAGCGCTCCTGGCCTGCCTTGTAGGCACATTTCTTAAGACATCCCGAGGGGCAGGTGATTTCGAGATCGAGATCCCGCTGCCGGATCTGTTCGATGTTACCCTTGATGGCCCGTCCCGGCAGCCCGGCGGGGCTCATGATCAGGCCGATATCCTCGGCACTGCAATCGAGGTAAGCCTGCTTGAAAGCGTCGGATGCGTCACACTCTTCAGTGCAGACAAAGCGACTGGCGACCTGCACCCCGTCGGCCCCCTGCTCAAGAGCGTGCAGCAGATCGGAGCGATCCCAGATGCCGCCGGCAGCGATGACCGGAATGTCGAGCTGCCACTTTTCGCGAAAATAATCTTTAACGCCGCGCACCGTTGCGTATTGGTCGTATTGTCCGGTGCCGATGTTCTCGAGTTTCTCTCCGAGGTGACCGCCTGCGGTGTCGGGATCCTCCACCACCACCGCATCAGGCAGCCTCCCGTATCCCTTTTTCCACTTGCGGGCGATCAGTTCGGCGGCCTTGACCGAGGAAACGATGGGCACCAGGGCGACCTCGGGCCAGTCGGCGGTCAGTTCGGGCAAATTCATCGGCAGCCCGGCTCCGCTGACGATCACCTTGGCTCCGGCCTCGCAGGAGGCTCGAACCATTTCGTCAAAGTTGGTCACCGCCACCATGCAATTGGTGCCGACCACCCCGTCGGGGGCAATCTCGTAGGCCTTGCGAATCTCATCCTTCAATGCCATGGGGTCAGCGGTGAAAAAGTTCTTGCCGTCGTAGTGGGGGCTGTTCAGGCCGATGCCGGCCGTAGCCACCAGGCCGACGCCGCCGCAACGGGCCACATGACCTGCCAGGCTGCCGCCCGAGATGCGAACCCCCATCCCCCCCTGAATCAGAGGAAAGGGTATCATATATTTGCCAATGGTAAGAGACTTCATACGCGACTACTCCCTGGTACAAACTGAAGACTGCTGACTTTAAAACCGCAATTATCTTACCAGAGACCAATTCAACAGAATGTAATAGTTGTGTAAAACCACAAACACCTTGTCCGCAGGCGGCACCAGTGGTAAAGAAAAGGCATGAAAATCTTCGGTCGCTTGATCAGTCCCCTCATGACTTTTATCGGCCTCCAGCTGGTCTGGATCATGGTGGTCGCCTTCTGGATCTACTGGTTCATGGGCAAGCATCGCCAGCTACGGACCCTGGCCGAAAAATACAGCCCCGAACTGCTGCAGGGCGGCGCCGACTGGTTCATCCTTGGCGAGGGTATCCTGCTGCTGTTGGCAATTCTGGCCGGAATCTACGTCATTTTCATCTACTGGCGCCGCCAGGTGGCCCTCAATCGGGCCCAGCGCCAGTTCGTCGCTCAGGTCACCCACGAACTCAAGTCGCCGCTTGCTTCGTTGCAGCTGCATCTTGAAACCATCCGCCGCCGCAGGCCGCCGCCCGAAAAGATGGACGTCTTCATCGATACCATGCTCAGCGACACCGACCGGCTGCAGACCCTGATCAACAACCTGCTGGCGGCCAACCGGGTGGAGCAAAAAGGGATCAAGCTGGTCCTGCGCCACACCAACCTTTCGGAGATGGTCAGCACCTATTTTCGTCGTTTCCAATATTCGCTGCCCAAGGCCGGCCGCATGGAACTGGTTATCGAACCCGAACTTTTCGCCCGTATCGAGGTCGAGGCCATGGAGACGGTGTTTCGCAACCTGCTCGAAAACGCCATCCTCTATTCAACCGGCACCCCGAATCTGAGGGTCAAGCTTTACAAGGAGGATCGCTATGCCCACCTGGCCTTCTCCGATCAGGGTCGCGGCATCGCCAAGCGCGAGCAGAAAAAGGTTTTCCAGATGTTCTACCGGGTCAAGCAGCCCAAGGAGACGATCCGCGGCTCGGGTCTAGGGCTGTTTATCGTGCGGGCCATCATCAAACTGCATCGGGGCAAGGTCTGGTTGCAGAGCAGCGGTTCGGGATTCGGCACCACGGTACACATTCAATTGCCGCTGAAGGACAGGGACCCGGCGGAGAAAACCGAATGAACGGAAACAATATCCTCCTTGTCGAGGATGAACCGCATATCGCCCGTGGCCTTATTTTCAATCTCGAGGAGGAAGGGTTCAAGGTTACCCACGCAGAAAACGGCGAAGCTGCGTTGCAGTTCTTCGACGAGCATTCCTTTGGCCTGGTGGTCCTCGACCTGGCCCTGCCCGGTATTGACGGACTGGAGGTCTGCCGGCAGATCCGCGGCAAGGACCCCCGGCAGCCGATTCTGATGCTGACCGCCCGTTCCGAGGAGCGGGACAGGATCGAAGGACTTTCGGCCGGCGCTGACGACTACCTGACCAAGCCCTTCAGCCTCGACGAGTTTCTGCTGCGGGTCAGGGGCATCCTGCGACGCTCCGAATGGTATCGCCCCGAACCTGCCAGCGAAGACATCCATCAATTCGGCAAAAACCGGGTCGATCTGCAGCACCACCTGGCGACCACGGCGCAGGGCGACATTTCTCTGACCGAGCTCGAGGTGCGCATGCTGCGCACCTTCTTCGACCAAGAAGGCGAAGTCCTCTCCCGGGCCCACCTGCTCGAATCGGTCTGGGGCATGGCCCCCGACACCGAAACCCGCACCCTGGACAATTTCATCGTGCGCATGCGCAAATATTTCGAAGACAACCCCGCCCGCCCGGTCCATTTCCAGACCGTCCGCGGTCGCGGATACCGGTTTTCGCGGAAAAGCTGATTCACCCAAAAACAATTGCCATACAAGACACGGAGACACCAAGGAAAGGCCCCTTAAATCACTCGCGGCTGAAGCCGCTCCTACAAAAACCCTCAGGGCACTGCCCGCCCCTGTAGGAGCGAATTCATTCGCGAAGGCCTTTGGGTCGGTTCACCGATTCGCGGCTGAAGCCGCTCCTACAAAAACCTCCGGGCGGGCCGGGTCACCGATTCGCGGCTGAAGCCGCTCCTACAAAAACCTCTTTTCCATAAGGGATTTGGAAGCAGAATCTTTTCTCCACGACCTCTGCGGCAATTGGTTTTTACCTTTTTCGACCATTAAAAAAGGGACTGCCCCTTGCGGAACAGTCCCTTTTTCACATCTCAAAAACCAGAGGTCGAAATCAGCCGTTCAAGCCGTTGAGCACCTCGGCCTTGAATGCCTCAAAGCCCATCTCGTCGATGAACTTGCCCATACGGCAGCGGCGGTCCTTAGCCTTGAACCAGTCGACCACGTGCTCGACGATGGCCAGGGCCTCTTCGTCGGTCGGCACAGCCTCAACCAGGGTGTAGGAGAGGCGCGGAGCGCTGCCCCCGTTACCGCCGACCATGACATTCCAGCCCTTGGAGGTTCCGATCAGGCCGAGATCCTTGATGCAGACCTCGCCGCAATCGTTGCGGCAACCGGACACGCCCATCTTGAACTTCCAGGGCAGGGACATGCCATGGTACTTTTCGTCCATTGCCAGGCCGACCTCGACCGAATTCTGCTGGCCGCGCTTGCAGAAGGTGGTTCCGGGGCAGATCTTGACGCTGCGTACGCACATGCCGATGGCCGCGCCGGGCTTCTCCCCCAGTTCGCTCCAGATCTCGTCAAGTTTCTCTTCCTGGAGGCCAACGATGGCAATACGCTGGGCGCTGGTCAGCTTGAGAGCCTGGGCCTGGTACTTGTCAGCAACATCGGCGATTTTCCGCAAGGTCGTAGAGGTGGTGATGCCTCCGGGGATGTGGGGCGCAATGGCGTAGGTTTCCTTGTCACGCTGAATGATCGCACCTTTTTCGTTGATATCTTTTTTCATCCTGGTAAATCCTCCCTATCCAAATCCCGCATGGCGGGTTTAATTGAAACTGTAGTGGTGAGATATGAACCTGTTCAGCCCGAAGCCTGCACCCTTTTACTTGCAAAACGGGGAACTTGTCAAGCCTGCATCGGAGACTAAGGGCTTCTGGAAAGACCGAAAACCAACGAGAAACCGTTTGAAAAGCACCTTCCCGCGCTACCTTCGGGACTTCCACTGAAAGACAAGCTTGCCCCCATAATGGCCAAGCATCACCGTACAGGCCAACATCCCCACAAGGGTCCCCAGATACCCCCAGCGCATCCAACCAGCCTCATGCATCAGTTGGGGGTGCAACAAGCGCATCCCCGTAGCCAGCAGACCCAGCATCTGGAGCAGGCCGCCCAGGACAATCTTGCGATAAAAGACCGCTGCCCGCCGCCCGCCGAACCGGGTTCGCCAATCGTAGATCCCCGAGACCAGGGCCACCGGGATCACTGCGGTACACAGGGCGACCATGTAAAAGACCGCCTGCTCCAGGGACGGTTCACCGCTTAAGGCAAACAGGCCCAGAAACAGCAGGGCTGCCGGCAGAGCCCCGTTGGGGTAATGGGAGACGACCGCATGAAGCACAAAGGCCTCGCTCATCTCCTTGATCAGCCCGCGCAAACTATGCCCGACCGCCACGAAGCGCTCCGGCCCCACACCGCACACCGGACAGCACTCGGGCGGCTGGGCACCTTCATAGATATAATCACAGACCGTACACCGCCACCTGGTCATGGTCCCTGCCTTTTTCGGAAATTCTGTTTTGGGGTTGAATCCTCACCCAGATCACCTATAATCGACACGCCGTTTTAATTTAAGCATAGATTTGCCCAAAAAGGAAAAATCTCAACGCCCTCAACAAAACCTGAATCCTTGAGATCTGACCGGGCAATAGCGCAAGTCATTGACCTGTCTAAGCGTTCAAAAAATCACCGACGAACCTATGGGTGCGCCTCAGATTTTTTGAAACCCTTATTCAGGCCAAGCACTTACACTCTGTTCCCACCCCGACCTCAAGGATTCAGGTAAAATGAAGGCCATATTGGACATTGCATTTAGGAGGAGAGAATATGAAAGCTGTACTGCTCGAAGGTTTTGGCGGACTCGATGTCATGCGCATCGGCGAAGCCGAAAAACCCGTTCCCCAGGACAACCAGGTCCTGGTCAAGGTAGCGGCAACCAGTATCAACCGCCCCGACCTCGTCCAGCGCGAAGGCAAATCGAAGTGGCCGGGTTGATCGAGGAGGTCGGCCCGGGCGTCACGGGATGGAAGGTTGGCGACCGGGTCATGACCCTGGTCGGCGGCGGCGGATATGCCGAATTCGCCGTAGCCTACGCTGACCACCTGATGGCGATCCCCGAAACCATGAGTTTTGAAGAGGCGGCCTGCGTCTGCGAATCTTACATCACCGCATTTCTCAATGTTTTCATGCTCGGCGAATTCGCCGACGGCCAGACGGGCATCTTTCACGGCGGCGGTGGCGGGGTCAATACCGCGGCCATCCAGCTCAGCAAAGCCCTCACCCCAAGCAGCAAGCTGATCATCACCGCTGCCCCCGAAAAGATTGATCGCGTCAAGCAACTCGGTGCCGACCTGGTGATCAACTTCAAAGAAACCCCTGACTTCACCGGCATCGTCAAGGAATTTACCAAGAAAAAGGGGGTCAACATGATCCTCGACCATGTCGGGGCCAAGTACCTCGCGCCCAACATGAACTCCCTGGGCTACACCGGCAGACTGGTCATCATCGGCATCATCAGCGGCATCAAGGCCGAGCTCAACCTGGCACTGATGATGGTCAAACGCCAGCAGATCATCGGCTCGGTGCTGCGCTCCCGCCCGGTTTCCGAAAAAGGGGATATCGTTGCCGAATTCACCCGCCGGGCGCTGCCCAAGTTTGCCGATCGCTCTATCGTGCCGATCATCGAAAAGGTCTTCCCCATGGACCTGGTGGTTGAGGCGCACCGGATGATGGAAGAAGACAAACATTTCGGCAAAATTGTTCTTAAGGTCAATGACCTGTAACCTGAAATGGTGATTGGTAAAGACGCAAGGGTGACTTGTGGCTGGCGTTTTATCCAGCCACGAGTTACCGATCACCATTCACGGTATTTATAATGAAAAAATCGAACATCGTCCTCATCGGCATGCCTGGCGCCGGTAAAAGCACCATCGGTGTGGTCCTTGCCAAACGAATGGGGCTGCATTTTCTCGATACCGACGTGCTGATTCAGGCGCGGCACAAAAGACGCCTGCAGGACATCATCAACGAAGACGGACTGGAGGCGTTCAGGCTTATCGAGGAGCAGGCTTTGCTCGAACTGCAGGCCCGGGATACGGTCATCGCCACCGGCGGTTCGGTAGTTTACAGCGAACCCGGCATGGCCGCATTAAAGGCCAACGGGCAGACGGTGTTTCTCGATGTTCCCCTGGTCGACCTGCAAAGACGCATACAGGATATGGACACCCGCGGTATGGTGATTGACCCGGGAGAAACCCTTGACGACCTCTACCGACGGCGGCGCCCCCTCTACCTGCGACATGCCGACCTGGTCATCGACTGCCGGCATAAGCCGCTTGAGGCAGTTGCCACCGAAATCGCTGCCCATTTTACCCCTTGATCCGGATCGCCGCCAAGGCGCATAATGGAATTGTGAAGAAGGGGATATGAATCGGAACCCCTTGGAGTCAAAAAATGGATGTGCTTGGAGTTGAGGGCTGAATCTCGGGTACATCAACAACTGCGAGCCTTGCAGCAGGTAAAATAAATAAAGGCGACACCAAGGAACCCTCCCGAAACGAACAAAGCCCAGCCAAGAAGCCGGGCTTTGTTATTTTTTTGTTTCAGGCGGGCTCAGCCCCCTGGATGGCTCATTCCATGAAGGCGTCCCGGTCCCTCTCAAAGACCTCCTTGAACTCACTCATCACCTGATCGAGCTGTTCAACTTCCAGCCCCAGGGCTTTGGCTCCGGGAATCATGGACAGGTCACTGCTCTGTTCCGGACTGCGCCGGCCAACCCCCAGATGTTTACATAGATTGTCGGCCAGATTCACCGTCGCCATCAACCGGTTGAGAGCCGGGGCCTCCTCGACGTACATCCGCATATCCTCATGGTGCCTGGTCACGTGGATCAGGTTTTCGGAAAAATTCCACTTTTTCAGAACAGCCGCCCCGATGACCGCATGGGAAAAAGGGAAATAGCGCCGCTCCAGTTCTCCGAGCGTCCCCTCGCCGTTGTATGCCTCCTGAACCATTTGCAGAAACTTTGAGGAATCGAGGTTGTTCATCACCAGTTTACCGATGTGCCGAAACAGCCCGCCGAGAAAGGCCTCTTCAGGGTCGGCACTGCGAAACCGCTGCGCCATCAGGCGCGCCCCGATGGCGCAGCCCATGGAGTCCTCCCACAACATTTTTTCCATCAACCCGAAGTTTTTGTTCAAGGCTTTGACGCTTGAGGCAAAAACCAGGCTTCGTAAGGTCTTTTCGCCCAGAATAACGACGGCTCGTTCCAGGGTCTTGACCTCGCGTTGCATGCTGTAAAAGGGTGAATTGGCAATTTTCAACACGCGCGCGGAGACCGCCGCATCCAGGGAGATCGCCTTTGCCAGATCTTTGGCGGTGGTCCTGGGGTCGCGAATCATCTGGACCACCTTGACCGCCACCACCGGCATGGGAGGTAAATCGCCAACGGTGTTTATTACAGACTGAAGTTCACTTGTCATGGTCGTCTAATCGTCTCCAGCCGAGAGTTTGAAGCCCGGCACCATCTCCGAAGCTGTTGGATAAGTTCTCTTTACTAAGAAGAGCAAATACCCTGCCAACCCCTTCCGAAAGCCTGGCCTCCTGGAAGAAAACCGCACAACCCTCCCAACAACAAGCCTGAGAAAGTTCCCCCAAGGAATTCCCCCTGAATCCCGGCAGTCGTCTGGCTGACTTAAGCCTTGTCCTTCCCCTCTAACGATCGCGAAATGGCGTGCTCAGAGCCGAGCAGACCCGGCATCGTCGCTATTTTGACAAGCCCTTATTTTTTTTGACACCGAAGCGCCGGCGATCCCGGCCGTTGCCCCCCACACCAAGCTGGGGCGCAACTGGCCGTCAGGGCAGAGAAGCAGCCGGCAACAAGACCCAGAGCCACCCCGACTGTTTGGTACGACCGGCATAATTGCCGGCGACTTCGCCGAGGCCCCAGAAGAAATCGGCCCGCACCCGGCCTTTGATGGCACCACCGGTATCCTGGGCCACCATCAGCCGCTGCAGCGGGGCCTCGCTTCCCGGCCAGTGCGTGGAGAGAAAAACCGGGGCTCCCAGGGGAATGGTCCGGGGATCGACGGCCAGGCTGCGCTTGGGGGTCAAGGGCACCCCCAGGGCTCCGGGGGGACTGCCCGAAGCCAGGGTCAGTTCCTCAAAAAAGACGTAGCTGGGGTTTTCTCCCAGCAGCGCTGCAACCTTCTGCGGGTTGGCCCGAGCCCAGGCCTTGATGTTCTGCATCGACATCTGGTCGCGGGTCATCTCGCCGCGCTCCAGAAGCAGCCGGCCGATCGAGCGGTAGGGATGGCCATTCTGGTCGGCATAATGAACCATGACCTGCTCGCCCCCCTGCAGGCTGATGCGCCCCGAACCCTGGATGTGCAGAAAAAACAGGTCCACCGGATCCTCAACCCAGAACAGTTCGTTGCCCGGCATCGGCGCCCTGCCCCCATCGATATCCTCACGCGACCAGTAAGGAACCACCCGCCGCCCCACCACCCGGCCGCGCAGACGGTAATCGCCCAACTCGGGATATAGCTTGCGCAAGTCGATCACCAGCAGATCCTCGGGGACCTTG
>CALZIZ010000132.1 GCA_945787465.1 uncultured Desulfuromonadales bacterium
CCCTGCTCGAGGCGACTGAAGTCAAGAACATTGTTGACCAGGCGGGTGAGGCGTTGGCTCTCATCAACAATGATCCCGAGGTAACGCGCCCGCTTGGTTGGCTCCTGAATCCGACCTTCACTGAGCAGTTCGGCATACATGCGGATGGTCGTCAGAGGGGTTTTGAGTTCGTGTGAGACATTGGAGACAAAAGATGTCTTGCGCCGCGCCTCGGTCATGTTGCGGTAGGCCTGCCAGAGCAGCAGGGAACCGCCGGACAAAATGGCGACGACAAAGGCCCCCACCACAAGAGAGGAAAGGAGCAGAAAAGAGTCCCCACCCGCCTCGGCCCGGGTCTCTGTCGAGGCATATACGACGACCTGCCAGTGGGGCAGGCCGGGACTGGTGGAGAGCGAAACGACCCTCGGCGTCTGTCGGGTAATCTCGAAACTTCCGGTTTGATGGAAGACCCGCCCATTGCCGTCGACCAGGGCATAAGCCTCGTCGGCAGGCGGCGCAGCAGGCAGTAAGGCCACCAGGCGTCCCAGAAGTGCCATCATTTCGACTTCGACCCCGAAACGCGGCCCTGCCCCGGCAGGTTGGTACCATCCGAGAAGCGAAACCTGGTCCTCCCAGAACCAGGGGACCCAGCCCGACTCTCCCGGGGATTCCACCGCCGCAGGGGCTGCGGCCATATCTGCTTCTGCTGAAAACCGCGCCTTTTGCCGGGTGAGTTCGCGTAACTCGCGACGGGAAGAAAAAAGCGCCGCCGCGCTCTGGCTCTCGCCCCGGGGCGCCTGCCAGGTGGCGCGTCCCATAAATAAGGCGTCAAATCTTCTGGTGAAAGATTGTTCCTCGTCACTCAGCGGTTCTGCGGGATCGGGAAGGACCAGCCCTTTTTCAGGGCCCCAGACAAAGACATTGCGGATCAGCGGATTGTCCTGTTTCCATTGATCGAGGCGTTCGGCAAGGTTCTGGCCGGGGAAGCTGCGCAGGCTTGCAACCAGCCCCTCTTTGACCTCGGTGATCGCAAGATCGAGGCTCTCCACCACCGCCCCGGCCCGCTCGCCGGCAGCGGCCAGTGCCGTGGCGGCGATGCGCTGCTGTTCGCGCTGCAGAAGCTGCAGGGCGAAATAACCGCTGAGCAGGGTGGGAACCAGCAGCAGCAACCAGGCAAGAATGATCAGCCAAATGCGTTTCATAGAATCAATGGTTCAATATCTCGACTGCAAGGACAGAATAGTCACAAAGGCATACAAAAGAACTTAGTTCAAAAGCAAAACCGGGATTCCCGCCTTCGCGGGAATGACGAACGAAGCACTGGACAGAGAGCCTTAGCCCTAACGTCCCCTGCAAACGGCCCCATCCTGCCAGTTTCTGTCCGTTCGGCCTGAGCCTGACGAAGGCCTTGGAAAAGCCCGGTGAACCGATGCTTCGACAGGCTCAGCATGACCGGCAGACAACAAATTTGATTCCAGACGCTCCCCCTGCCTGCTGTTTGCGAAAGTTATGCCGTTATCAGTAACTTTTCTGCTGACTGCGGATGCGGTAGCTCTCTGAACGGATCGCCTTTTTTCGCGGGCTGCTCAGTTGCTGCTCTTCGAATTCGGCGGCATCGGACTCCAGGGCCCCTGCCTGCCCGGCCAGGTCGTCAAAACCGAGCTCGCGGTTTTTTTGCTGAAGCTTCTCGCTTTTTTCGCGCAGCTGCCGGGCGGCCTCGTCTTTTCGCCCCTCATTGTAGGCATTGAGCGCCTTGTCGCGGGCGATGGCCATTTCGTTTTCCACCACCGCCTCCTGGACCTCCCTGCTCGCCGCCTTGCGCACCTCTTCCATGCTGGTCGCAAAACGGGCCCGGGCGCGGGCAGAGGAGGTTTCAGTCCGGGCGGTCAGGGCATTTTCGTAAGAGCAGCGGGCCTCGGCAAGGGCAATGCTCTGGTTCGGTCCAGAGGCGGGGATTTCGACTTCGACCAGGGCGTATTTCTGCTGGCCACCGTAGAGCTGGTTCATGTGGATTTCGACCCGGTTACCCCGGATGCGACCATCGCGGCCGATAATGCGCAAGGGGCGCACACCGCTCGGACACTCCACTTCAATCACCACCTTGCGGGCCACAACGCTGAGCACATCGCCGAGTTCGGCGGCAAAAATTCGCGGAAGATCCCGGCTGCTTTCCACGAAGTAATGATTGCCGTCGCTGCGTTCGGCGAGCTGGGTCATCAAATCCTCGTTGTAATCGGTACCGACCCCCATGGTGCTCACCGAAATTCCCTCCTTGCGCAAGGCAACGCCCAGGCGGGCCAGATCAGCAGGAGAACTCGGACCGACGTTGGCCAGCCCGTCGGAAAGCAGAATCACCCGGTGAACGTAGGGGCCGGTCAGATTCTTGCGCACTTCAGCCGCGCCCTGGCTCACCGCCCCGAACAGGGCGGTGTTTCCGCCTGGGTAGATGTTGCGGATCTGGGTTTCGATCCATTCGGTGTTGGCCGCGCTCTGCGCCGGAACCAGGGTCTGCACCTGATGATCGTAAGCAACCAGGGAGAAAAGATCCCGCCCTTCGAGCCGGCGCAAAGCCTCGATGGCCGCCTCCCGGGCCCGTTGGATTTTGCTGCCGGCCATCGACCCTGAGCGGTCAAAGACAAGCGACAGGTTCACCGGAGGGCGAACCGCCTCGCGGGGCAGCTCCGAAGCATCAAGGGTGATCTTGAGCACAGCCGTCTGGGACGGGCCTGCGGGCAGCACCTCGCGGTCGAGGCGCAGGTCGCAGAGCACTGCCGGGGCAGCAGCGCCAACCACCGGCAACATGGAAAGGGCGAAAACCATCGAGATCAGAACGACGACCCACTTTTTCATCATGACTCCTCCTTTGCGGCCTCAGCAGACCGACGCCTTCTTGGGGTATGTGTTCGCTTCACCTGTGTCCAGTAGACCACAGCCCCGGGCGCGAGTCGTCATGGGTGGGTAAAAAGGTTGTAAAGAAAATGTCATGGACCAGGAGGCTGTCGGGCTTAACATGAACCTACTGCGAAATCGGCTGATCGGTCCATATTCTCGACAATTTTCGACAAATAGCCCTGCTATTCGCTCTCAAATTCTCGAAAATCTGGTCTCGACAACCTCCTGGAAAAGGCGTTGGAAGAGCACATTACCGCACGGATCAGCTGGCGAACTGTTTGGTCAGATCGTTGTCGATCACGTACATGCAGACGTTCTTCGCACCATGCTTGGTGTAATTGTACTTGCGACAGAGGTTGGCCATGAGGAAGGTGACATCATCCTGAATGCGCTTGTCGTAGGTTTTGAAGGCATCCTTGCCGTAGTCCTTGACGGCGCGACGGAAATTGGCATTTTCGAGGAAAGGATCGAGAACCTTCTCTTTGAGGTTGTAAACGTAGCGGTCGTGCAGTTCGAGGTAAAGGGAGGTTTCTTTGATCGGGCGGTTCTCCGAGACGATCTCCTGGGTCAGGGTCCGCGCGGTGTACTCCTTCTGGGTATCGCGGCGAAACTTGAGGCGAGCGACCTTGTCGGCATCGGCGCCGAGCAGGCGGCGCTCGATGCTGTCGAAAAAGCTCTCGGTGATTTCGAGCTTCTCCCCGGTATAGCTGCAGGTTTCGATGGTCCCCGTTTCGAAGTTGACCGCGAACAGATAGTTCTGGATGTCCAGGGAGATCTGCTCCTCGTTGTAGTAGTAGAGCGATTCCTTGACCTCCTGCAGCACGGTGTAATTGTACATGCGCAGCAACGAGTCCATGAACCCCTTGGGAATCAGCTCGCCCAGGTCCTTGTGGGCCTTGGTGAAGAAATCGTGGAGGATCGCCATATTGATGAGCTTGTCTTTGCGGGAATAGGCGGAATAGAGTTCGTTGAAGATGCGGATCGAATCGCGCCCTGAAAACCCCTGCCAGCCCTCGGCCTCGGACTCGGCGATGATCCGCCGCCGGCGCTTGGCGGTCAGGCGCTTGCGATCCTCTTCGCTGAGCCACTTGGGAATGTAGCCGGTGTAGATCTCCATTTTCAACAGCTGCAGGTTTTCGTCGCAGTAGAGCCGGTACTTGGAAGGGTCATCGATCCAGTCGAGCATTGCCTCGGATTTGAGGTTGAGGCGCGAGGCGATGATGACCCGCGCGAAGTTGTGCAGCACCCGGGGAAGAAAGCTGTCCTCGATGTGCTTGCCGAAAACGTTGCGATAGATCTCCACCTCGGTATTCAGGTCGAGAACATAGGGTATCTTGATATATTCGATGCGATCGAGAAACGACTGGTAGCCCTCGATATTTCCCTTGTCCTCGGGGTTGATCAGGGCCAGGAACAGCGAGTTGACGCTTTCTTCGATATCCTCGACCTTGTGGACCCCCTCGCTGATGATGTTGTGC
The DNA here is from genome assembly GCA_945787465.1 of uncultured Desulfuromonadales bacterium. Classification (GTDB taxonomy): domain Bacteria; phylum Desulfobacterota; class Desulfuromonadia; order Desulfuromonadales; family Trichloromonadaceae; genus CALZIZ01. Next base: position 4,350 of record CALZIZ010000132.1, read on the forward strand.
AGCTCGATCAGTCGCTCGGCATTGTGGCTCTTGATGTCCATCAGCGCGTAGATGCCGTTGTTGGTCTTGGCAAAGCGCGAAAAGAAGTACATCACCGCGTTGCTGTCCCTGAACAGGTCGTTGACCCGCGCCTGCAGCATCTCGTTGGTCAGCAGGATCTTTTTGGTCGGCTTATCGCCGGGGTTGAAGACGCTGATCCCCTCCCCGAGGCGCCGGTTGAACCTGTAGGGACGGGCATAGACCATCTCCAGCACCTTGCGCGGGCTGCCCAGCCGGCTCAGCAGGGCCTCGTAGAGCGAACTGCAGATCGTGCAGGGGTTCTCCTTGAATACCCACTCGTATTCCTTTTCGGTGAACAGGGTCCACTTGGCCCGGTCATTCTTGAACAGATCGTCAAAAAAGGAGCGCCGGTGGCTCTTGGGCACCATCAGAATCGGGTTGTCGTGGCTGGGGCAGGGCACCTCGATGAACATTTCAGCGGCCAGGGTATTGTTATCGGTCTTATCCCGCTCCTTTTTAGGCACCCCCGTATTGTCCAGCAGATTGGAGAGCTTCTCAAGCACATTATCCGCCCCGCCTTCGGCAAAATGCCCCAACATCCGCCGGTCAAGGCGCCAGACGGTTTCGTACCTGGCCCCCTCCTGGGTGTTGGCGTAGCGCTCAAAGCGCATCAGCAGATTGTTGAGAAAGGTACTTTTACCGCAACCGTGGGGGCCTTCGAAGATGTAAATCTTGTTCTGCTGGGCGCCGCGTTTGAGGGATTCGACCAGGCTGACCAGGCGGTTTGCGAAGAGCCGGTCAGCGAAGAAGGGGTTGTCGCTGCCCTCGACAAAGAGCCTGCTGCAGTCGTAGTTGAAGAATTGGATCGACTCCGGGTCATCGGGGTACTCGTCCGCCCCCGCGCCGACATGGCTTTTGACCATGTCGTGAAACACCTGGAAGACGTTGCGGATGGCCGCCGAAGGATTGTTGGTCAGCAGCTTGAGAAACGCCTCGAAGGAGATGGTGGGACGCTGCTCCCACTCACTGACGCTGCGATCGACATGTTGTAGGGCCTTGTGGATGTTTTCCATGCTCATGTCCCGCCGATGGGGGTTTTGGTCAGCTTGCGATTCTTGACCTCGTAGAGCACCCGTCGCCATTTGATCTCCTGTTGGGCGCCACCGCCTCCTCCGCCCGGGCCGCCCTGGGCCACCTCGCTGGTTTCGAGCTGCACCGGCCCCCCCCAGAGATACTCGATGCCGATCATGGTGTTGGCAATATATTCCCGGACCAGCGGCTTGTCTTCGAACTTGTGGACCAGGTAGAGAGTCCCGTCTTTGCTTTTCTCCGGAGAAACCCGGATATGGGGAGGGTGGTACAGGCTGTCGAGAAGCATCTGCCGGTAATCCTCGGCCTTGCGGCTCTTGACATAGTACTCCCAGACCATGCGGCTTTGATTGAGGCGTTTGCCTGCGACAAAAAGCTTGTTGCTGGTGACGAAATCCTGGTCGACGAAGGTATTGACAAACAAAAAGTCGGACAGGTTTTCGCGAACATTGTAAATAAAAGGCTGCCCCTGGCCGGTCTGTTTGTCGAAATTGCGCCGTTCGTGGTCGTTAAGAAGCCGCTTGTAATCCATGGAATAGCGCCCCTTGTCGGCCATCTCCTCGAGGTAGTAAAAAAGTCTCATACCGATGGCGTAGGGGTTCAGACCAACACGCGGCAGGGCGGTCACCCCGGAGTGAACCCGGGCGAAATCGACTTCGTGCCCCTTGATGCGTTCGTCCTGCAGAAAGAGTTTCTCATGCCAGTAGCTGGCCCAGCCTTCGTTCATGAACTTGGTGCGAATCTGGGGCTGAAAGTAGAGCGAGGTTTTGCGCACCACGTGAAGCACAGACATCATCCACTTGTTCTCGTCCTTGTTGAGAAACTCCGAGTTGTCCATCAAAAACTCGAACAGGTCGGGACGGGGTCTGCTCTTTTTTTGCAGGCTCTTTTCATAGAGCGCCTCAAGCTCGGGATATTTGCTGATGGCGTCCGAGAAAAAGCACTGCTCGGCCGAATCTCCGTAGGTGCGCTGACACTCGTTATAGCGCTCGACCTCGGCGACATACTCGGTCACCTTGACCTTTTTGACCGACTGCAAAAAGACGTCGAAATAATAGTCGAGGCGCTTCATGCGGCCGGTTTGAGCCGGACGGTTGAGTTTTGCGAGTTCAGAATGATAGCCCACCAGGTTGTCGATGCCGCGGGCGAACTCGATCACATAATCGACCCAATGGCCTTTCTCCGAGCGCAACCGTGAGATCAGACGCTTGTCGGCCAGGGCCTGCCCGGCAAAATCATATTCTGCGGTGTGACGGAAAAAGAGGTTGTTCTGAAAAAAATCGACGTGGCCGAGCACGTGATAAAAAATCATCACGTTGAGCCAGTCGGGGTTGTTGTCGTTGTAAAACGAGATTGCCGGCCGGGTGTTGATCACCGTCTCGTAGGGGTTGGTCGGGTAGAGCTCGTAGCGCCCCTTCTCCTTGAGCACCTCCACGTCATGCACCCAGTAATCGTAGAGGGTGGGAATCATCATCTTGGGAGACAACTCCAGCAGGTCGCGATTGGTCACGATGTACTCGAGGGTTTCATCCTCGAACCGCAACCCGGCATCGCGGGCTCGCTCCTTGCAACCTTCCATGATGCTCTTGACGTGCTGGCTTACCAGTTCCATAGTTTTCATTCAGGGGCTGGGGACTAGGAAATGGGGACTGGTTTTCAAGCCCCTAGCCTCTAGTCCCCAGCCCCTGCCTTTAGGATATAAGTGTCTTGATCCCTTCGATCAACCGCGACTCCTCGGCGTCTTCGCCCATCACGTCGAGCCGCAGCAGGTCGTTGCGGCTGTCGAGCCAGCCGGTGTTTTTCAGGTATTTTTCCACCTCGGTGCTACGACTGCCGCTGTAGACATGCTCGGCGATGCTGATCCCGACCCGGTTGGCGTAATCGAGCATCTTGTCGAGCTCGGGCAGGGTTTCCTTGCCCTCGGTGTCCCAGTCGTCGCCGTCGGTGCCGTGGAAGATGTAGATATTGTAGTCCTTCACCAGGCCTTCCTTTTCGACGATCTCATTGACCAGTTTATAGGCTGCTGCGACCTTGGTGCCTCCGGCGACCTTGGAATTGTAGTAGGTATAGAAGTCCTTGACCTCCTTTGCCTCGGTGTCATGGAGAATGAAACGCGACTCAACCTGCTTGTCGTACTGGTAAAGCAGCCAGCTGTAGATCAGCACGTGCTGGGTTACCACCAGTTCTGTGGCCTTGCCGGCCATGGAGCCCGAATAGTCGCGGACAAAAAAGACCATGGCCTGGGATTCGTAGTCCTTCTCCGGTGACAGGATGCGGTAGATCTTATCCCTGGGTGAAATGACAAACTTGGTCGAGTCGATATTGTCCAGATCAGGCAGATTCCCCAGAGCAATGTTCGTCTCGAGCACCGAACGCAGGGTGGCCTTTTTATCGAGCACCTGACCGAACCCCCGGTTGCGGTCGGTCAGGTCGTAGGTGTAGCGGGTCAGCGAGCGCTTCTTGCCCTTCTCTTTGAGATTGGGCAGCTCGAACTTTTCGGTGAGAATCTTGCCCAGGTCGTAGGCATTGGATTCGACCTCGTGGGCCCCGCCTTCGCCCTGGCCGGCCCCGCCTTCGCCAGCCTCGCCTTCGGGGCGCACCGGTTGTTCGCCGATGACCTCGCCCTCTTCTCCATCACCGGTTCCGCCGATGCCGTCACCGTCACCTCCGCCCTCCTGCCCCTCGGAGCGAAAGGAAGGGTCATGGATGAACTTCTCCTCCACCGTGGTTGGGACCACCACCACCTTGTCCTTGCTGCCACGCCCCGGCTTGATCAGCCGGCCGACCCGGATCTTGCGCGGGAAACCGTCCTTCTCCCGCTGCCGGTCCCGCTCGAGCAATTCGTCAAGGGAGCGCACATTGGTGGTGTAGGAACTTTGTGGTTCCGCGAGGTTCTGCAGGATCCCCAGATCGTTGTAAAGGTAGGGATTGAGCAGCGCCGGCAACCAACCTTCCTGCCCGGCAGAGGCGGTCTCGGCCTGCTCGTGGCAGCCCTGCTGACGCAGTTCGGCAAGTATCAGCTCTTCGCGCTCAGGCGTCAGCCCGCGGGCCTTGATTTCTTTATAGAGTTGCAGCAGTTTCGGGTTCATAGACTTTATAGGGTCTTGGGGCTGGGGACTCGGGGCTGGGTTCTGGTCTTTCTAGCCTCCAGCCCCTAGTCCCCAGTCACTGTTTGTTAAACCTCATCTTCCTGGGTACAGAAATACTCGATGGTCTTCTGGGCGCAGGTCTGGCAATAGCCGAGCTTATCGAGCATGGTCTGGATCATTCTGTCATAGAGCTTCTGGTTTTCTTCGTTGGTGCGGTTGGCCAGAGCGCCGATCAGACTGCCCGCGCCGGCGATATCGGACTTGAGGCGCACATCGGTCACCGCCTTGACCAACTCGAGGTTGTCCATGAAGTCGTAGTTGGGGTCGACGGAGATCTTCTGCCCGTAGATCTTGCGGATCGAGGTGCGGAAGGTTTCACGCTGCTCATCGGTCTTGAGCCCCAAACGCTCCTCGATGCTCTTGACGAAGCGTTCGTCGACCTTCACAGCCTTGAGTTCTCCGGTCTGGGGATCCTTGTATTTCCACATCTTGTCGGGCCCCAGGTTTTCGGCATCGATACCGATGATCATGTTGACGTAGCTCATCACGTCCTTGCGGATGGCGTAGGGCTCGTCCATGTAGGCGTTGAACATCTCGGTCATCACCCGCTCTCGGTAAAGCCCCTTGGAAATCTTCAGATCCTCAAGGTATTTGCCCCGCTCGTTGGCCTCGGGCACATAATCGAGCACCACCCGCTCTACAGCCTTAAAAATGTCGTAGGCGAACATGCAGCGCCCTTCATTGGTCTCAGAACTTTCGACCATCAGCTGCACGGCCCGCCCCAGATTACGCTGCCCAAGCCCCTTCTGCCCGAAACGCTTGGTGATGTCGGGCTCCTGGTTAAGGGCGTCGATCACCTCGGCCAGGGCCTTGATGCTCTTTTCGCCGGCCACTTCGCCGGCGGCCAGTTTCATGGTCTCGATGGGGGTGAGTTTTTCGCTGCGCGGCAGGCGGCTCAGCACCACAGCCACCGAAGCGGCATGGTTGAAGTTGGGATCCTGGTGAAGGTCCTCCCTGGTCAGGGTGGTCTTGGTTTCGCTCCCCACCGCGTAGGCGGTCAACTGGTGCTGCATGCGGTAGTCGGTATTATGGCTGACGTAGCAGATTCGGCAGCGGTCGACAATCGGCGCCTCTTCCTTCTCGGCCAGAAAGCGGTTGAACTCCGAGTTGTTGCTGGTGGCGATGATCAGGGTGTCGATGGGCCACTTGTAGCCGTCCATCTCGATCACCCGGTTCTGGATCACCCCCAGATAGACCTGGACCAGGTCTTTTTTGTTCTTATAGATCTCGTCGGAGAAATGGATGCCGCCGCCGGCCACCCGGGCCAGGGCGCCGCGGCGAAGATCGAACCTGTAGGGGTTGTTGGTATCGGTGATGTGCAGAAGGCGCTGGATCGACTCCTCGCCGAGCAGATCGACCGCCGAGGAGGTGATCTTGTCCTTGGCGGCATACTTGCCGGTCACCGTGCCAAGACTCTCCGTAAGGGGCACCGGTACGATCTCGACGAACTTGAGCATCTCATCGATCTTGCCGCCGGCATGGTTGCGAATATCGTTCCACATATAGCCGGTGCAGGCCCCCATGGGACGATAATTCTCATAGAACTGGTCGATTTGCGGGTCTTTGAAGCCCTGCTTGGCGAGAAACTCCTTGCTTTCGGTGGCGGTTTCGAAGAGATTCATGGCCAGAATCATCGGGTCTTCGTAGGTCTGGGATTCGATGGTCGAGAGCCTGCCGTAGCTGCCCAGTTTATCCATGTTGACATACCGGAAGGTATATTTGCGGTTTTCTTCCCTGGCGAGGAATTCTCGGTACCTGGTGCAGAGAAACTCGACGAAAAAGGTTTTGCCGTTGCCCGGCTCGCCGACCAGCACGAAGGCCATCTCCTTGGAGGACCCGCCTTCGGCCGCATCCTTGACGAAAGAAACGAAGCTGTTGAGCTCGTCGTACATGCCGATGACATGCTTGGGTCCACCGCGGAAGATGTTGAAATCGTAAGTCGTCTTGCCGTTGACCACGACTTTTTCGATTTCCTTCTCCAGAATCATCCGTGTGACCCCCTGAAAGGCATTCTCAAAGCGACGCTTGCCGCTTTTCACCGCGGCCAAGTGCTGCTGCAGCATGGAATCGATTTTTTTGGTCGGCATTTTTCCACCCTTAGCTTATCTGTGAAAGGTAATTGACCTGGTTCTTCGAAAATCTGCTGAAGCCTCTCCCCGGAAAAACCCCGCTACCAGTACCGTCCCAGGCCCGGATACATCCCAAAGGCCCCCAGGGATTAAAAAAGTTTGTGTATTTTCGAGTAATTATACCACCAACCAGAACCTTTTCAAAAAGCCCGGGATTAATTTTTCGCCAATACCCAACTTGCCGGCCAAGGTGTATACAGCTTTTCCCCCCAGCTTCCGGCGGGCAGGGAAGGCTATCTTCCCACCGTTACTGTAAAATTTTTTGCCACCCCTGCCGAGCTTTGCTCTTTGGTTATACTTAGGTGTCATAACAAAAAATATTTTGGCAACCGATGAGGAGAGTCTATGCAGAGCGATTTTTTATACCAGGAACTTTTGTGGGGGGTCACCGCCTGGCGGCTCGGCCTGGCACTTTTTTTAATTTTTCTCAGCTTCACTGTTCGAAAAATAATTTTTTCCCTTTTCAAGGGCTACTTAAGCCGCAAGGCCGGAACCACGGCCATGCGCTGGGACGATGAACTGGTCGCGCTGATGCCGGCTCCGCTGGCCGTCACCGCCATGGTGCTGCTCTGGCAGGGCGGAGCCCGCCTGTTGCAGCTGCCCGAAGAGCCGGTGCCCTTGCAGACCTACGTCTTCCAGGGGCTTCAGGTGGCGCTGGTGACAGCCATCACCTGGTGCGGCCTGCGCCTGGTGGATGTCGCGGCCAACGCCCTGTCACGAATCTCCCGGCATACCGAATCCAAGCTCGATGACCAACTGATACCGCTGCTGCGAAAAACGCTCAAGGTTTCGATTGTCATCATCGTGGCGATCATGGTCATCCAGAACCTCGGGTACTCCGTCAGCAGCCTGGTGGCGAGCCTGGGGGTCGGAGGGCTGGCTCTGGCCCTGGCGGCCAAAGACACCATCGCCAACGTGTTCGGTTCGCTGGTCGTCTTTACCGACCGCCCGTTTCACGTCGGCGACTGGGTCGAAGTTGCGGGGATCGAGGGGACGGTCGAGGAGCTAGGCTTTCGCACCACCCAGATCCGCAGGTTCGACAAATCGACGGTCACCATGCCCAACTCCACTTTTTCTTCAAGCCCCATCGTCAATCATTCGCGGCGGCCG
>CALZIZ010000133.1 GCA_945787465.1 uncultured Desulfuromonadales bacterium
GCCGCAACCGCCGAGGCCGCTGGGAGCTTCGTTAATTTCGAAGGGCGCCTGCAGGGTTACACCCCGGTCATAACCCCGGGTGTGCCGATCCGCGAGACCGGCGCAGGAGACCACCCGCCGCGCACCTTCGAGGCGAATACCCCAGGCAGCCTGCCCCGCCCTGCCTGGGCCGCTCTGCAGGCCATGCTCGAGCGCGATGATTCCCTTGCCACCCTGCGTGAGCAGATCGAGGCGCAGGATTCCCGCTTTACCGGCATCGCCGGTCTCGACCCCGAAGGGCCCGGCGTGCTGCTCTCGGCAGCAGGAGCTCTGCCTGCGCCCGGCGAACGGGAGCTGCCCCACTGCGAACCCGGCGGCACGTTGCGGCTGCTGGCGGTAGAGAGCCTGTTCGGCACCGAGATTCTCTCCAGCCGCTCCGCGGCCCTGGACCAGGTCATCCCCGAGCCGCGAGTGCTCGTCCACCCCGATGACGCCTTGCGCTTCGGCCTCGCCGAGGGGGATCAGGCCCGGCTGAGCACCGAGCACGCCCACGCCAGGGTCACCGTGCGCACCAGCGCCGCCATGGCTCCGGGCCTGGCCATCGTGCCCCGGCTTCGCGGCACCGCGCTGGAGCAGTTCGCTGCCGGCTGCGGGCATCTCGACTGCGTCCTAGAGAAGGGAGGGCCGGCATGATCGAGTGGCTGATCACCCTGACCCTGATCCTGGTCAAGCTCGGCTTTATTTTCGCCGTGCTGCTGACCATGGCTGCCTACCTGGTGCTGGCCGAGCGTAAGCTGCTGGCCCGCATGCAGCTGCGTTACGGACCCAACCGGGTCGGCCCCTTCGGCCTGCTGCAACCGGCGGCCGATGCCATCAAACTGCTCGCCAAAGAGGACTTCATCCCCGACCAGGCCGACAAGGTGATCTTTTTCATCGCCCCTGGGCTGGCTGCGGTCACCGCGTTGCTGACCTTTGCCGTGGTCCCCTTTTCACCGCCGATCGAGCTCTTCGGCCGGCAGATCCCGATGGTGGTCTGCGACCTCAACGTCGGGGTGCTCTATTTCCTCGGCCTCTCCTCGCTGGCGGTTTACGGGGTGGCCCTTGGGGGCTGGGCGTCGAACTCCAAGTACGCCCTGCTCGGCGGCATCCGCGCCCTGGCCCAGCTCATCAGCTACGAGCTCTCCATGGGCCTGGCCCTGGTGCCGGTGATCCTCGCCTCACGATCCTTTTCGCTCACCGACATCGTGCTCGCCCAGGATCCGGTCCCCTTTGCCCTGACCCATCCGCTGGCCTTTCTCATCTTTATGGTCAGCGCGGCCGCCGAGTCCAAACGCACCCCCTTCGACATGCCCGAAGCGGAAAACGAACTGGTGGCCGGATTCCACACCGAGTACTCGGGGATGCGCTTCGGCCTGTTTTTCGTCGGCGAATACATCAACATGGTGATACTTGCCTCGATGATCACGATCTTTTTCCTCGGCGGCTGGTCAGGACCGCTGCTGCCGCCGATCGTCTGGTTTTCGGCCAAGGTGCTGGCCTGCTGCTTCTTCTTCATCTGGACCCGCGGCACCCTGCCCAGGCTGCGTTACGACCAGCTGATGCACTTCGGCTGGAAGGTCCTCATCCCCCTGGCCCTGCTCAACGTGATTATCACCGGAGCGGTGTTGCTCTGGCTTAAAGGGCAGTGACGAGTGACGAGTGACGAATGACAAATGACGAATGACGAATGACGAATGACGAATGACGAACAATATCCGCTTTTTGAGGCTTTAACCAATTACTAATCACAAATTACAAATCACGCTTTTAATGCTTTTTCGCAGTTTTAACCGATTACTAATCACCAATCACCAATCACGGCTCTTATGAATTTATGGCGTGACATCAAAGGCACCATTCAACCCTTCTGGGTCACCCTGCGCCACATGCTGCAAAAGCCTGTGACGGTGCAGTACCCCGAGGAGAAACGGCAGCCCTCCCCCCGTTACCGGGCGCGCATCGTGCTCACCCGCGACCCTTGCGGGGAAGAGCGCTGCGTGGCCTGCTACCTGTGCAGCGCGGCCTGCCCGGTGGACTGCATCTCCATGCAGGCCGCCGAGCGAGAGGACGGCAGGCGTTACGCCGCCTGGTTCCGCATCAACTTCACCCGCTGCATTTTTTGCGGCCTGTGCGCCGAGGCCTGCCCGACCCTGGCCATCCAGATGAGCGCCGATTACGAGATCTGCAACCGCGACCCGCTCAAACTGGTCCACGAAAAAGAAGACCTGCTTATCGAAGACGGCGGCAAGGACAACGAGTACAATTTCTACGAACACGCCGGCATCGGGGTGGTCAACCCCCGCGGCGGCAATGCGGATGAATACGGCCCGGTGGACGTTAAGACGAATCTTCCTTAAGAGGCAAAGGCGTAATAAGTAATGAGTAATCTGCAAATCCCTGCTTGATTCACACGTTACTCATCACACATTACTCGTCACGCTTTTAGAGACGTTTATGGCAACGATTCTTTTCTACATTCTGGCAACCACGGCACTGATCGCCACCCTGCTGTGCATCACCCGGCGCAATCCGGTGCATGCGGTGGTCTACCTGGTCAACGCCTTTTTCGCCCTGGCGCTGCTCTTCTACCTGCTGGGGGCTCCTCTGGTGGCGGCCTGGGAGGTGATCATCTACGCCGGGGCTATCATGGTGCTGTTTCTGTTCATCATCATGATGCTCCACCTGGCCCCGGACGAGGAGGGCAGCGGCCCCGGCTGGCTGCGCTGGGGGCCGGTGCTGCTGCTCTCGACCGTGCTGGTCACCTGCACCCTGTTGCTGATGGTGGTCGACACCAAGAGCGGCGCCGGGGTCCCGAGCTACTACGCCTCTCCCCGCACCTTCGGCTACGCCCTGTTCAAGGACTATGCCCTGGCGGTCGAGGTCGTCTCGTTCCAGCTGCTCTTCGCGGCGGTGGGGGCCTTCTACGTCGGCAAAGAGGACTGGGGCAGCGACCGCAGAAGCGGAGGACGCCGATGATCGTGCCCATGTCGCATATCCTTGCCTTCTCCGGAGCCATGTTCTTCATGGGCCTGGCCTGTATTCTGGCCCGGCGCAACCTGATCATGATTTTGATCGGCGCTGAAATCATGCTCAACGCCGTGGGCTTGACCCTGGTCGGCGCCTCTGCCCTCTGGCAGCAGGTCGACGGGCAGGTTTTCGTGATTTTTCTGATGGCCATGACCTCTGCCGAGGTCTCCATTTCTCTGGCCATGGTGGTCTACCTGAATCGGCGCAAGAAGACCATTAACGCCGACGCCTTTAACGAGATGAAGGGCTGATGGACGCCAAGCTGCTGTTTCTGATCCTGTTCTTCCCTCTTGCGGGGGGAGCCTGTAACGCCGTATTGGGCATGCGCCTGCCGCGCCGGGTGCCGGTTGCGATCGCCATCGGCGCGGTGGCGGCATCCTTTGTCAGCACCCTGGCCCTCTGGCCCCTGGCCGCAGGCGAGGGAACGGGGGCGACCCTGTTCACCTGGCTGGCCAGCGGCGATTTTCAGGCCCCGGTGGGAATCCTCTTCGACCCCCTGTCGGCCTCCATGGCGCTGATGGTCACCGGGGTCTCCACCATCATCCATCTCTACGCCGCCGGCTACATGGAGGAGGAGCGGGACTACGCGAGGTTTTTTGCCCTGCTCAACCTCTTCGTCTTCGCCATGCTGACCATCGTGCTCGCCGACAACCTGCTGCTGCTCTTTCTCGGCTGGGAGGGGGTGGGGTTCTGCTCCTACGGCCTGATCGGCTTCTGGTATGCCGAAGAGAAAAACGCCCTGGCCGGGCGCAAGGCCTTTCTGGTCACCCGGGTCGGGGACGTCTTTCTCGGCATCGCCGTCCTCTGGCTGTTCAAGCTGCTCGGCACCCTTTCAATTGCCGCGATCAACGGCCAGGCAGCGTCCATAGACCCTGCGACCGTCACCATCCTGGTCCTGCTGCTGCTCGGCGGGGCCTGCGGCAAGAGCGCCCAGCTGCCGCTTATGACCTGGCTGCCCGACGCCATGGCCGGCCCCACGCCGGTCTCAGCGCTGATTCACGCCGCCACCATGGTCACCGCCGGGGTCTACCTGCTGTGCCGGCTCTTTCCCCTGGTCTCGCTGTCGGCAACCGCGATGGCCGCCATCGCCACCGTCGGCGCCCTCTCGGCCCTTTACGCCGCCAGCTGCGCCCTGGCCCAGCGTGAGATCAAGCGGGTGCTGGCCTATTCGACCATGAGCCAGATCGGCTACATGTTTCTGGCGGTGGGCACCGGAAGCGTCGCCGGAGCGATGTTTCACCTCTACACCCACGCCTTTTTCAAGGCCCTGCTCTTTATGGGCGCGGGCTGCATTATTCACCTGGCCGGAAATGAAAACGACATCTTCAAAATGGGCGGCATGAAGCAAAAATCGCCCCTGGTCTTCTGGGTCTTTCTCGCCGGTGCCCTCTGTCTGGCCGGGGCGCCTCTGACCGGCGGCTTCTTCTCCAAGGACGGCATCCTGCTGGCCGCCTTCGCCCAGGGCAGCACCTACTTCAAAGGCCTCTGGCTGCTGGCCGCCCTGACCGCCTTTTTGACCGCCCTTTACACCTTCCGCCTGGTTTACCTGGTCTTTGCCGGGGAGAGTCGCACCAGTCACAAGGGGCACCACCTGCCGAAGACCATGCTGCTGACCCTGGTGCCGCTGGCGGCGCTGGGGCTCTTCGGCGGCCTGCTCAACCTGCCGGCTTTTTACGGCGGCGGCGAGATCCTTCATCACTGGCTCGGCCCCCGCGCCGGGGTGGAAATCCACCTCGACCACAGCACCGAGTTCGGACTGCTGGGGCTGGCCGTGGCCCTCTTCGTCCTCGGCTGGCAGATGGCCCGCTGGCGCTATGGCAAGTTTCCCGGGGATCGCCCTTCGAGCGTCAAAGGCTTCTTTTTGCGCGGCTGGCAGGCTGACCGACTGGTCGATGTGACGGTGCTGGCCCCTTTTCGTGGCCTGGCCAACTTCTTCTGGAAGGGCACCGACCTGACCGTCATTGACGGCCTGCTGCATACCCTGAGCCGCGGCACCCTCGAAGCCGGGGACATGCTGCGCCGCTTCACCACCGGCCGGCTCAGCGCCTACCTCGGCGCCCTGGCCTGGGGCCTGGTGCTGATCCTCGGCTGGCTGCTGGTGACGCAAATGTAGCAAAGCAGGTGACAGGTGACAGGTGACAGGTGACAGGTGACAGGTGACAGGTGACAGGTGACGAGGAAAGCTGACTTAACCTCTGCAACATTGAGCATAGAAATCTGCCTATGAGCGAAGCATCCCACATACCCTATTTGAGTCTGCTGATCTTTTTGCCCCTGGCCGGCATGGTCGGCTGCCTGCTGGCCGGGCGAAGCCCCGGGCTTTGCCGCTGGCTGGCACTGGGAACGACGCTGGTGGTCTTTGCCCTGACCCTGGTGCTGTTTGTGAGCCATGGCGGGGGCGGGGGCGGCTGGCTGGTCTTTGAGGATGCGGCCTGGATCGAGCGGTTCGGTATCCGCTACACCCTGGGGCTCGACGGCATCTCCCTGCTCATGGTGCTGCTGACCGCCTTTATCCTGGTGATTTCGGTGCTCGTCTCCTGGCAGGCGGTGCAGAGCCACGTTGCATTCTTCTTCGCCCTGCTGCTGCTTATGGAGTCGGGGATTCTCGGGGTCTTTCTGGCCCTCGACCTGGTGCTCTTCTACCTGTTCTGGGAAGTGATGCTGATCCCGATGTTCTTTCTCATCGGCATCTGGGGGCATGGCCGCAGGATCTACGCGGCGGTCAAGTTCTTCCTCTTCACCCTGGCGGGCAGTTTGCTGATGCTGCTGGCGATCCTCGCCCTCTACGTGCTGCACGGCCAGCAGACCGGCGATTACACCTTCGCCCTCGAAGCGCTCAAAGCGACCTCGCTTTCCGGCAGTCTCGAATACTGGCTCTACGCCGCGTTTCTGCTCGCCTTCGTGATCAAGGTGCCGCTGGTGCCGGTGCACACCTGGCTGCCCGACGCCCACACCGAGGCGCCGACCGCCGGCTCGGTGATCCTGGCCGGGTTGCTGCTCAAGACCGGGGTCTACGGGCTGCTGCGCTTCGGTTTCCCGCTCTTTCCCCAGGCCACCGCCGCCAGCCTGCCGCTGCTGGCCGTCCTCGCCCTGGTGGGGATCTTCTACGCCGCCTGGATCGCCTACATCCAGCAGGACGCCAAGCGTCTGGTCGCTTACTCCTCGGTGGCGCACCTCGGTTTCGTGGTTCTCGGCCTGGCGGCCTGGAACACCACGGCGCTCGAGGGGAGCATTCTGCAGATGGTCAACCACGGCATCACCACCGGCGCCCTTTTCGCCATGGTGGGGATGATCGACGCCCGCGCCCACACTAGGCAAATCGACCAGCTCGGGGGCCTTTGGGGACGCATCCCGGTGCTTGGGGGATTTTTTCTCTTTTTCAACCTGGCTTCGCTGGGCCTGCCGGGGCTCAACAACTTCGCCGGCGAGATCCTGATCCTGATCGGCAGCTTCAAGGCCGTGCCGGCCTGGGGGGCCATCGCCATGGCCGGGGTGGTCTTTGCCGCTGCCTACACCCTGCGCCTGGTCCAGGGGGTTCTCTGGGGCCCCGCCAAAGGGGATGAACCCTGGGCGGACCTGAGCCCCCGCGAGGCCCTGGTGCTGGTGCCCCTGGCGCTGATGGTGCTGTGGCTGGGGCTCTACCCGGCCCCCTTTCTCGAGCCGCTGCGCGAACCGGTGCGCCAGCTTCTCGAAGGCGTTCAGCTAGCTTCGCTGCAAGGAGGGCTGCATTGAACTTGACCGACCTCATCGCCCTGCTGCCGGTGGTCATCCTGGCCCTCGGCTCGACCCTGCTGCTCATGGTCGGCGCCTGGTGGCCGGCCCGCCGCCCCCTGCTTTTGTCAGGGGTGGTAATCGCCCTTATCGCGGCCGTTGTCGCCGGGGCCCTGCCCTCTGCGGTTTCCGAAGCCGCCCGGATGTTCGGCACCGGCCCCTATGCGCGTTTTTTCACCATCCTCTGGGCACTGGTCGGCGCCATGACCCTGCTGCTGTCACTGCGCTACGGCGAGGATCGCAATTTCCCCGGCGGCGAATACGTCTCCCTGGTCCTCTTCGCCACCGCGGGCATGAGCCTGCTTTCGGGCGCCACCTCCCTGGTCGGGTTGTTTCTAGGCCTTGAGACCTTTACCCTGGTGCTCTACATCCTGGTCGCCTTTAACAAGCAGGGCAACCAAGGGGCCGAGGCGGGGCTCAAGTACCTGGTCCTCGGGGCGGTGGCCACCGGTTTTCTCGCCTTCGGCATCGCGCTGATCTACACCTCAAGCGGCAGCTTCCACCTGCCCGAAGCGATGGCGGGGCTCGCCGAAGGGGCGCGCATGCGCCCTGTGGGGCTGCTCGGCTGGGCGATGCTGCTGGTGGCCATCGGCTTCAAGGTCTCGCTGGTCCCCTTTCATCTGTGGACCCCCGATGTCTACCAGGGCGCCCCGGCGCCGATCACCGCCATCCTCTCCACCGGCTCCAAGGGAGCGGTCTTTGCATCCCTGGTCCCGCTGACGGCCGGCCTGGAGGTCGGTTGGCAGGAGCTTGGCCCCCTGCTCTGGGTTCTGGCCGCCCTGTCGATGCTCGTCGGCACCCTCTGCGCGCTGCGCCAGGACAACCTCAAGCGCATGCTCGCCTATTCCTCTGTGGTGCACATGGGTTACGTCCTCATCGCCCTGCTGGCGCGAGGCGAGTCGGGCCGCGGCGCGCTGGTCTTTTACCTGGTCACCTACGCGGTGGTCAACCTCGGCGCCTTTGCGGTCATCACCTCTCTGGCCGATGCCGGCGGCGAGCCCCAGGACTATGCCAGTTATCGCGGCCTCGGCTACCAGCACCCCTTTCGCGGCGCCTGCCTGGCGGTGTTTCTCTTCTCCCTGGCGGGGATTCCGCCCACTGCAGGCTTTATCGGCAAATTCGGCATTTTCTATGCCGCCATCGAGGCAGACTACCTGGGCCTGGCCCTGGTGGGCGTACTCTCTTCGCTCGCCTCCTTGTACTATTACCTGCGGGTGGTTATCCTTATGTTCATGAGCGACGATCAGGCCGCCGCCCTGCACCCGGGCAGCGGGCAGGAGCACGCGGTGCTGGGCGTCTGCGTGACCGCCACGCTGCTGCTGGGGGTTTTCCCCGGCCCGCTGCTGGATCTGATCCGCATGATTCTGTCTTAGGAGACTCGCCATGACCGAGCAAATCGAAAAATTCCTGACGTCACCCTCCTTCGGCGTCGCCGGAGCCTCTTCCAAACGCTATAAATATGGCAACAAGGTGCTGCGCTGCTACATGCAGAACGACCGCACCGCCATCCCCATCAACCCCGTCGAAAAAGAGATCGAGGGCATCGCCTGCGTCGCCTCGGTGGCAGATCTGCCCGCCGAGGTTAAGAGCATCTCGGTGATCACCCCGCCCCAGGTCACCGAAAAGATCGTGGAAGCCGCCATCGCCAAGGGGATCGAAAACATCTGGATGCAGACCGGCGCCGAGAGCGCTGCAGCGGTTGCGGCTGCCCAAAAGGCCGGCCTCAACGTCATCGCCGACGGCAGCTGCGTGCTGGTGGTGCTGGGTTATCATGAATAGCGCCTTGATTAAAGGTTAATGCAAAAAACGCCGCACCCACCTACCATCGGGTTGAAAATTCCCTTCTGAAACAGCAAGAGCCTCCAGGTTATAATTCCCGGGAGGCTCTTGCTTTACCTGCTGCCGTGGGCGGGGATTCCACCGGCGTCGGTGATCATACGCGCCAGGTGCAGCAGATTCCAGGTCATGAACGTGGTGTTACGGTTGGTAAATTCGTTTTCCGGTCCTCCCGAGCCCGGATCGAGATAAGAGGCGCCCGGGCCGGCCTCGCCGACCCACGCCGCATCGGCTTGGGGTGGTATGACGTACCCTAGATGCTGCAGGGAATACAGGATGTTCATCGAACAGTGCTTGGCGCCGTCCTCGTTGCCGGTGATGAGACACCCCCCTACGCGGCCGTAATAGGCGTATTGGCCATGCTCATTGAGGTCACCGGAAGTCGAATAGAGTCGTTCGATCACTTGGGTGCAAACCGAAGACTTCTCCCCGAGCCATATGGGTGAGGTGATTACGAGGATATTTGCGGTTTTTACCTTTTCGTAGATTATGGGCCAGTCATCCCGTTCCCAACCTTTTTCGGTCATGTCCGGATAAACTCCGTAGGCAAGCTGGTAGTCCACGGGACGCAATACCTCGACGGAGACCCCGTTTTTCTCCAGGATGGCCTGGGATATGTCGATTAGGCCCTGGGTATGGGAGAGTTCAGAAGTCCGCTTGAGGGTGCAGTTGAGGAACAGGGCTTTGAGGTCTGAAAAATCCCATTTGCTCGATTTGCACATCTGAAGTTGTTTCTCGTTCAATGCCATTGCAGGGCTCCTTTTTTCATCTTTTCGGGTTTAATACCCCGAAGATCGCTGCGTCAATGGGTAGTCAAAAAACAAAAAACAAGGATCTTGCCATTGTTTCTATTCTGATTCCTTTATCCCGTATTCCATATTTCCGATACCGCGCTGCTTGCGGCGGGGTAGTTCATTTGACCTGTTGAGCCATCTGCTCGAAAACTGTCTTCAAGGTTGTATCTATGTGGTTTAGAAATACTACTGTCATTTTTCCATAATGTTGGCGGCAGATGAGAAGCATTCGAAAAATTTTCCGGAAATTCAGGGGAGTTTTTTCAGAGCATTTCTTGGGATTCTCTTAAATTCGCCAGGGATAGAAGGGGCTTTCTTCTTTTCTCGCATTGCTTTCAGGCCAACTTTTGCTTGCTCTTCAACGATTTTTTACAACCCCTGCAAAATGAGAGTGGCCTACCCTGTGTTTGGGGTAGGCCATTTCAATATCTGAAAATTGGTGACAGAGAGGACAGCTTTTTTTCAAGTGGGACCTCTCATTTCTTGCCTCACAAGGCCCTCTGATCCAGAGACCGATGGTCGCTTGGCCGTCCCCCAGCGGTTGAAGGAGCATCGCTATGACGATTTGTACTGGGATTTTGCCCGGTCAATCCCCCAATGTGTCCCCCCACAGTGAACACACTCCAAACCCAATGCCCCCCGCAGATTGGCATTTGCATTTGCTGGAGGGAATTAACCCCCGCCCCTTGACTATTGTCATTTGCTTTGTAGTTTCTTATATACAGGGGACTTGGCTGGCAATAATGTTAGCGCAAATCTCCTGCCTGCTGGGTCAGTAAATATCCAGGCAAACTGCAACCCCAACTCAAGGAGCCCCCTATGAAGAAATTTTCGTTTTTTTTCAACTTTGTAGCCCTGACAGTCAGTGTGGCTTTGGGAGCCGGTCTGTTTGTCCTTTCGACCCGGGCTTGGGGAGATGACCGGGTCGAACTCGTAAGCTACGATAAGGAGGGAGCCTTGGTTCGCCCCGAGGACTACCGGGAGTGGATTTTCGTCGGTACGCCCCTAACCCCTAACGACATGAACGACGGCAAGGCCCCATTTCCCGAATTTCACCATGTTTACATTCACCCCAAGGCCTACAAGAAGTATTCGGAAACCGGCAAGTTCCCGGATGGGACCATCCTTGTCAAGGAACTTGTCAGTGTCGGCTCGAAAAAAGCCGCGAGCGGAAACGGTTATTTTCAGGGGGAGTTTATCGGCCTCGAAGCGACAGTAAAGGATTCCAAAAAGTTCCCCAAAGAACCCGGCAACTGGGCCTATTTTAGCTTTACCACCAAAGATCACAAAACACTTACGCCAACCGCCAAGGCTTTTCCAGCGGCCTCCTGTAATGCCTGCCACCAGGGCGCCGCGGCCGAGGACTGGGTTTTTACCCAGTACTACCCGGTGCTAAGAGCGGCGAAATTGTCTGCAGGCCAATAGCAACGCCTGCTCGTGATACCCGCTCCCCCTGCTGGTCTCGATCCCGAAACTCACGGCACCAGGCAGGGGGACGGCTCAAACCTCAAACTCTCGAGAATCCGTCAATGAATAAACCAAAAGCTTTAAGCGTAATTATTTCCGTTGTGGTCGCGCTTGCCGCCTTCGATGCCGATGGCAGTGGTTCGAACGTTTTCTCGCCCTATGTGAACGAGGCAGGGAAAATCAGGGTGCCCAAGAACTACCGGACCGGGTGGACTTTTCTCGGCACATGGTCTATTGCCAGTGACAAAGTGGAGGGCGGAGCGGCCGGGTTTCACAACGTCTATACCCAGCCCGGTACCATCGAAGCTTACCGCAAGGCCGGAAAGTTTCCCGACGGGGCAGTGCTGGTAAAGGAACTCCTCAAGACCAAGACCGGTCCATTGACCACGGGGAAAGTGAGTTGGGGGGATGAGGTCGAGGGCTGGTTCGTAATGGTCAAGGACAACCAGGGCCGCTTCAAGGGCAACCCTCTCTGGGGAGATGGCTGGGGCTGGGCACTGTTCAAAGCGGACAATCCCATGGAGACGGTCACCACAGACTACAAGGCAGAGTGTCTCCCCTGCCACCTCCCAGTACAGCAGAACGACTGGGTGTATACCTATGGCTATCCGGCCTTAAAAACCAAAAGATAGGGTGAGTAGACCTTTTCGACAATAAAGGTGGATAACCGCTGCTCTAAAAACCAGGTCACCTTGGCATTCGGGCTATTCAGGGTCAGACCAGGCCAACCACCTGAAAAGAGCCACAAATTCAGATCTTGCTCCCGAAGGGGCCGTGGATTTTTTCTCACGGCCCTGAATTTTTTCAAAAATCAGAGATGCAGGTTAGGATATCAACAAACCAGAGTCTGGTTTCAGTTCCCCCCAATTTTTCAATCCGATGGATGGTCCCTGGGGTTTCGGTGTGTTCGCTCCCTGATATATTTTTGGTGCCTTACACACGCACAAAAAATCTCATAGACTTATGCTCGTCAAAATCCCTTGTTTATGGCAGAATGTTGAGTTTATGGTCTTCTCTCACCTTTGTGCGGATTAAAAATGGCAAAAACTTCCATAAGCGATTCGACAAAAAAAAGCCCATTCCGGCATGACCTCGCCATTTTTTCCATCATGGCGGTGCTGGCCGGGTGCGGGCTGGTCTATGAATACCTCATCTCCC
>CALZIZ010000134.1 GCA_945787465.1 uncultured Desulfuromonadales bacterium
AACCCTTGGCATCTATTAACGCTGAGGTAGAAGTGTTTTTGTTGATAAATGATCAACTTGAGTAAAGTGCATAAGCAGATTGGATAATACCTGGGGCAAACCGTCATTCCCCCCGAGGAGAGTTTGGGCGGGAATCCAGCTTCTTGCAGCCAAACCCCCTGGTTCCCCGGCAAGGGCACTCGGGGAGACCGAAGGGCGGAGGCCGACGTGTTCAGAAAGAAAAAAAGGCAGTCGATTGACTGCCTTTTTTTCGCTGGGGGTGAGATATTCAGTCCCTAAATTTGTAGGGTGGGGCCTGCCCCACCATGTTCGCGTCCGACCCATTTCCGGTGGGGCAGGCCCCACCCTACCGCTTCTGGCCAAGCTACAAGTCCCTTTATCCTTTATAAGGTCCTGCCTCCGCAGGGGGGGCGCCATTCAGTCACCCGAGCAACTGTTCCATAATGGCAAATGCCGCAGTGCGACCGTCGGCCGCGGCGGTGACCACCAGGTCGGCGCCCCGGTAGCCGTCCCCGCCGGCGTAGACCTTTTGATTGGATGTGCGTCCGGTTTTAGCATCGATGGTGATCTGGCCCCAGCGATCGGTTTCAATGCCTTCCTGCTTGAGATAGCCGTTGGCTTCGACGTCGAAGCCCAGGGCCAGAATTACCACCTCGGCGGGCACGCAGTGCTCGCTGCCGGGGATTTGTTCGACCTTTTGCCGTCCGTCCGGTCCCTTTGGTCCGAGGCGGGTTGTGAGCAGGTCAACGCCCGCGACATCTCCTTCTTCATCCAAATCAATGCGGGTGGGAATTCTGTTGAATAAAAAGACTGCCCCTTCTTCGACGGCATTGTGATATTCCTTGGCGCTGCCCGGCATATTGGCCTCGTCGCGGCGGTAGAGGCAGGTGACGCTCTCGGCCCCTTCGCGCAGAGAGGTGCGCAGGCAGTCCATGGCCGTATCGCCGCCGCCGATAACCGCGACGCGCTTGCCGAGGACACTGTAATGCTCTGACCAGGGTTCGCCGAAAAGACGCTTTTGGACATTGGTGAGAAAATCGACGGCCATAAAGACATGGGGCTGGTTATCGTTTTCCAGGCCGGCCTGTTTTCCGGCGGTTGAGCCGATGCCGAGAAAAACCGCGTCGTAGTCGGAGAGCAACTTGTCGAAGGGGACGTCCTTGCCAACGGCTTGGCCGAGGTGCAGTTTGAGCCCGGCCCGTTGAAGAATGTGAAAGCGGTTCTCGACAATACCCTTGTCGAGTTTGAACCCGGGCAGGCCGTAGGTCAGTAGCCCGCCGGGGCGTTCGGCGCCCTCGAACATTTCGACGCCGATGCCGGCGCGCAGCAGAAAGTGGGCACAAGAGAAACCGGCCGGCCCCGAGCCGACCACCGCCACCCGCTTGTCGCTGGTCACCCCGGGGAAGGGAAGTTCGTAGCCGGCCTTGAAGGCCAGGTCGGTGATCGAGGCCTCGATCGCGCCGATGGTGATGGCCCCGTAGCCGTCATCGAGGGTGCAGGCCCCTTCACAGACGCGGTTGTGAGGGCAGACCCGGCCGAGAATTTCGGGGAAGGGCGAGGTCTCGTTGGAAAGAAGGAACGCCTTTTTCAGGTTCTTCTCGGCGATGGCCTCGAGCCACTGGGGGATGTAGTTGTTCAACGGGCAGCCGTTGGTGGTGCAGAACGGGTCGCCGCACTGCACGCAGCGCTCGGCCTGCCGGGCCACCTGGCGGTTGTTGAAAAACTGGTAAATTTCGTCGAAGCTGTGAACCCGCCTGCTGACGTCTTCTTTGAAGGGCTCTTCGCGGCCTGTCTCAATAAAGCCTTGCATATGTGTCCTTTTGCCGGTCGACAGCTTCACCCCATCTGCTGCGTTGCGGAACGAGTTGGAATCCTCGACGTGGCGGGCCACGCCTGCGATTCCATCTCGCCCCACTCCTTGCATCTGGGGCAAATCTGTCGACCTCACTGTTGGTCAGTGGTCACCTGTCACCTGTCACCTGCCACCTGTCACCTGTCACCTGTCACCTGTCACCTGTCACCTGTCACCTGTCACCTGTCACCTGTCACCTGTCACCTGTCACCTGTCACCTGTCACCTGTCGTGCGGGTATGAAAGCTGAACAGGATCTGTTTGAGGTAGAGTTTGCCCTCGTTGTCGTCGTCGACGTCGATGCGCCGCGCCTCGACGAGTTCGCCGTTGAGCTTGTCGATGAATGTTTTATCCCGGTCGTAGACGAAGGCGGCGCCGCCGGTCATGCCGGCGCCGAAGTTCATGCCGGTATCGCCGAGAATGACCACCGTGCCGCCGGTCATGTACTCGCAGGCATGGTCCCCGGTTCCTTCGACCACCGCCAGGGCGCCCGAGTTGCGTACGGCAAAGCGTTCGCCGGCGGTGCCTGAGACGAAGAGCTTGCCTCCGGTCGCCCCGTAGAGGCAGGTGTTGCCTATCGCCGAAACGCCCTCGTAGTAGTTGGCAGGGGTAATGATGATGCGGCCGGCGTGCATCCCCTTGCCGACGTAGTCGTTGGCAACCCCTTCGAGAAGGATACTCAACCCCTCGGAGAGAAAGGCCCCGAAAGACTGGCCTGCGACCCCCTTGAGCTTGAAGGTGATGGCGTCTTTGGGCAGTCCCTCGTCGCCGTAATACTTGGCGACTTCCCCGCTGATCAGGGCCCCGAAGCTGCGCTGGGTGTTGACGATCTGTCGCTCGACAACGATCTCCTCCTTGCCGGGGCTTTTGATGACCGGGAAGACCTCTTCAAGCAGGGCCTTTTCAAAGCTGTTGCTGTCAAAAGGCTCATTGCGCCTCTGCCAGGTGTTGACCCCCTCAATGGGCAGCAGCAGCGCTGAAAAATCGAAATCCCCGGTCTTGGCGGTGCGGGCGGCGCTGAGCAGTTCGGAGCGACCGATGATCTCATCAATCGAGCGATAGCCGAGCTCGGCGAGGATCTCTCGTACATCCTCGGCGACATTGCGCAGGTAGGTTACCACTTTTTCGACCGTTCCGACATAGTGGCTGCGCAGGGACTCCTCCTGGGTGGCGACGCCGACGGTGCAGCGGTTGAGGTGGCAGACGCGCAGCAGTTTGCAGCCGAGCATGACCAGCAGCGGGGTGCCGAAACCGTAGAATTCGGCACCGAGGATGGCTGCCTTGACGATGTCACGGCCGATTTTGAGACCGCCGTCGGTCTGCAGCTGCACCAGCTCGCGCAGGTTGTTGGCCTTAAGGCTCTGGTGAGCTTCGGCCAGTCCCATCTCCCAGGGGTTGCCGGCGAATTTGATCGAGGTCTGGGGCGCTGCGCCCGTGCCTCCGTCGGCGCCGGAGATGATGATGCGGTCGGCGTAGCACTTTGCGACCCCCGCGGCGATAGTGCCGACCCCTT
The DNA here is from genome assembly GCA_945787465.1 of uncultured Desulfuromonadales bacterium. GTDB lineage: Bacteria > Desulfobacterota > Desulfuromonadia > Desulfuromonadales > Trichloromonadaceae > CALZIZ01. The sequence goes on from CALZIZ010000134.1 coordinate 3,365, forward strand.
CGGTGGAGACCAGTTTGACGCTGATCCGTGCATCGGGGTTGACCTGCTTGAGATCGAAGATCAGCTGGGCGAGATCTTCGATGGAGTAGATGTCGTGGTGGGGCGGCGGTGAAATCAGGGTGACGCCGGGCACCGTGTAGCGCAGGCTGGCAATGAGGTTGGTGACCTTTTCGCCGGGCAACTGACCCCCTTCGCCGGGCTTGGCGCCCTGGGCGACCTTGATCTGGATCTCCTGAGCGCTGCGCAGGTAGGCCGGGGTGACGCCGAAGCGACCCGAGGCGATCTGCTTTATCTTGCTGTTCTGGATCGTTTTGAGCCGCGCGGGGGCTTCACCCCCTTCGCCGCTGTTGGAACAACCGCCGAGGATGTGCAGGGCCTCGGCAAGGGCCATGTGGGCTTCGGGAGAAATGGACCCCAGGCTCATGGCCGCCGAATCGAAGCGCCGGGTGATGGCCTCGACCGGCTCGACCTTCTCGAGGGGAATCGGTCCTTTTGCGGAGGATATATCGAGAAAATCGCGAATGAAGCGCTGACCGCGGCCGGCAATCAACTGCCGAAACTGCAGGTAGTCTTCGCGGGCGAGCGTTTCGGCAAAGCGGTGCATGGCCAGGATGACGTCGGCACTGAAGTCGTGGTACTCCCCGCCGGGGTTGTTGCGGTAGAGGCTGCCGACCTCCAGCGGGTAGACGGGCATCATGTAGGTCTTTTTGAAGACCTTGCTGTGCACTGTTTTGATCCGCTGCTCGATCTGGGTAAAACCAAGGCCGGGCAGCAGTGGCGGTGAGGCGGGAAAACAGGCTTCAACCAGATCCCGGGACAGGCCGATGATATCGAAAAGAGCTGCATTGCGGTAACTTGAGACGGTGCTGATGCCCATCTTCGACATCACCTTGAGAATCCCCTTGGTCAGCGCCTCGTAAAGGTTTTTCAGCCCATTGCGGATCTCGCGGGGGCCGGCATCGAGGCGTTCGAGGTGCTGCAGGCCGGTGGCGTAGAGCAGCCAGGGGTAGATGGCGACTGTTCCGTAGCCGAGCAGCACGCAGGCACCGTGGGCATCGGTCACCTCGCCGGTGACGGCCACCAGCGAGACCAGGTGACGCAGCTTTTCACGCAACAAGCGCTGGCTGAGGTAGCCCACAGCCATGGCCATAGGGATCAACCGGGTGGTCTCATCGAGAACCCGGTCATCGAGAACCACCATGCGTACCCCCTGGTTTCGCACCGCTTCGGTGACCTGGTCGCCGAGCCGCTCGAGGCTCTGCTGCAGGCCGCTGGTAAAGCCGGTGGAAAAGGTGCGGTAGCAATAGCAGGGCTCGAAGCGCGGGTGAGCCGGGTCGCCGAAGGAGAGCAGGGCGTCGAATATCTCGTGAGAGAGGATCGGCGAGATGTTCTTCAGCCGCCGGGCCCGGTCGGGGGTTTCGATGAGCGGATTGCCGATTTCCCCGAAGCCGACGGTGGTCGACATGACGACCTTTTCGCGGTAGGGGTCGATGGGCGGGTTGGTCACCTGGGCGAACTTCTGGCGGAAGAAGTCGCTGAAGTTGCGCTGCACCTCGGAGAAAGCAGCCGGCGGGGTGTCGTCGCCCATCGACCCGGTCGGCTCCTTGCCGTCGCGCAGCATTGGTTTGATCACCTGCTCGACTGTTTCGTTGCTGAGGTTGTGATAGCGTTGCAGTTGGGGCAGATTGTCGCAGCGGTAGTCGGGATACTCTTCGAACTGCCGCTCGATAAACTCGGGCAGGTAATAGGTGCGTCCGGTCAGCCAGTCGCTGTAGGGCTGCGAGTTCATCAGGTAGCGGTCAATGTCTTCGGTGAAGAAGACCTCGCCCTGCTCCAGGTCGGCGGCGATCATCTGGCCGCTCTGCAGGCGACCGCGGACCTTGATTTTCTCGGGAGGGGTACGCAGCACCCCGTATTCACTGGTGATCAGCAACCGATCGTCGGTGGTGATCACGTACTTGGCCGGCCGTAGACCGTTGCGGTCGAGAACGCAGCCGATGTAGCGGCCGTCGGTGAGGCTGATAGCCGCCGGCCCGTCCCAGGGCTCGAAGGCTGACGAAGTGTATTCATAAAAGGCGCGCAGCCGCGCCCGCATGTGTGCCACATTGTGCCGTGGCGGCGGAATCAGCGCACGCACGGTTTTAAAGAAATCGACGCCATTAACCAGCAGGAATTCGACCATGTTGTCGAGGTTGGCGCTGTCGCTGACCTCCTGCTCGAGCAGCGGCAGAATGCGGTTCAACTCGTCTTTGCTGAAGATGTTGCTTTCGGCATCGGTGAACTTGGCCAGGGCGTTGAGGCGGTTGCCGCGAATGGAGTTGATCTCGCCGTTGTGGGCCAGGGTGCGCAGCGGCTGGGCCAGCTTCCAGCGGGGCAGGGTGTTGGTGGAGAAGCGCTGGTGAAACAGGGCGAAGCAGACCTCGAAGTCATCGCATTGCAAATCGGGAAAGAGCTTGCGGATGAAGGTGGGCATCACCAGGCCCTTGTAGCTGACCAGGGTGCGGGAGAAGCTGGCGATGTAAAAATCGCGCTGGTCGCGCAACTTGTGCTCGGCCTCCTTGCGGGCGAGGTAGATGAGTGCGTCAAAGCGCTTGGTGGCGATGATCGCGGCTGGGACCACGAAGGCCTGGACAATTTTTGGCAGACGGGACAGGGCGTATTCGCCCAGGGCTTCGGTGTCCAGGGGGACTTCGCGCAGCAGCAGTACCTGCAGGTCGTTTGCCGCGCAACATTCTTCAAAGGCCGCGGTTTGTGGCTCGGGGTCGCTGAGAAACAAGGTGGCCACTGCAAACTGCCCGGGCAGGCTGACACCGCTCTCGGCGGCGACCCGATGCATGAAACGCAGCGGCATGGAGCAGAGCAGGCCGCTGCCGTCACCGGTTTTGCCGTCGGCGGCGATGGCCCCGCGGTGCATCATACGCGATAAGGCGGTGATGGCATCTTCGAGCATTTGGTGGCTGGGTTGTTTTCGCAGATGGGCCAGCAGACCGAAGCCGCAGCTGTCTCTGAACTGTTCGGCAGGATTCATCGGGGAGCGTCCTTTGGGCGAGTTTAAAGAAGTCGGGAAATTTTAACATTCCCAACCCCTTCTGGCAATCCAGACAAGGCGTTTTGGGGCGCTGGGTCAATCGATGATGTAGTTCAGGGCGCAGGTTGTGACAATCATTCGTAAACAAGATGCAGAACCTGGACCGACTGTCCTGTGCACTCTGCTCCTTTTATTCCGTAATGGGGGCTGCACAAATTCGATTGCAGAAGACTGACGGCTTCAGGTCCGGTTTGGAAAGAGCGTGGTGGGGGAATAAGGGGGTGGGGCAGCCCGCCATGGGTTGGCGGTCTCTTCAGGTTGTGACCCTGTTGCGTCCCTGGTGTTTGCCACGGTAAAGGGCCTGGTCGGCACTGTTGATCAGGGTCGCGACCTCGGTGCCGTCTTCAGGGTAACTGGCCAGCCCGATGGTGATCGTGACCTTGCCGCCGGGTTGCGTCTCCCTGCCGGCAAAGGGGTATTGTTCAACCATCTGCCGAATCTCGTCGGCCACTTCAAGGGACTTCTGCTTTGATAGTTCGGGAAGTATGGCGGTGAACTCTTCGCCGCCGTAGCGGGCCAGAATGTCCGATTTACGCAGGCGGTCGGTGATGATTTCGCTCAGGGTGTGGAGCAGGCGGTCTCCTTCGGGGTGGCCGCAGGTGTCGTTGTAGTTCTTAAAGTTGTCCAGGTCCATAAAGAGCACGGAAAATTGCCTGTTGTAACGTTTGGAGCGGACGATCTCGATTTCCAGAGCCTCTTTGAAGTAGCTGTGATTATATAGACCGGTCAGCCCGTCTCGAATGACGAGATCCTGCAGGGCCTTGTTGGCCAGGGTCATCCCCTTGTTTTTTCTCTCCAGTTCGGCAATCAGACGATGGTTTTCGGAGATGCGGCAATAATTGTCGAAGGCGCGCTCGGCAACGATCGGGACGATGTCGAGGTCATCGAAGGGTTTGCCGAGATAATCGAAGGCACCGCTGCGCAAGGCCTTGATCGAGGGGGTCAGGTCCGTCTGGCTGGTCATGATGACAACTTCGGTTTCAGGCTGAAGGCTTTTTACCCTTTCGAGCAACTCCATGCCGCTGACCCCCGGCATGATTACATCGCTGATGAGCACCGGAAAAGGATTTGCTTCGAAAAACTTCAACGCTTCTTCGCCGTTTGCGGCTGTGGTCACCTCGAAGTTTGCATCTTCAAGAATCAACGCTAACAGGCTTCGCAGGCTCTCATCGTCGTCCACCACCAGGACGCGGCGCCTGGGGCCCTGGGCAAGGTCGGGGCAGAGCGAAGAACCGTCGGTTTTTTCTATGTCGTGAAGATTTTCCCTCGAAATCAGCTGTCCGCCGGCGGCTCTGGATTGCCGCAGCGTCGTTTCGGCTTCGGCCAGCAGCCCCGAAGTGCTGTTGCCGTCTTCGGGGTACGAGGCCAGGCCGAAACAGAATGTGATCTCCAACTCGCCACGCTCCTGCAGGGAGCCGAAGGGAAACTGCTCAAGCAGCTCCAGCAGGTTTTTGATGACGTAAAAGGCCGCATCCTTGGCGGTTTCGGGCAGCAGGATACCGAAAGTCTTGTCCCGGTAGATGGTGATCAGGTCGCTTCGGCGCAGTCTGGTTTTCAGCGCATGGGCCAATTGTAGTTGCTTTTCTTCTTTGCAGGGGCTCTCGGGGCGATTTTGGCCAGTGGCCATCTGGATGTCGACCAGCAACAAGGAAAATGGGCGATTGTATTGAATGGAGCGAATCAGTTCCCTGCCCAGGGTTTCGTGGAAATGCAGCTGACTGTGCAGCCCGGTGAGAGAGTCTCGGACCTCGATCTTTTTGAGGGTTTTGTTGACACCCTTAAGGGCCCTGGCCTGTTGTTCGAGATCTTCGACCTGCTTTCTGAGGCCTGCGACCACGCGAACATTGTCGATAGCGCGGTTCAGGGATGCCGAGACCAACCCCACGTCCTCAAAGGTTTTGACCAGGTAACTGAAACTGCCGCCGCGCAGGGTGGTGATCGCTTCGCTAAGGCTTGAGGGGTGCCCGGTGGTGAAGATTACCTGGGTCTCAGGTCTGAGCTGTCGCACCTTTCCAGCGAAGGAATCTTTGGCCCCCTTCTCGATGTCGATATCGGTGATGACCACGGGAAAGGGCGCAGCCTGAAACACCTGCCAGGCAATGTCTGTTTCGCCAAAAGCCATGGGTTCATGGCCACAATCGCTGAGTGTCTGGCTGACCGTGTCACGAAATACCGGTTTTTGTATCAGGACTAGAATTCGCATCGAAGCCTTTTTCGTCTGTGGATAGGCAGATTAAAAACCTGAGCTGGGGTGGCAATGTGCACCAGAATCCTGGTTTCTTCTTGGGGAAGGTCTTTTGCAAAAACCGCACCGCATTTGGGTTGGGGGACATTACGCATTTTTTGCGGGGGAATGAGTCTCCAATAAAAAAGGGAGCCTTGCGGGGCTCCCTCTTTTCAGATAGCTTTTGCCCATCCAAAGCCTTAGACCATGGCGGTTCTATGGGGTCCGGCTGCAAAGCCGGGGATCATCGATTGGCTTTCAGATGCCCGTGGCATTGCCCACTTGGGGGCACCGTAAACCGTGTTGTAGGCCCGTTTGACTCTGGCCATAAGGCGGACCGGGTTGAATGGTTTGGCGATGAAATCGAAATAGCCGAAATCAAGCATCATGGCCTCATCTTCGGCCGAGGCACGTGACGTCAGTGCGATAACGGGAATTTTTCGCGTATTTTCATAATGCTGGAGGGCCTTGAAGGTGTCCCAGCCGTTCATGTGGGGCATGACCGTGTCTAGAAGTATCAGGTCCGGGGCATGCTGCCGGGCCATCTGAACGGCTTCGGCGCCGTTGCCTGCGAGGAGGGTGGTGTACCCCTCTTTGTCCAGCGCGGCCTTGATGGCCACCCGGAAAAATTCCTGGTCATCGGCGATCAGTATTTTGCATCCGGCAGAGAATGTTTTGATTTCTCCGGGGAAATAGTGGGCCTGGATCGCCGCCTGGATTTCACTCGGCGTGGAAAGATGGGGGGTGACCCGCAACCCCGTACGAAACCTCAGATCGTCGAGTGTGGTTATGTCCAGGGGATTGGCAATGGCCACGTAGAGCACGTTGTTGGTGCGTTTGAGGGGGAAAACATAGCTTTTAAGAGCAGTTTCACCGTCGATCAGATCGAGCAACTCCTTGGCATAGGAATGTTTGGCCAGGTTTTTAACAGCTTTCAAGCCAAACTGGTGTGCCAGTGTGACAGTGAGGTCCTTTTCGGTAATCCTCCCCATCTCCTCGAGAATCTGTCCCAGGCGTTTTCCCGAGCCCTTCTGTTTTTCCAAGGCGACCCTGACGGTTGTTTCGTTCAGAACTCCTGCCTCAATCAGAATTTCACCAAATTTTTTCCTCATTTTCCTACCTCCCTTGATGGAACTTGCCGGTGTTTAAGACCGGGCATTTTATCAATTAGTGCCATATTTTGATGTCTTAGGTTCATTTAGTGGCCATATTGCCGGACACTATTTTCAAATTACGCACCAAAAGTTTTTTAATACGCGTTTTAGTTCCCGGATTTAAGTAATGCTGGGTCGGAAACTCTCCAGGTTCCGGGAGTGGCCATGTATTTAAGTGTCTGAAACTAAATTAGGTTTTGGGCTTCGGCGGTTTTGTCTTTCTGTCAGGAAAAATTGGGCCAGGGATCGGAAAAAAAAAGAAGAATAAAGAAGGGAAAACGTATTTTTGGGTTGGATCTGGTAATTTTTTGCACGGAGGTCAAATTAGTGACGCCAAGACGGAGTCGGCGGCCGACTCGTTTGCAGCACCTGTAGTGTTGGCTTTTTCGTAACAGGGATGTATATCGACAGGCTCGGCGTGGCGGGGCAGGTGAGGCGAAGGGCGATCAGCGGGTTCGCATTTTGTTGTAAAGCCGTTCTATATCTTTGGTCAGCGACAGACCCTGGGCGCGATTTATGGCGTGAAACAAAGAGCTCATGGCGCTGGCTTCGTCGCCGATGCGATTGAATGCAAGGGCTGCGTGATAGAGGATGCGGGCCTGGGTCTCCGGCTCATTTGACAGGTTTTGGGCTTGGTTGAAAAAGCTCAGGGCTTCAGTGTACTGTTTTTCCTGGTAGGCCAGAACCCCCTCGAGGTCAAGGCGTTCGGGGCTGGAGTCGGGCAGG
>CALZIZ010000135.1 GCA_945787465.1 uncultured Desulfuromonadales bacterium
ATACCGGCCTCGACCTTACCGACCAGGTCGGCGCCGACATCGGCGGCCTTGGTGTAGATGCCCCCGCCGACACGGGCGAAAAGGGCAATGGAAGAGGCGCCCATGGCAAAGCCGTTGATGTACCGGGCAGTCACCGGGTCACCACCAAAGGCGATGTAGAAAATGCCGACTCCCAGCAGGCCCATGGAGGCAACGGACAGCCCCATAACGGCACCACCGTTAAAGGAAACTTCCAGTGCCTTGGCCTGGCCGTTGAGGCGCGCTGCTTCAGTTGTACGGACATTGGCACGGGTGGCAGCCTTCATGCCAATGAAGCCGCAGGTCATGGAACAGGCGGCACCGCCAAGAAATGCCAGGGAAGTCATGAAGCTCATCCCGATGGCGATAAGCACAAATACCACGGCGATAAAAATCGCCAGCACCCGGTATTCACGAGCCAGAAACGCCATGGCCCCATCGTGGATGGCGTCCGAGATTTCTTTCATGGTGTCATTGCCAACCGGCTCTGCCTTGACCTTGTTGTAAAGCAGAATGGCCATCGCAAAACCAGCGATACCCAAGATCGGAGCTAAGAATTCCATTCACCCATTCCCCTTCTGTCGTTTAGATGGACACATCACAGTTATTGAATTCGTTCATGGCCTGCTGCACCCCCGAAGACACCAGGGCCGCAACCGCCTGTGCCGAATTCTCCAACACCCTGTCTAGCACCTTACGCTCCGCGGCGGAAAATGGGTTCAGCACATATCCCGCCACATCGCCCCCCGGTCCGGGGCGACCCACCCCGACTTTAACCCGGACAAAATCCCCGCTACCCAGAAGTTCACGGATACTGCGGATTCCGTTGTGCCCCCCGTGGCCTCCTCCGACCTTGATCTTCAGGATGCCATAGGGCAGGTCGATATCATCATGGATAACAACCAAATCCCCCGGCGCAATACCTAGGGACTTGCAGGCAGAAGCGACACTGACGCCGCTTCTGTTCATATAGGTCTGGGGCAGCAGGATCGTAGCCTGCTGCCCGCTTGCGGTCCCCACCCCGAAGACCGCCTGATGCCCTTGCTTTTTCAGGGCAATGCCGGACTGTTCAGCCAGGCGTTGCGCCACCATAAACCCAATATTATGCCTGGTCTCGACATACTTGGGCCCAGGATTTCCCAGTCCGACAACCAGTTTCAAAAGTCCCTCGCTCAGGCCTCTTCGCCCTCAGCTTCGACCTCTTCACCTTCTTCACCCTCAACCTCTTCGGCCTTGTGGCCGGTGCAGGTAATAACGGTGAAGTTCACGTCATGAGGAACCTCGCTCCCGGCGGGAAGTACCAGGTCTTCAACATGCAGCACATCACCGATCTCCATCGCCTCGACGTTAACTTCGATGGCGTCGGGAATGGCGGTGGGCAGGCAGACGACCTCGAGTTCATGACGGATCACCTGCAGGCTGCCACCGACCTTTTCGCCGGCGGACTTGCCCACCGGGTGAACCGGAACCATGACGCTGAGGGTCTGCTGAAGGTCAATTGCCTGAAAATCGGCATGCTGGGCGTCACGACGAATGGAATCGACCTGCAGATCCTTAAGGATAACCTGCTTGCCGTCAAAAGGACCTTGGCCCTTGAGGGTGATCAGGGCATTCCAGCCTGCATCAGTAGAAATAGCAGCCTGAAGCGCCTTGGGCTGAACAGTGATCGGGCAGGGCTCCATCCCCTTGCCGTAAACGACTCCGGGTACAAGCCCCTCACGGCGAGCAGCGCGGGCGCTACCTTTGCCGACAGCTTCGCGAGCAGTCACATTAAGTTGCGTACTAGACATTTATCAGTCCTCCAATTATTTATGCTCAAAAAGTGTTTTTGAGACCTGAGGGCCGCCGCAAGGCGTCCATTTTTCAAACAAACAACGAACTGACCGACTCATCCCCGTGGATACGCCGGATCGCTTCGGCCAGGATCTCTCCGACCGACAACTGGCGAAGCTTGGAACATTGATTCAACTTATCACCGAGGGGAATGGTGTTGGTCACCACCACTTCCTCAAGACAGCTGTCATTGATGCGATCAAGAGCCGGACCGGAGAGGACCGGATGGGTTGCAAAGGCGTAAACCTGGTGGGCACCATGCTCCTTAAGAGCATTGGCTGCCTGACAGAGAGTACCGGCCGTATCGATCATATCGTCGATAACCAGACAGGTCTGCCCCTCGACATCACCAATAATGTGCATAACCTCAGAGACGTTCGGGCCGCTACGACGCTTGTCAATAATCGCCAGACCGGCATCGAGACGCTTGGCAAAAGCCCGGGCACGCTCGGTACCGCCGGCATCGGGGGAAACCACGACCAGACGCTCCGCGAAACGCCCCTTGATATCTTCAAGAATCACCGGAGCGGCATAAAGATGATCGACGGGGATATTGAAAAACCCCTGGATCTGGCTGGCATGCAGGTCCATCGTCAGCACCCTGGTAATCCCGGCGGTAGCAATCAAGTCTGCCACCAACTTACTGGTAATCGGGGTACGAGGCGCCACCTTGCGATCCTGTCGTGCGTAGCCAAAATACGGAATAACCGCGGTAATACTGGCCGCAGAGGCCCGCTTAAGGGCATCTGCCATGACCAGCAACTCCATAAGGTTCTGGTTTGAAGGAGCGCAGGTCGATTGAATAATATAGACATCGCGGCCGCGGACGTTCTCACCGACCTCGACCATAATCTCCCCGTCGGAAAAGCTCTTAACCTTAGCGCTACCGAGGGGAACCGAAAGCTGACCGCAAATTTCGGTGGCCAGATCAACATTCGAGTTCCCGGCAAAAATCTTAAGCATATCCACGGCAAAACCTCGCTACAGCGGCAAACCAACCGCTAGGAAAAACTGTAGGCCATGGGTGTCCCATGACCTAACCGTTAAAACTCCAACTATTGATTCAAGCCCCGAACGGGGTCTGATTATTGTGGCTGGGGCGCCAGGATTCGAACCTGGGAATGCCGGAATCAAAATCCGGTGCCTTACCGCTTGGCGACGCCCCAACAAAAAAAACTGTCATTCTCCCAACAAACTCACAACGACTCGACCAGAAACGATCGCCAACCGCCCACCGCACCGAGTTCATCACAAGCCCTCTTCGCCCTGACCTTGTCGGCAAAAATCCCGAAAACTGTTGACCCGCTACCGGACATCAGAGCCCCGAGAGCCCCCTTGGCCAGCAACTGATCTTTAATCTCCAGAACCGCAGGAACCTGCCGAACAGTGACCGACTCGAGATCATTGTGCAACAGCCCCAAGACCTCGTTGAGCTGACTGGAAAACCGTGGCAGTTTAGCCACATCAACCTTTGATGTCAACCCTAAATTTCCATAAACCCAGGCCGTCGAAACAGCCTCCCCCGGATTAACCAAAACATACCAGGGACGGGGCAGGCCTTCAACAGGCTGAAGGACCTCGCCGATTCCCGTCGCCCAGGCGGCATCCTTAAAGATAAAGAATGGCACATCGGCACCAAGCCGAACCCCCTCGGCCATCAAGGCATCCCGGGACAGCTCGCACCCGAGCATCTCGTTTAGCCCCATCAGCACCGCTGCCGCGTCGGAGGACCCCCCCCCCAAACCGGCAGCGACCGGGATCTGCTTATCAATGGCAATCTCTACGCCACCGCCATAACCGGCCAGCTCAATCATTCGCCTTGCGGCTTTTGCGGCGATATTTTCTTCGCCCGCCGCAAGGTCGAGACCATCACAGGCAACCCGAACCCCGGGCCCGGACACCAACGCTATGTGGATGCTATCATAAAGGGAGACCCGCTGCATGAGCATAGCGAGCTCATGGTATCCGTCAGAGCGCTTACCCAACACATGCAGGCAAAGATTTATTTTGGCAGGGGCCAGAAAAGTTTTGTTCACGCCAACCATCAGCTTCAAATCTCGACAAAGGGGCAGGCTCCCCGGAAAAGGACAAAAACATAGGCCAGCCAAGGCCCCACTGTCAAGAGTTAAGAAAAATGGCAGAAAAAAAGATAAAGGGCAGCAGAAAATCTGCGGCCCTTTATCCTTTTTTCTGCAACCTACCTCCTGCCGGGCTAGCCCGACAGGAGACATTGAATCAGAATCTTACTTTGTCTTGACCGGCGGATCGTGGGGATCGAGGTGGCAGGTCAGACAACTGGTGAACTTGTCGTGAAGCTTCTTGCTGTGCGGCCAGCCGTGGCAATCGTTACACTTGGGGATCAGCCCGTGCTGGGTGTGGCAGGAGGCACAGGAGACCTGACCGTGCTTGCTCTTGCTGCCAGACCAGGTGTTGTAAACCGTCTCATGGCAGCCGCTGCAGGTCTTGAGCTCAATATCACCTGCGAAGTCAATCTGCAGGGGCTTATGCACCGGGTGACAGGTGGTGCAGGTCGCTACCGCCTGGGCCTCGAAATGGGGTTCATGGCAGTTGAAGCAGGAGGGAATCAGGCCATGGCTGGTATGACAGGCCTGGCACCCCTGCTGGGTATGCTTGCTCGGGAACTGCTTGAGCTGAGCCGCCGGCGAGGTGTGGCAGTTTCCGCAGTTGCCGGTCAACTGAGCCGCCATCGGCACCTTTCTGGGCGTATGGGGGTTCTGATGACAGGAAAGGCAGTCGGTAAACTGCTTGCCGTGAGGCAAGGTGTGGCAACTGGAGCACTTGGGCATCAAGTCGTCCCAGTTCTGCTTCTTGGGGCTGTACGCGTGAAACTCCTGGTGACAGTTCTGGCACTCGAAACGATGCCGCCCGCCGTCATTTTTCAGGTAACGGAAAATCCCGGTATGGCACTGCCCGCACTGGACAGCAGTCAGCGGGGTGGGCTCGGTCTGGTAGAGGGCAGCACCCGCAGGTGCAGCCTCGACAGCCCTAGGTGCAGCCGCGACCACCTTGGGTGCAGCCTCGACAGCCTTGGGTGCAGCCTGCTTCACAACTGCCGGAGCCGGGGCCTTCATCTGGGCCGCGGGCTTGACTTCAGTTGCGGGCTGCACGCAGGCAGCAACCGCGGCTACAAGCAACAGGGCCAGAAGGCCAACGCTCAACCTTGAAAGGTTCCGTTTCAGATTCGCCATGATAATTTCCCTCTTTTTCCGATGTGGTAATTAACGGAGATATAACAAACACCAAAGAGCCAACAAGCCTTGGCAGGCAAAAGCCCGCCTGCGGCAGTTACCGCAGGCGAACTTTCGAGTCCAAACTTATTTGTTCAAATCATGGGCGATGTTGTGGCAATCACCGCATTTGGGGAACTTGCCATGGATACCTTCAGCGTGAGGCAGCCCGTGGCAGTCGGAGCACTGGGGGATCATCTTGTGCTTGCCTTGGTGACAGGTGGCACAGGCCACGTCCTTATGCTTGTAGGGGCTCTTGGTCAGCAGAGCATAGGCCGTTTCGTGGCATGCTGCACAATAGGTGGAGGGAGTCTCGTCCCCGTAGGCAACGGCCAGAGGCTTGTGAGCCTTGTGGCAGCTTCCGCAGTCAGCCTGAGTCATCTGCGCCGAGTGGGGCTCATGACACTTGACACACTCGGGAATCACCCCGTGGCGGTCGGCATGACAGAAGTTACAGGCAAAGGTGGTGTGAGCGCTGGGGTTGGCCTCGAGCTGCTCGTTCTGGGAGGTGTGGCAGGTCAGGCAAGGAGCCTTAAGGTCACCTTTGAGAACGATCTCCAGGGGCTGATGGGGATTGTGGCAACCCATGCAGTTCTGCAGTTCGAAGTGCGGCTGGCCATCGTGACACATGCTGCACTGGGGGATATTGTTGGCAATCTTGGGGCGATGACCGGTGTGGCAGTCCTGGCAGGTAATCTTGGTCTTATGGGCGCTGCCCTTCTCGGCAATCTCCCGAGGCTGTTGCTCATGGCACTTGACACAGTCGCTGCTGCTCAGCACAGCATCCTGCGCCATGGCAGCCAGGGGCATCGCAACCAACAGCCCGAACAGGGCAATACAGCACATGGTCAGCAGCCCGCTTCTTCTTCCCTTTTGCATAAAAATTCTCCCTTTCAACAACTCAACCTGAATTAATTGACACCCCAGCTGATAGGGGCCAAACTCCCGAGAACCAAACTAACGAAGCCCTAAACCCCCGCAATAGGGGCTCAATGGGCTGCGAAAATGAATAGCGGCTAACAAAAAGCCTCGCCGATAGTAGCAGAAAAGCGGCTTTCTGTCCACCTGGAAAATCGTCAAAGCCCCAGCGAGCAAGGGCTCAGGCCAGTACCTGGCGAACCTCATCTACAGACAAATTTGCGATCAGCAACCGCTTGTGTCTGGAGCGTTCCCCAGCAATAAGACGCACCTGGCTTTTGGGCACCCCGAGCAACTTGGCAAAGAATTCACAGCAGAGCTTGCTTGCTGCACCTTCGACAGGAGCCGAAGTCAGGCGAACCTCCAACTCCTCCCCCTGCAATCCGACAACCTGATTCTTGCTTGCCCGCGGCTGCACACAAATGGAAATAACCACACCATGGGGGTGCTGAATCAGATGGGGCAATGCTCAGGGCTCCTCGCCTTCGAGCTGGCCTTCTTCACCGGCATCAAAAGGCAGCTGATCTTCGAGCAAGCCCCCACCCGCCTGCCCCTCCAGGGTCACAACCTCAAGGTCCAGCATGCGGACATGATTTTCCAACAGCGCCCGCAGTCCGGTTTCAAAAGAGATTTTCTGGCGTTTGATCTCCTGAATTTCTGATACCAGTTGAATTCGCCGGTCATCGGCATCGCGGACGATGCGCTCAGCGCGCAACTGAGCCTCGACGACCAGCCCCTCGGCGGATATTTTCGCCTGGGACAGCTCATGCTCAGCCTTTGATTTAGCCTCCGACACCAATCCCTCGGCGGTCAGATTGGCCTCGACCATGGTATTTTCAGCCTCCTTGCGGGCATTGGCCTTAAGCTCATCGGTCATCTTCTGGGCGGTCAACAGGGTGTTTTTCAGGGTGGTCTCGCGATCCCGCATCTCTTCAAGGGCAGCACGGGTACGCGCCAGCTCTTCCTGTAACTCCTGCTGGTCCTTGTTCAGCCGTTCCAGCTCGTCCGCAACCAGCTCCAGATAATGATCCACCCCGCCTTTTTCATACCCAAGGGGCCGGGTCTTGAACTGGTGCTGCTGAATATCAATAGGGGTAATTCGCATAAAAACCTGCCGACTAAAGACTATAAGCCAACCGCTGCAGCACGATTGTCACAAACCGCTGAACGAAAAACAGAGCGAACAGCAACACCATGGGTGAGAGATCGACGCCGCCAAACTGCAGGGGCACCAGGCGGCGAAGGCGGTACAGGACCGGATCCGTCGCATTGTGCAAGAACCGTACGATCGGGTTGTACGGGTCCGGGTTGACCCAGGACAGAATGGCCCGAGCCACGACAATATAAATGTATACAGTAAAGACCAGATTAAACACCTGCGCGAGAACCATAATGATTTCACCAAAAAAACTCATAGCAACACCCTTTCTAAGTATTAGGTATTCAAATGAGCCCCACCTGTAAGCAACCCGTTTCAGCTATCCCATTCTGGCTTTCGAAAACGTCTCGATACCACCAGAAGGATTGTTATCCGAAACAAAAATCACCGCAGTTGCACTCACTACAATCGGCTGAAGAACTTGGTGCCCTGTGGGGCTAATCGTATCCTGTAATTCCGGCACTTTTGGCCGCTGTCGTCGTTGTGCCTCCTTGACTTAACGCAAGGCCTGCGTCGGCTACGCCTTGACAGCAACCAAAATGACTCAGAATTATATGACACGATTAACCAAACAGTCCACTAGGCTAGTTTCCATATGGGAGACGAGCAATTTTTCGCAAGGCCAAGGAAACTAAGGTTTTATGTGGAGACGTACATTCGTAGGTCGCAAAAGCAAGGCCGCAGAGGGACGCCGAGATTACGGAAAAGGGCCGTTTCCAGATAAAACTAGGCTAAATCACGAATGAATCTAATCTTATACAGCAATCGTCGAAAGGGTGTCAAACCTTTTGCCAAACGATCTTCCAAGCCTGCTTCGGCCGCAAGAGCAGTAAAAGTTGTCGGGACCCAAGGCAGATTTTGACACCGGCGGCAAAAAGCGTTAAATTAACGTTTTATGAACATCCTCCCCCTCTGTTGGGGGGGAGGAAAAATAACGATGAAGGATCGATGATGAAGCGTACCAACAACCTTAAAGTCAGCAGCCTGAGCCCGATTATCGCTCCGGCAGAACTCAAACAGGTGTTTCCCCTTTCTGAGCCTATGGCCGATTTTGTCACTCGTTCGCGCCAGGCGATTCAGGACATTCTCAACTATCAGGACAGCCGACTGATGGTTGTGGTCGGTCCGTGCTCCATTCACGACCCCAAGGCGGCCATTGAGTATGCCGAGCGACTGGCCCGGCTGAGCAACGAACTCCAGGATCAACTGCTGCTGGTCATGCGGGTCTATTTTGAGAAACCACGCACCACCATCGGTTGGAAGGGCCTGATCAACGACCCGGACCTCAACGGCACCCATCAGATCTCCAAAGGCCTCGGCGTTGGCCGCAGCCTGCTCTGCAACATTACCCAACTGGGGCTTCCCATCGCCACCGAAATGCTGGACCCGATTACCCCGCAGTACCTTGACGACCTGCTCAGCTGGGGCGCCATCGGTGCCCGGACCACCGAATCCCAGCCCCACCGCGAGATG
>CALZIZ010000136.1 GCA_945787465.1 uncultured Desulfuromonadales bacterium
CGCTCGATGGTGTAGAGGTTGATGCCGCAGTGCACCGCCATAAAGGCCATGCCGTCTTCGCACTGCTTCTCGATGATATCGAAGAGCATCTCCTCGTCGAGCTTGTTGGGGTCGCCGTACTTGCGGGCCGCCTCGCAAAAGGCCTGGTAGAGAGGCACGTTGCCCACCGGCAGATCAACGGCGCCGATCACCTCGCGCCGCACCCGGTCGAGGTCGCCGCCGACGGACAGCTCCATCAGGGTATCGGCCCCGGCGGCCTGCGCGGCCTGGGCCTTGCGGATCTCAGCATCGTAATCGACAATGTCGCTCGAGGTACCGATCGAGGCGTTGACCTTGGTGCGCATCCCCTTGCCGATACCGACGGCCTTGGGCTGACGCTTGTGGTTCCAGGGGATGACCACCTTGCCTTCGGCCACCATCCGGCGGACAAATTCAGCGCTGAGGTTCTCATCCGAGGCGATGGTTTCCATCTGGGGGGTGACAATGCCCTGACGGGCCAGTTCAATCTGAGTCGACACGAAAAATCCTCCTTAAATACCAAAACTATTTATGGCCACAGAGATCACAGAGGTCTCAGAGTTATTTAAAAACCCTAAATCAAACCTACTTCCAGCATCCCCTGATCTCCTGGCCGGTTTAGTTTTTCCTCGGTGCGCTCTGTGTCCTCTGTGGCTATTTGCCCTTTGTTCGGCAAAACTCGACGAAATTCTGCGCGATCTGCGGGTTGCTGCCGAAATGCAGATGCACGTAAGAGCCCAGCACGTTATGGACCAGATATCCTTCTTCACCTGCCGGTTGGCCGCCGCGCCGCTCCATCCGGTAGACGCTGGGCACCGCCTCGGCCATCTCCATCTCCGAGTAGTGGAACTCGTGCCCGCGGATGCGGGTTCCCGCTTCACCCAGGGGGCAGGCCGCCTTCAGGGTCACCTCCCGGTAGCCGAGGGCCTTGCGCTTTTCAAGCATCCGTGCCCGCGCCGGAAAAACCCCGGCCATGGGCCATTTATCGATGTACCTGGCCAGCAGCATGAAGCCGCCGCACTCGGCATAGGTCGGAAGCCCCGTCGTCACGGCCTGGCGCAGGTGGCGAAGCAGTCCCTTGTTTTTCGACAACTGCTCGGCAAACAGCTCGGGGTAGCCTCCGCCAAGGTAGAGCCCGTCGATCTCCGGCGGCAACTGGGCGTCGCGCAAGGGCGAGAAGGGCACCAGTTCGGCTCCGGCTTCCTGCAGAAGGTCGAGGTTGTCGGGATAGTAGAAGCAGAAGGCCTCGTCCCTGGCCACTCCCAGGCGAACCTGCTGATCCCCGCTGGGCGAAAATGACTGCGGACGGCCGTTAAAGAGCTTCGGTACGGCAGGAGCCAGGCTCGAGAGGTCGAGGTGTTCTTCCACCCAGTCGGCCAGACGGCCGAAATAGTCCTGGTCCAGGCCTGACTCCTCTGCGGTCACCAGGCCGAGGTGGCGTTCGGGCAGCGCCAGGTCATCGCGCCGGGGCAGGCAGCCGAGCACCGGGGGCAGCCCCTCGATCGAGGCCACCGCATCGCGCAATATGGCCTCATGGCCCGCGCTGCCGACCCGGTTGAAAATGATCCCGGCGAAATCGAGGCGCGGGTCGAAGCGGGTAAAGCCCTGCACCAGCACCGCGGCGCTGCGCGCCTGGGCCCGGGCATCGACGACCAGCACCACCCGCCCGTCGAGCCAGCGGGCGATCTCCGCGGTGCTGCCGGAATCGCTGGTGGCCGAAGCCCCGTCGAAGAGCCCCATCACCCCCTCGGCCACCGCCAGATCGGCACCGGCGGAACCTGTGGCAAAGGTCTTGCGGACGTAGTCCTTGCCGCACATCCAGCCGTCGAGGTTACGCGATGGCCGGTCGCAGGCCAGGGCGTGCAGCCCCGGATCGATGTAGTCGGGCCCGACCTTGAAGGGAGCCACGGCCAGCCCGCGGCGCTTGAACGCGGCCAGCAGCCCCAGGGTGACGGATGTTTTTCCGCAGCCGCTCGAAGGCGCTGCGATGATCAGTGGTTTCATATTAATTCCCGGCTAGGGGCTAAAGGGGTTTTCAGAGCCTGGTCGAGGCAGCATGGGCATCGTTGCACTCTGCCCATCCTACGGGGTCAGGTTGTTTCCAGCTTTTTACCTTTAACCTTGCACCTTTTACCTTTAGCCTGCCTTTTAGCCATTTAAAAGTTTGACTACGGCTATGCCGTCGGCATAAATATCGATAATATTGAGGCAACCGTAGTTCTGCTCGATGTGGAACAGGCGATCGAGGGGGGCACCGATGGCATCGAGCAGGATCACCCGGTTGAGGCCGCCGTGGCCGACGACCAGAACCTCCTGCCCGGCGTGGGCAGCGACAATTTCGCGGATCAGCGGCAGGGAACGCCCGGCCAGATCGAGGAGGTTTTCCCCCCCGGGCACCCGGTAGTTGACGATATCCTCAAGCCGCGCCTGCCACTGCTCGGGGTAGCGGGCCTGCAGCTCCTGCCAGGTCTGCCCTTCCCAGTCGCCGATGTTCAGCTCCCGCAGTTCGCCGCGGGCGGTCGGCTTCAGTCCGTGGGGCTCGGCAAGCAGTTCGGCGCCCTGCCGGCAGCGACTCAGGTCGCTGGTATAAACCCCAGCCAGGGGCTTGTCCGCCAGACGTTTTTGCAGTTGACGATACTCGTCCCACCCCTTTTCGGTCAGGGCTACGTCGCCCTGGCCGTTGTAACGCTTCGTCTCGTGGCCTTCGACCTGGCCGTGGCGCACCAGGTAAATGCGGGTACAGGTCATGCGCCCCCCCCTTGGGAATGAATCGCCAGCACCAGCACCAGGGTCAGCACCTCCACGGTCTCGGAGGCCGCGCCGAGCACATCGCCGGTGACACCGCCGAGCCGGGCGTTGAAGTAACGCATGAGCAGCATCACCGCCAGGCCGAGCAAAAAGATCAGCAGCACGGCCTTGATGCCGAACAGCACCAGCCCCGACAGCACCAGGGTCAGGCTGGCAAGGATCATCTCCCGCTCGCCGACATGGTCGACGAAAACCGAGCCGGTCCCCCCTTCAGGGCGGATATAGCGGCAGTAGCAGGCAAGCACCACCTGCACCCAGCGCCCTGCCGCGGGCATGAAGATCAGCGCCGCCGCCTTGAGCTCCAGCGGCACGTTGTAAAGCGAAAGGTACTTGAGCAGCAGCACCATCACCAGCCCGACCACCCCCATGGCGCCGACCCGGCTATCCTTCATGATCCGCAGGACCCCCTCGCGGTCCTTGCCGCCGGCCAGCCCGTCGATGAGGTCGGCGATGCCGTCGAGGTGCAGGGCCCCGGTAAAGGCGATCAAACTCAGAATCAGCAGGCAGTCGAGCACCGGCCTGGGGATGAAGGGGACCAGGGCCCAGTTCATGACCACCAGCAGCAGCCCCAGGGCGAGGCCGGCAGCGGGAAAAAAGCCCATGCTGCGTCCCAGCCGATGGGATTCCATGGACAGGCCCCGGGCGACCGGAAAAATCGTCAGGAAGGCTCCGGCGATACGGAAATCCTCCCAGTCACGCTTCACTGCTCGGCCCCCTCGTTTACCCCGGCGTCGGCAAAGGTTTTGACCTCGCGCAGCGCCTGCAGGGCCGATTCGATCAGCCCCATGGCCAGGGCGCCCCCGGTCCCTTCGCCCAGCCGCATCTGCAGATCGAGCATCGGTTGCTCGCCGATGCGTTCGAGCATGTGACTGTGGCCGATTTCAACCGACTGGTGAGCGGCAAAGATGTAGTCACGGACCCTGGGGTGCAGTTCTGAGGCGATCATCGCCCCGGCGGTGGAGATGAAGCCATCGACAACCACAGGCAGGCCGACGGCGGCGCAGCCCAGCACCAACCCTGCGATGCCGCCGATCTCAAAACCGCCGACCTTGGCCAGCACGTCGATCGGGTCCTTGGGATCGGGGGCGTTGACTTTCAACCCGGTCTCGATGACCCGGATCTTGTTGGCCAGAGCGGCATCGTCGATGCCGGTGCCGCGAAAGGTCACGTCCTTGACCGAAAGGCCGGTAAAAACAGCGGCAATTGCGGCCGAGGGAGTCGTGTTGCCGATCCCCATATCCCCGGTCCCCACCAGGTCGACGCCTGACTTCCTGCAGCGCAGCGCAAGCTCGATGCCTGCCTCGAGGGCCTGAACGGCCTGCTCACGGCTCATCGCCGGCCCCTTGGCGAAGTTGGCAGTGCCGCGGCCGACCTTTTTGAGCTCCAGCCCCGGAAGGGGTTCAAACTCGTGATCCACCCCCATGTCGACCACCACCACTTCGGCCCCCACGCTGCGTGCCAGGGCGTTGATCGCAGCGCCCCCCTCGAGAAAGTTGAAGACCATCTGCGGGGTCACTTCTTTGGGAAAGGCGCTGACTCCTTCCTCGACCACCCCATGATCGCCGGCAAAGGTGTAGACCCGTTTGCTGCGGATCGCCTCGCGGCCGGTGATGGCGACAAAGCGGCGGGCGAACTCCTCCAGGCGCCCCAGAGAACCCCTCGGCTTGGCCTGGGAGTCAATTCGAGCCTGGATTTCGGCCATACGCGCCTGGTCCACCGGGCGGATCGTCTCAAGAGCGGTCGATAAATTCATCGGTTTTTCCTTCTTTGCATCCCAGGATCAAGGGAAGAGGTTCAAGGACCAAGGCTAAATCCCCGTAGGTTGGGTCAAGGAGCGAAGCGACGGACCCAACAATGCTTGATCGCACTCAGGTTTGTTGGGTTTCGTTCCTCAACCCAACCTACAGTTTTTTCTCTGTGGCCTCTGTGGCAAAAAAGTCTTTTAAACTACTTCAGACGCAGGGGCAAACCCGAAACCACCAGCCAGGCCTCGGCGGCTTCGGCGGCCAGGCGCTGGTTGACCTTACCGGCCAGGTCGCGAAACTTTCTCGCCAGCCGGTTCTCGGGGACGATGCCGAAACCGATCTCGTTGGAGACCAGAAAGAGCGGCGCCTCGATTCGCGGCAGGGCGTCGATAAAGCGGTCGACTTCGGCAAGGACCTTGGCCTCGTCTTCGTCGTGGTGAAAAAACAGGTTGGTCAGCCAGAGGGTGACGCAATCGACCATCACCGCAGCGTGCCCCGACTCGGCTTCAGCAAGGCGCCCGGCCAGATCGAGAGGTTCTTCCAGGGTTTCCCAGCGCTCGCCGCGCACCTCCTGGTGCAAACGAACCCGTTCAGCCATCTCGGTATCGTGAATGCCGGCGGTCGCCACGTAAAGCAAGGCCCCGGGGCAACCTTCGGCCAGTCGCTGGGCATAATCGCTCTTGCCGGAGCGGGTGCCGCCGGTGACAAAGGTCATGGCCATGGTCAGTATTCGACCCCCCGCCGGGCGGGGATCCCGGCCTTGAGCGGATGGCGCACAGCCTCCATGCGGGTCACCAGGTCGGCCCGCTGCAGTATCGCTTCAGCGGCGTTGCGACCGGTCAGGACCAGCTCCGTTCCCGCTGGCCTGGCATCGAGCAACTCGATCAGTGCTTCGAGCGGCAGGTAGCCGCGATGCACCGCATTGTTGATTTCATCGAGGATCACCAGGTCAAAATTATCCCTGATCAATAGCCGGCGGACTGCAGCAAAGGTTTCGGCGACATTGGCGGCCACAGCCTGGCGATCAGGCTTCTTTCCGATGATGCCAAGACCTGAGGTGAGCACCTGCAACCCCGACGCCCCTTCGAGAAAGGCAATTTCGCCGCTGAGCGGTTCGGCCGGCTTGAGAAAACGCACCAGCAGCACCTTCATCCCCTGGCCCAGGGCCCGAACAGCCAGACCGATTGAAGCCGTCGTCTTGCCCTTGCCCTCGCCGGTGTAAACCTGGACCAGCCCCTGCTCCATAAATTCATCCTGCCCGCTCCGGGCCATAAAAAACCCCGAACTCCTGTTTCGCGAGTTCGGGGTCCTGTTTAAATACAAGAAGCCCGTCCCCCTCCCGCGAAAGGTCCGTCCGTGCGAACCGCCGAAAACGACGGTTCTATTCATTCGGGCAGGTCTCCTGGCTTGTGGATCGTCTTACTCGCCGCGCCTTCCCATCTCCCAAAGAGACAGTGGCCTGGTTCCGGCTTTCATCACCACTTACAGTTGCGGGGCAGCGAGGGATTCTCACCCTCTTCCCTATTCTCCTGTCGGCGTATACGCCGCAGGCACCCGAAAGACTGATTGTGCGTTCTTTGTAGCAAATCCCCTTTTAAACTGTCAACGAATTATCCGCCTATGCCTGCTCGGTCGCATCCTCTGCGCCCAGGCCAAGGGCGGTTTCGACACGCTCCCAGATATCGTCGCGCCCCTCCCGGCTGAGGGCGGAGAAAAGCGAAAAGGCCTCCAGGGGCAACCCCGTCGCCTCGAGGATTGGAGATATCTGGCCCTTGCGGCGGTTTTTGCTGACCTTGTCCACCTTGGTAATGACCGGAATGGTGGGGATTTCAAACTCCTCCAGCCAGTCGAGCAACTGCAGATCCTCATCGCGGGGCACGCGGCGGATATCGAACAACACCACCACCGCACGCAGGTTGGCACGCGTTTCAAGGTAGGTGCGGATCATCGGCCCCCATTGCTTTTTCACCGCCAGGGGCACTTTTGCAAACCCGTAGCCGGGAAGATCGACCAGCGAAAAGTTATCGTTAATCCGAAAAAAATTGAGCAACTGGGTGCGTCCCGGCGTTGACGAAGTTCGCACCAGTGCCTTGCGCTGGACCAGGACGTTGATCAGCGAACTCTTTCCCACATTGCTGCGACCTGCGAAGGCCACCTCGGTAAGCAGGTCCTCGGGGTAGTTCGACGGCTTGGTGGAACTTTTAACAAAGACTGCCGATTTAATGTTCAAAAAAACCTCCGGTGAAGCGGATATATTTCGAAGCCGGGATCAATGATTCCGGGCGTTGCCGCAAAAATAAACATCGGGCAAGCAGACTAGCATACTCGGTCGGCCTAAGTCGACGATGAAGGTCGCCTGGCTGAGCCGCCCGAAAGGGACGCCCGGAGCGCCTGAACGGCCCTGAAGAAACGCAAAAACAATTGATTTTTTTTTCAAAAACTGTTAAGTAACTAGGCTGGCGCCGGGATTCTCCGGCCGTCGTCCCCTCTCCGGCTCAACACCGGCAGATAGCCCCGCCGCGGAGTCCGGGAACCCTCCCATTGCTTGAAAAAAGTGGGACGGGCCTGACCCTGTCGGGAAGAGCGAACGGGCGGCTCTCTGCCGCAAGAGATTAACCAAACCGAGGCAGGGTACAGCCGTCCTGGCCACGGGGTGAACCGGCTGCGGTGAAGCCTGGTCATACTCAACAACCTGCATTCATGCGATAGATTGTTTTTCTTAACTTATCACAAAGGAGACCTTTGAAATGAACCTTTGCAAGCGGCTGAGCATTTTTGCCCTGTTTTCCCTTGTTATGCTGCAGGCAGGCCTGGCTTTTGCCGCCGACACCCGCGCCGGCAAATTCGTCACCATCGAAGGGCAGGAAATCGCTTTTTTCCGCATTGAGGGGCGCGAAACCATAAAGGGCTGGCTCAACGGAACGGCAATCGACATCCCGATCGAGACCGTTTCGCAAATGGTCTTCTTCGACACCCCCAACGTCAATTACAGCATCTTCGGCAACGACATCAGCGCCGGCGAGTTGGAAGTCACCCGCAAATCCGACAACAAGTCGTTCTTCCTGCAGGATGCCTTTCTGCCGTCTGACTGCGATTGCACCTACATCACCTACACCTACCGCAATCCCTTCACCGACGAAACCAATCAGGGCAACACGGCCCTTGACGGGCTGCGCAAGATTATTTTCTTCGAAGAAGGCCAATAAAACGGGCTTAACCCCAAAGTTCAAAGGCGGGATTTGAAAAAATCCCGCCTTTTTCTTTTCAACTCGCCCCGGCAGCCACTCGACATTCGGCGTACTTGTGATATAAATTCTGCATTAATCCCCTACTGCGGATTAGGCTACCCCACTACAATTCTTCAACCGGAGGACGACTATGTTCAGCAAGGAGTTGCAGGACGCTTTTAACGAGCAGATGAAAAATGAATTTTTCTCGGCCTACCTCTATATGGCAATTTCTGGATACTTCGAAGCAGAGGACCTGCCCGGCTTTGCCTCGTGGATGCGTGTTCAGGCCCTTGAAGAGATGACCCACGGCGAAAAGTTCTTCCACTTTCTCTGCGAAGCCGGAGGCCGCACCAATCTGCTGCCCATCGAGGGCCCCAAAAACGACTTCAAAACGCCCCTCGAGGCCTTTGAGTTCAGCCTGAACCACGAGCAGTTCGTGACCGCAGAGATCAACAAACTCATGGACCTGGCCAACAAGGACAACAACCACGCCGCCAAGATCTTCCTGCAGTGGTTCGTCACCGAGCAGGTCGAAGAAGAAGCCAGCTTCGGCCTGATCCTCAAGCAGCTCAAGCGGGTCGAAGGCGATGGCCGCGGCCTGATCATGCTCGACCAGGAGCTGGGGCAGAGGGTTTTTACTCCCCCCGCAGCCGCATAAGCTCTCGAACAGCAAAATATCAATAACAAACGGGCGGGCCTTATGAGCCCGCCCGTTTGTTATTGTGGATGCCCCATATCGCAGCCCCCATCGCTGCAGGCCTTCTTTGTCCTGGGCAGAAACCTGCGATACCTGGCAAAAAGCCAGTACCCCAGGTGGGCCAACCGGGAAGGGCCTGCCAGATCACCGGAAAAGCGTCCACTCCGAAGAAAAAGCTTCCCCCGGCATCCATAACATGCATGCGCGCCATAAACTGCTCCCTGGTTTTGCCATACTCCTCGGGGGCAAAACCGGGTTCGCTGATGTCGACAAACTGCAACTGCCCCGCTCTGTCGAGTTTGCGGTAATGAGCCATTTCCCGCGCACAGACAGAGCAGGCGCCGTCGTAAAAGACCATCAAAGGGAACACCGCGCTCTCTTTCATCTCCATTCCCTCCCGATTCGAACCTTCGTTCCTTCACTATTCTACCAGCCTCAACAAAAATGATAAACGGGCCCGACAGGGACGGACGATGCCGGCCTCTGGGTTTCGTTACCAACCCTTTATGCGCTTCTCGATGCGGGAGAAGGTTGACAGTGCTGATATTTAAGGTATTTGTTAGGGTATTAACCGCGCGGGGAAGGAGACTGGGGATGGAAGACAGGGCCGAGGTCCAGGACGCGATCAAACGTTCGATACAGACCGAGAAGAACGCCATGGACTTCTATCGCCTGGCGGCTGGCCACATCAAGGACCAGGAGGCGCGCAAGGCCTTCGAACTGCTGTCACGTGAAGAGCGGGAACATGCCCGCTGGTTCTACAAGGTTTACAAAGGGCCCGACATCCCCGACTTCGATGCCTTCATGGAAGGGCCCCAGGCTGAGGAATCGGACTGGCTTACCGACCTGGAAAAACTGCTGGTATCAGACTTCAACGAGCGTCGGGCCCTGGAACTGGCCATGGACAAGGAGTTGAAACTCGAAAAACAGCTGCGCAAAATGGCCGAGAGCATCGAAGATCACGGAATCAAGAAGATCTATGAACTCAATGCCGACTCGACCCACAATCACTACATACTGATCGAATCCGAATACGCCCGACTGATGGGCATGGTCCACGAAACCGACATCGACACCTTTGTTCGCGAATGACCTTAATGCACTACCCCTTTGGCTCCCCCGCCCCCCGGGTCGGCAGTCTGCCGCCGGACTGGCGCAGGATGGCCTCGGCCTCCTCCGGAGGAACCGGCCGGCTGTAAAGAAACCCCTGCATCTCGTCGCACTTTTTATCGCGCAAAAATGAAAACTGACCTTCGGTCTCCACCCCCTCGGCGATGACCTTGAGATCGAGGCTGTTGCCCATGGCGATGATCGCCGAGGCAATGGCGGCATCGGTGGAATTGATCTCCACGTCGCGTACGAAGGACTTGTCGATTTTGATGGTATTGACCGAAAAACGCTTCAGGTGGGCCAGAGACGAGTAGCCGGTGCCGAAGTCATCGATGGAGATGTGAATCCCCAGGTC
>CALZIZ010000137.1 GCA_945787465.1 uncultured Desulfuromonadales bacterium
GCAGCGATCGATTATTCGGTCCACCTCGGGATCCTCTGATTTGACGGGGGACAGGCCCCGGTTAAGCAGGGGGATCTTCCAGTAGCTGCGCACACTGGGGCGCTGCATGCCGATGACAAACTTGCTAGGCTGGCCCTGCTTGTCCTCGGCGTCGGCCACGACTGCGGCCATCACTGCCCCCACAAACCCCACTCCCACCACCACAACGACTTCCCTCCCCCGTGAGCGGTGTTCAAGGGCCAATTTCTCAAGCCGCGCCAATTCGGCGGGGTAGTCATCAGCCCCGGGAAGGGCAAAACGTTCGCCGTCGGGATTCACCGAATACTCAATCGTCATGGGCATCCTCCTGAAAAAAGAAATGGTCCCTCAAAGCAGCCTCACTTTGGCCCTTGAATGACCCCTCTCATCAAAGACCGGCCTTTCCTTCTGTTTACCGCAAACCCGCCGACTGTCAAATCTTCAGAAGCACCAAACTGGTCGAATTAAGTTTGGACAACTTCGGAGGGACAGCCGTCTTTCTCTCTCCTGAATCCTTGAGTTTGTTGGCGCATTGCTGATTTTCTGGTAACTATTCAGCCCATTTCAGGCTGCCACGGGCAGAAAACCTGGATCCCCGACAAAAACACTCGGGGATGACGGCCGAGCATTCCCGAAGCAACCGTCATTCCCGCAGAGCTTTTGGGCGGGAATCCAGCCTTCGGCCTTGACTCAAAAGGATTCAGGGCTGCTGAATAGTTACATTTTCTGTAACCTTGCAAAGGTCAGCTGGTGAAGAATGAGGCGTAATCCACCGAATAAAAACAAAGGCATTGCGCTTTTTCTCCTCACACCTTACCCCTTACTCCTCACGAGATCAGCTCTCTTTCCCCTGCCCCGATAACAGTATAAAAAACCCGGTTCCCCTGTCGCGGCTCCACAGAAAAAACGCCAGACGCGTACTGGCCTGGCGTTTTTTCTCCCATCGTATCCAAATTGTACTGTTCGAGGGCCATGTGCAGGTCGTCCTACTGTGCGCCAGGCCTCCCTCCTTGAAGACGGCCCCTGGCCATCATACCGTCGACCTGAGCACGAAATATTAATATCCCAGCAGAATATTTTTTACCGTGTCATTCAGGGGCCCGGTATCTTTTTTTCCACTTGCTGTTTTTTTCATAAGGTCTTCCTTTTTTTCGCGAGCAAGGAGTTGAGCGGCGATAGGATCAGCAGCAGCGAAAAGCACAACCCGGCGGTTCTGCTCGCGGCCCTCGGGATTTACGTTGGTAGAGATGGGCCGCTCTTCGCCGTAGCCCTTGGCCTCGATGCGATGCGGGGGGATGTTGAAATTATCAACCAGGTACCTGTGAATACTATCGGCCTGGCGCTGGGTAAAACGTCGGTTATACTCGGCAGGGCCCTGGTTGTCGGTGTGGACCTCGATGGTAATCTCTCGACCAGGGTTTTTCAGGATGAAGTTGGCCACCGGCAGTGCCTCCTGAGAAGGCCAGTCCGAGACTGTGTACATTCCCGGTTCGAAATTCGGACTGAGCGGAAGATAAAAAGGCTCACCGGCCCCGGGCTGGCAGCCATGTTCATCGACCAGCCCCCACCGGGGGGTGCCGGGGCACTGGTCTGAAATATCGGCAACACCGTCCTTATCCTCGTCCGAGGGCTGATTACCAGAGGCCGCCACGATATCGAGAAGGCTTTCAGGCAGGCGCAGCGATTCAAGCACCTGGCCAACCGCCTGCAAAGCGTCATCGCCATCGCCGAAGAAAACGCTCAGGCCGGCTGTGGTCGCTAAATTATTGAAAGTGTCCTTTGTCCTGTCCCCATCCGAGGCATTGATAATGATAATGTGACGGAGATCGCCACGCAGAGCCCATGAATCATTTAGAAAATACTTCAGACCTATACCGTAATTAACCAGAAGATCTTCATCGCTTCCACCGGGGTCGAAATCGGTCGAACAGACCCCAAAGCCTGCGGCAAGGTAGGGCTTCAGTCTTTTCAGGGGACGAAAATGGTAGAGGCCATCGAGTTGCAGACTGTAAACCTTGGCATCGATGTTCGGCCCTGAGTCCGTTTCAGTATCCACTATGCGAAACGTCCCCTCGGCGCCCCAGTGTTGATCGAAATCATAGCCGAGGGCAAGGCTGAAGGCTGGTCCATCCTCGAGGTTCTGATTGCCTTCGAAAACCTGGTATCCGACCCCTAGGGTCAAGGAGAAATCTCCCGAAGGAGTCATTCCGGCCTGTGCTGGGGACAAGAGCAACAAGCCAGAAAGCGCGCTGGTCAGAAGAATAAAACCCCAAGTTTTCATCTTGCCCTCCTGCATTGCATCTCAAGGAAATCGCTTTTTTTCTCCCATAATTCGGTGTTCAAAAACACACCCTCTGAAGTCAGAGATAAAAAAATCTTTCCATCTCCGCTGAGCTACCTTTGCTTAATCTGGTCCAGGTTTAAGTCCTTGGGTGAACGTTGTACATATTCCCTTTTCGAAAAAGGCATATCGCCAATCAGAGTACACCCATTGCGCCACCTGTCCTCTTGGGCCGTCCACCATCGTTGAGGAATCCGGTTCCCCCCATCCCACGCGGACTTCCTTTTGGGTCATACCAATTCCGATCTCTTTCTTTCGAATCAGGTCCATTTTCTCTTTAATTTTCCGGGATTCAATTTGACTCATCCTGTCTGAAGAAATTTTTGCTAATTGCGACCTTCTCTTTTCAGAGTTCAACAAAACCAGTGAATTATAATGTTTCCATTTTTCTTCATACACCTGCTCTTCGGGATTAAGGTGCAGGTATCTTTCTTGTCTGTCTATACAATGCCTTTTCTTCGGCTTTTTTCTTAATAGCGATAATTTCTGGATCTTTTGTATCAATAAACTTGTCTGCTAAATTATAAGCTTTGTAATATTGGTTATTTTCCATAAGCTCTTCAACATCCCTCAACACACTACTCTTCAAGTGAGCAAAAACATACTCGTTCGCAATCCCGGGTGGGAAGAAAATAAACACGCAAAGGTATAAGATAATTAACTTTTTTTTAAATTCTCTCTTTTTCCTCATCGGCTTTCCAATGATTCTGTCTTTTTCACATCAAGTCCTACATTGACAACCTCAATATTGCACTGGCCAATCTGTCGTAGCAGGCATCTAATTCGGTTTCATTCGCAGCACGACAGTACATTCCCGGGGGTTGATCAGCGTGGTAATCTTTGGCCAAGTGGGCCCATGCGGCATCAGTCTTCATTCGCCTGTCATTGGCCATCCGCAGGAGGATATCTTGACCCCATTCGCCGTCGGGCCCCGTTGGGCTCGTTATGTTCGCCCCCATACCCAAGGTGAAGACAAAAATGCCTTGCTGCCTTGCTGCCTCTGCCATGTCCTCAGGTAGGTTCCTGGCCGCTCTGTTAACGTTTACATAATTCATGACAGAGGTTACCTGCCTTGGAGAGTCTTTTAAGATGCGAAACTCGGTGTCATCGGGATCATGCACGTTGTAATAAGTCGGAAGAGTTGGGACCTCATTGGCGATATCGCAAAAAAAGCAAGCCTCCTTATCATAGGGGGGGGCAGCTTCAGTTTGTTTTTTGTCATATCTCCAGAGGCCCCTTGGAGGTCTACTGGACATAGGGTCACTACCGGTATACACCGAACCGGCGAACATGTCGCCAGGTGGAGCCAAATTGACGAAATTAAACGTTGAAGAGAAGGTGTTTGGGGCACCATCGGTGAAAAAGACGATAACTCGGAGGCTGGAACGATCTTCCTCGTTGATGCTGTTAAGCTGCTCCCTGGCCCTCCAGAACCCCTCCGCAAAGTTGGTATGACCCGCAAAGTTATTCTTATAGCCATTAATTTTTGTAATTACACCATTTGCGCCTGTTTTTTCGAAGCCCCTCAGGAACCCCTTTCTTATCGCCACATCCACCTCTGCCCCGTAAGCAAAGCTGATAAGCGCAATCCTGTCTGTCTCCGTGTTGAATTTGTCGATAAAAGTCTCGGCAGCCTCCACAACCTTAAGCCCAACCGGTTTAAGCGACCCCGTATTATCCACCACAAAAGCCATGTCAAGGTCCTGCCTGATGACCCGGGCTTTCGCACTCACGTTTAATTTGTCAAAGCCAAGCGCACGCATAAAGAAGGTCGGTTCCTCGGCGGTGGCCGAAACGTCAACAATCACACGCCCCTGCTCGGTAGCCACATTAAATTTTTCCGCATCAAAAGTGGGGGTGGACCCAAGGTAGCCGTCTGGGTAGTTGGCATGGAAAAACCTTTCGGCTGCATCCTTGGCATTCAGTTTTCTTTCATCTGGTGAGGCCCCCGAAGACGAGGCCTTGGCGGCGGCAATACCTGCGGCGTCAAGGGCGGCGTTCAGTTTGGCCTTCACCCCGTAGCCCATGCCCGCATCTATGGCAAGCCCTGCCAAGCCGAGAAGGGCGGTCATGGAGACAGCCACAATGACCAAAACCGCTCCCTTGCTGTTATTTGATTTTAATGCCTTCATGGTGCCTCCTAGAAGACGGTTCGCGAGTACAGTACCGAGTCGTGTTTAATGACATAATGGGTGTCTGGCTGGGAGTTGTAAAATACCTCCACCACATCAACCAACTCTCCAGGGTTAAGGGCCATATCCAAATTGGCCTTGGGCGGGTCATTGGGATCGGGAGAAATGCAACTGCCGGCATGCCACCCAAAACTGCAGGACCAGATTTTACTCAATGGAGAAAAGCCGCCCATCAACCTCCTGTGCTGCTCGAGGGCCCCGGGTGAACCATCGGCCTGGCCTCGCAACCTGGTGATGTACATGATGCTGTTATCGTTCATATTTAAAGACCCGGCGGTTTCGGCCAAGGCGTCCATAATGTCCTTGGGGGCACTTGACGTCCTTGACGCCAGGTTGGCACCCTCCCGACTTATATTGACAATAATATTGTTGGCATGGATGCTCAGGGAGTATTCGGCTACCCCTAATGCCAGTAGAAGCAACAAAGGCAGAACCAGTGCCAGTTCCACGACAATATTGCCCCTGGCTTCACTTAGTTTTCTTAACGCAATATCTGTCGTCATGGCGAAAATGCCTCGTTTCTCATGGTGGAGCTGACAGAAAACTTATATTCGCTCTTTTCATAGAGATTCCGTATAAATGGGGTCATAATTGGCCAGGTGCATTCGAGCCTTAACACAAGGATCTCACCTGCTGTACCAAAATTATCAGGCGGATTCGAAGAGCAGGCTTTGTCATAGAGCCCCATGGAACTTTCCTTAATCATCTGGATCACGGCTCTGTTGCGATCACGAACGGGGTCTCCATCAGGGACTTGGGTTGGCGTTGGATCCTTCGATTTATCCCCGGTAATGGCATAACGGGCACCTTCCCTGACGGCGTGCTGCATGGTGAGGTTCACCCAAAACAACATACCGAACTCGATAATTGCAAAAAGTACGGTAAAAAACACCAGGGCGCCCAAGGCAAACTCCACGGCAGCTGATCCTTTTTCGTCTCTCGGTAATCTGCGGTATATTTTTTTGGAGTTCATATTCACCCTCTCAGATTTTTTCCGGCCTTCGGCCCTTAATCAACAAATGAGGATGCTAATGTGCCGTCAGGCCCGAGAAGCCATGGTGGCTTCCCGGATTGCGGGGTCCTTCAGGGAACGGCCGGTGCCAAAAAGAACCCCCTGGAGTGGGCGTTGATGGTGATCGAATTTCCCGCCACTTCCCCACTGGCATTTACGGCTACCGCCTCACTAAAGGGATAAGGAGGAATAAAGGGAAAGTCGTACATCACCCCTTTATCCCAAAGAAAGGCATGCCTGATGGGCATGTTCACACCCTCCTCCTCATAAAATTCTCCCGTTTCCGAATAGCCGACCACCTGCCCGGCCTCGTTGATCGCCAGCGCGTAGCTATTGGTCCCACCCAGGGTACCAAGGTCTTGAATAATTCCTTCCTTGTCCGCTCCAAGGGTCCAGAGTATTGCGTGGATCGATCCATCCTCAGTGGAGGCGTTACCCACCACCTGATCGAGGTTGTTGATATCGGCCGCCTCGCTGGCCCCGCCGCCGAGATGAGCGATGGGATACATGGCCCCCCCGTCCCAGAAGAACCCCTGGTTGCCTGAATTTCCGATGATATGCCCGGTAGGGATACTATCGTTGATGTCTACCGCTGTGGTGGCCGTCGCTCCAGGCAGGTAATTCAGCGACTCGATGACCCCCCAATTGAGGTCGGTAAATACGGCCGTCCCGCCGGAATTGACAACGGCCTGACCATTTTCATTGATGGCGACCGCCTCGGCATCCTCTCCGCCTATCTGGCCTAAGCCGATCAGCACCGGCACCTCAGCTTCCACCGGACCGGTCGGCCCGTCGGCGTTGAAGTATTTAAGAGTGTCGGTTTTGAAACTGATGCCGTCCCAGTAATAAGCGTGTCTGCCCCTTTCGTCATCCATTGTGAAGAGCACCTCGCCTTTCTCATTGATATCGACGGCTTCGGAATAACTGCCGCTAACTCTATAAACCTCGTCGCCTACCTCAGTGTTATAAGGAGGCGGAGCCAGATCGAAAACAACACCATCCTTCCAGATGAAGGCCCTTTTTTCTTCATCATCCGGCCACCCGGTCCCTGTGGTCGAATTACCGATGATGACCCCGGATTGATTGATATCAACTGCTTCGCTGTACCTGAAGTACTTAGGAGGATCAGCCCTCTCGAAATTTATGCCGTAATAGTCATCATAAGTTCCGCTATGTATGCCAAGGAAAGTTCTTTCCCCGGTGGCGGGATCCCACATGAAAGCAGCCTTTATGGGTCTGCCTGCATTCGATTGCCCGATGACTATTCCGGCGTCGTTTATTGCAGCGGCTTTGGTGTAGTACCAATGGTCCCCCTGGGGTTCTACCAAGTCACCGAGATCAGTGATGGCACCAAGATATCCCGGCTCCTCGCTATTACCCGTGTCGGCATCTCCGGTTGTCTGGGGGGCATTGTCGGGGTCCTCAGCGATAGCCTTATGGATGGAACCACTGTCGCTTCCCCCCCCACAGCCATGGAGAGCAAGAATTAAGGTCCCGGAAAACACCAAGATGATCAATAATCTTCCCACGGCCAAGCCTCCCTCATTCAATGAAATGGGCTCAATATAGCCCTTGCAAAAAAAACCGGCGTTAACAGGTTGTTTGTTTCATCTTAAAACTGCACTGAAATCAGGCCGCCCGCCGAAAGGTCGCTTTTATACTGGGCTTCCGCCTCAAAACTGACATTGCCTGCGGACCAACGAAATCCTCCAAAACCGCCCAGGTTGTTGTCCTCCTCCAATTCAGTGGAACCAATGCCGTTCTGGGCATCCGCCTCTGCCTTGTATGCAACCGGCCCGGCATAAATCAGAAAGGCCCGTCCAAGCCTGGCCTGGACAGGAATACCTAGCTCGATTTCCCAGACTTGTTCGATTTTTAAATTGTTATCCTCAAAATCCGCAAAATAACCGCCCTGCAACACCATCCCCCATCCAAAAACGGGCCCATCCCAAAAAGCGCCTTTTATGCCCGCATTGGCGAAAGGCTCATAATCACCGTCGAGATCGTCAGCGTCCAGGTCAGCCGCCCCACCTCTTATATAGGCCTCCCAGCGAGGTTCATCCCCAAGGCCCAGGCCATACCCCAAGTGGAGATAAGCTCGATTCTGCTTAATGTCGACCGCACCCCAATCTGCCTCTTTGTAAAAATAACCAACCCCCAGGTTCACCTCCCCGTGGTCTGCACTCGGAGTCGCAGGCCCGAGTTGAACCCCCAAGGCAAGGGAACTGCTCGCAAGGAAAACAACAACAAAGAGAATGAACTTTTTCATGATTCCCTCCTGGGGTAGAAAACACTGCAATATTAAAGGTATTAATTCCCTGTGGCATCTAATGCTGGAGATTCCTCTTCAGCCGATTGCTTCAAAAATCACTGTCCCCAAGTTAGGGCTTTCGAAATCCATCCACGCTTGCCGCTTTCATGAAGCACGTTCAACCAGCCCCCCTTTTCCCTCAGAACCGAAAAGGTTACCCCTCTGTATGCTTTAAACAAGATGGGGTAGCTGGTGCCTGGCCCATTACGGATGTTGACCGTTTCAACCTTCACCACAACTCCTTTGGCGTCACTGGCCTGCGTCTTCAGAATCCATCCGTTGTTCCCTTGGTAGTCGATGACCTCATAAAAATCGCCACTTTCACCTTGGACAGAAAAGGGGTAGTAACGGGGCGCTTCCAGCACGACATAAGAAGCAACCAAGGAGGGGTTGCTTCGAACCTCGGCCGTCTCCACAGTCACAGCGACGATCTCCGCCCGGCATATCCCACAGGCAAATAATGTCAAAAAAACCGCTACAAGATATTTCATGCGTAACTCCACCGAGATCAAAACCTTTTCAATTCTGGGGCTTTGAGCCATTTGTCCCGCGGATATTATTGAGCCGATCCAGATTCTCGCGCGCACGCGCATAATAAACCGGCTTAAGTTCCAGAGCACGTTTCAGTGCTTTTTCAGCCTCTTTCCATTTGCCGTAAGTCATGTAGAGATATCCGAGATTGTTATAAGCGCCTGCTTTGTCAACGGCAGTCTCAAAGACTTGCAGCGCTCTGCCCTCATCTCCACGCAGGGCGTAGGCCGCTCCCAGATTGTTTTTAACGCGCTGGTTTCCGGGGTCAAGACTTAGCGCCCGGCTAAAGGACGCAACGGCCTCGTCATAGCGGTTTTGAAGCAGATAATTAAATCCGAGATTGTTGTGACTGAATGAAAGACTAGGTTTTAATGCCACAACCTCTGCATGAAGCGGTTCTGCAAGAGAATCCATACCAAGGGATTCGTAAGTTATGGCCAATTCGCCCAAAACTGCCGGATCAATGTCATTGATGCCCATGGCATTTATCAACGACTCCAGGGATTTCTCGTTGGCGCCTTCCGCCCTGTCAAGCCGTCCTCTGCCAACCAGGGCCGGGACGAATTTCGGATCTATTTCCAAAGCCAAAGCATAGGCGTTTCGGGCTTTTTGAGGTTCATGCCCCAGTTCAAAGGTTTCACCCAGACCGACCAATGCTGCCGTTGACTCCGGGTTCTTATGCAGAGCCTTTAAAAAGTGGAGCCTGGCCATCGGTGTTGCCCCTTTGGCCAAATGGTTTCTGCCCATTCGGATCAACTGTTCTGCGGGCAGGTTTTCCAGCCTGTTTTGTTCCTCCAGCCTCAACTCCTCCATTGGAATGTCAGCCAGATCTATGTCTCTAAAGTTCTTATGTTTGACAACAGTCGTGGTGCAGGAACAGAGAAAGAACGGAAGGAGAAAAAACATGAAACGGCCCCTGAGAAAAAATAACTGGGCTCCATCGAGTTTTTTTGAAGTCCTCATCTTTGAAAATTGTCTAAACATGTATTTCCTCCCCGAATTTCATTGGCAATAAATTATTATTTTTATGGGCCACCCAATGCTGGAAGCAGTTGTTTTGCAATGCGAATAGCCGCCGGCCCGATGAGAACAACGAACATCGCCGGAAAGATAAAGAAGATCAAGGGGAAGACAAGCTTTACCCCGGCCTTGGCCGCCTTTTCTTCTGCCACCTGGCGTTTTTTGGTGCGCATCGCATCGGCATGAATTCGCAGGGCTTTGCCCAAGCTGGTGCCCAGGCGGTTTGTTTGAATCAATATGGTCATCAAATTCTGCACCTCGGAAACCCCTGTCCTCAGGGCCATGTTTCGCAAACTTTCTTCCCGCGGACGGCCCGCCTGGACCTCAAGGTTGGCAAGATAAAACTCATCGCTCAAATCTTCGCTAAGAGGTCTGATTTCGTCTCCGACCCGTTTGAAAGTCAGATCCAGGCCAAGCCCCGCTTCCACACAGACGACCATCAGGTCGAGAGCATTGGGTATGGCTTGCAGTATTCCCTGTCGTCTCTTTTGCACCAGACTTGAAAGAGCAAGATCGGGGAGGAAAAAGCCGATACCCGCCAGAAGGATAAAAATCATTACGGTCTGTGGCGACATGGTAAAGAACAGGTTCTGGGCCAGGAAAATCAATGGAAGCAGGCCGGTACAAACGACCTTCAACGCCAGATAGTTGCGGTAGGCCTGTTTCGAGCGAAACCCCGCCTGTAGCAATTTAAGACGGATCTTCCTTTTGGCGGCCTCCTGACTGGGGGCGACAATGTTGTGCAGGGGATTGGCCATTTTGGCCACCAAACCATGGCCTTCTTCCTGGATCAGTTTCTGCCTTGCCCCGGGTATCTGCTTTTCAGTGGATAAAAGTTTGGAAAGTCTGCCCGAAACCTTTTCCTTTCGAAAAAACATTAAGCAAATTGAGCCTACGGCCAGGCCGGTTGCCAGAAAGACAAGGGCCAGAATAGCGAAGTAATCGAGATCTTCCAAAATGCGATAAGCGTAGTCCAGAACAGTTTTCATAGCTTGTCCCTACATTTCTACTCTCACGATTTTTTTCATCACCAGGGCCCCGAAAATCATTGAGGCCAGCGCGGATAAACTTATGTATCGGCCTACCTGCTCAGTCCATAACAGAGAAATATATTCGTTATTCACGAAGTAGATGTAGGCGAACAATGCGACGGGCAGAAGAAAAAGGATCCAGGCCGATAACCGCCCATCGGCGGTAAGGGTTCTGACTTGCCGCTGGAATTTCGTCCTTTCGTGAATGAGATAACTGATGTTGTCAAAAATTTCGGCGATATTGCCCCCTGTTGTCCTTTGTATCTGTACGGCGATGGCGAAAAACCTCAGATCTCGGAGAGGAACCCTGGTGCAGAGGTTTTCCATGGCTTCCTTGAAGGAAAGTCCAAGATTGACTTCATCCACCATAGCGGCAAATTCAGCTTTGATTGGGTCTTCCATCTCCTTGGCCACCATTTCGAAACCTCCCGAAAGAGCATGCCCGGACCTTAAAGCCCTGGACATAAAATCCAAAGCCTCGGGCAATTGCTCCTGAAATTTCGCCAATGACTGTCTTTCGGCCCGCCTCAACAGCAAAAAAGGCAAGAACAGGACCAGGAAGGCCAGGCCAAGGGCCGCGCTCGGGTGAGGGAGAAATTGATATCCCGCCAGATAGCTGATGCTCGCCAGAGCGACGCTGACCAGAATAAAGGTGGAGGCGTTGAGCGGAAGGCCGCCTTTGAGCAGCATGCGGTCGAGACTGCTGATGCGAGGCAGGGAGAAGGCAACCCGTTCGAGAAGTCCGGCCCCCCGAAGGGCTTCTTTTTTGTAAAGCGCCAGCTTCTCATGGCCGAGCTTGCCGCCTGCCGACATATAAAGCAGCCTCCTTTTCAAGGCCCTCCTTTGGTTGAACTGGCTTTCGTTCAACACTAGATAGATCATTCCGGCAAGGGAGACGGCGAAGAGAAACACGGTGCCCAACAATAATAAGGTCAACTTGTCCATGGCCACTCCTTATCCGTAATAGCGCACCGAAGTGAAAAAATCTTTCGGTAGCTCAAACCCGGCCAGTTCCAGTTTTTCTGTGAACTTGGGCCGAATTCCTGAGGCCTTGAAGTCGCCCAACACCCTTCCATCCTTATCGAGGCCCTTCTTGTCAAAGGTAAAAATTTCCTGCAGGGTAATAACATCGCCCTCCATGCCGGTCACCTCGCTTATTGTGGTGATTTTTCGGGTCCCGTCAGCAAGCCGGGAAACCTGGACGATCACGTCGAGTGCCGAGGTCACCATAAAGCGCATCGCCTTTTCCGGCAGGTTGATGCCGGTCATGAGGATCATCGATTCTAACCGGGTCAGCGAGTCGCGGGGCGAATTGGAGTGAATGGTGGTCAATGACCCCTCGTGCCCGGTGTTCATGGCCTGAAGCATGTCGAAGGCTTCCGAGCCGCGCACCTCGCCGATGAGTATTCTGTCAGGACGCATCCTCAGGCTGTTTCGCAGCAGGTCACGCTGAGTGATGGTTCCGGTCCCCTCGATGTTTGGAGGTCGGGTTTCCATACGAACCACATGCTCCTGCTGCAACTGTAACTCGGCGGCATCCTCGATGGTCACGATTCGTTCCCGATTCGGAATGTGAGCCGACAGCACATTTAACAGGGTTGTTTTACCGGCCCCGGTACCTCCGGAAATCAGGATGTTCAGTCGGGCCTGCACGCATCCGGCAAGAAAATTGGCGATTTCCGGCGTAAGGGTCTGGTATTTGATCAAATCTTCCATTGTCAAGGGGTTTACAGCAAAACGCCGGATGGAAAGAATCGGGCCGTCTATCGCCAGGGGAGGAATGATGGCGTTGACTCGGGAACCGTCAGCTAGCCGGGCATCGACCATAGGAGTCGATTCGTCGATCCTTCTCCCTACCCGTGAGACGATCCGATCGATGATGTTCATCAGGTGGGCATCGTTTAAAAAGCGAGCTCTGGTCTTTTCCAAAACCCCGAAACGCTCAATATAAATATTGTTGTAAGCGTTGCAGAGAATATCGGAGATAGTCGGGTCTTTAAGAAACGGCTCAATCGGGCCCAGCCCTTTTAATTCGTCCAGAATCTCGTCGATAAGGGAGTTGGTTTCTTCCTCGTTGAGAAGGGCATTCTCCTCTCGAAGGAAATGTTCGATAATATTTGATATCTCCGGCCGAATTTCCGCGGCATCGAGAGTCTCAAGCGCCTTAAGATTTAATTCTTCTACCAACCGGTTGTGAATTTTATGCTTGATCTTATAAAACAGCTCATCCTTCTCAAATTGCGGTTGATTCACGCCTGTTGATTGCATAGACGCTATATTTCCAATGGAATTTTCTTCCTCGATGTTTTTTTTGGTCCTGAAAAGCAGTCCTTTAATTGCCACGTCGCCCTCCTAAACAGCTTTTCCAAAGAGCCCCTTGATCCCACGGTAATTCCCTTGGGTCAGGGGATTTATGAGTTTGTCACTAAATTCAAAAATGTTTTTGGCAATGCCGGTTTTGGGGTGGCATTTGACCAGGGGGATTCCCCGGTTCATGGAGGAAATCGTACTGTCGAAGTCGTTGGGGAAAAGCCAGAACACCTTCTTTTTCAAGGACTCTTCGATTTCATCAAGGGTGGGAACTTTCCCTTTTATAAAACGGTTTACGACAACCTCTATTTTTGTCGGAGCTATTCCCTTTTTCTGCATAAGCTCCATGAGCCGGGAGGCGTTGCGGATTGCGGGCACGGAAAGATCCGTGAGGACGAAAACCTTTTCCGAGGCCTTAAACACCTCCAGGGAGCAGTCATTGACGGACATGGAAGTGCAGTCAACAATCACCGATTCAAAAAGGTTTTTGGCCAGGCGAAAGACTTTCTCCACATGTTCGGCACGAATATTTTCGCTATCCTCCGGGGATTTCGGGGCTGCCAGCAGGTTGAGCCCGGTCAGGTGCTTGACCATGGCCCCCTGCAACAAAGCAAAATCGAGACGATGGTAATTTTTTCGGATATCCGCGATGGTGGTTGCAGGAACGACATCCAGCAGCGCAGAGATGTCTCCTGATTCAAGGCTCATGTCCATCAGGGCAACCCCGCCCTTACGACGCATTGCCAGGGCAGCTGCCGTATTGACGGCAATAACCGTAGAGCCCAATCCTCCCTTGCTGCTGATGAAACTGTAAAGAGATCCCTTAGTGCTCCTTCCTGGGCGAACCCATTGGGCACGAACCTTCTCAACGGCCCCCTTGAGTTTCTGGGGATCCAAAGGACTGAAAAAGAATTCCGCCGCCCCCGCCTTCATGACCTCGACAATATGCTCCGGCCGTGGGTCGGCGGCGACTACGAAGATGGGCGATTGGGGGTAACTGTTTCGCAGGGAATCGATCTTGGGAAAAATATCTCCCGCCGCGGGACGGTCATCCACGATGATGATATGCTGCTCGGCCTGTTTGGCAACAGTCCCTTTGGCGCCATCAGGGCCGAAAATTTCCAAGATATTGACGTCCGCCATCTCAGCCAGTATCTCGGAGAGTCTCTCGGCAAGGTCTTGGCTGCTGATCGCCAACGAGACGTTTATTTCAAGGACCATTAAACTTCCCTCCTTCTCGAATTGCATAGAAATCAGTCGGGTGCAGTCCTCAGAGAGAGATTGCCTGCCCAGGCATTCCAGGGACGGTGCAAGGCCTTAATCAACGACTCCAAGCCTGAAGACACGGGTTTCTTCAGGTTTCTCTGCAAAGGTTTCGTTATGGATATCCATGATTTCTTCGGCGGTGATACCCTCGGCACCTTTTGGCGTTTGGGCAGCATAGCGATAATCGGGATAAGCCACC